>NZ_JBSFVU010000011.1:0-291677 GCF_053592475.1 Streptomyces sp. NPDC002671
GCTGTTGAGTTCTCAAGGAACGGTCGCTTCCTTTGTACTCACCCTCTCGGGCTTTCCTCCGGGCTTCCCTTCGGTGTTTCCGACTCTATCAGATCCTTTCGGCGTCCGATTCCCGGTCGGCGGGAGTTGCCTTCGCGGCTGTTGGGCCGTTCCGACGAGTGAGACTTTAGCGGATTCCTTGCTCCCGAGCTAATCGGGGCTGCGCTCTTTCGAACGCGGATTCCTCATTTCGCAAATGCGCACGCCAAAGAGGTCGACGCAGAGGCGCCGAATCTTGGCTGGTACTTGCGGAATGGCTGTCCGGGGACCGACCGGAGTCGGCGCTCACGTCGGACAGCTCGGAGAACAGTACGTATCGGGGAACCCCGTGTCAACTCTGGCCCCGGGGCTTACCCACCGGGCACGTTTCTCGACTCCCGAGGAGTCGGCCCCTTCCGCCACCTCCCCCGCACCGACCTGCACTACGACCAGCCCGCCGCCCTCGGCGCCCTCCTCCATCTCGACGCCCGCCTCGGCATCCACCACGCCGACCGCTCCACGGAGCCCGACGGCCTCTGGGATCACTGGGTCAAGGGCGTGGGACGCCTCGGCTACCCCAGCCACACCCCCGCCGAACAGCGCCGCTGGACGGACCTCCACTGCGAGTTCGCCAACGGCTGGACCCAGCCGTAGCCGAGCCACCCCCCTACGTGAAGTCCGCGTACGCCATGTACCGGCCGCACGTGCCGCACATGAAGAGGTAGCCGGTGGGCTGACTGTCCTTGTCCAGAGCACCCAGATAGCTCTCCACTGCCTCGGTGGACCACCCCCACGCGCTGGCCTCGCTGCGCAGCTCCTCCTGGGCATCCGGGAACGCGGCCAGCTCGGCCGCCCCTACCGCCCCCATGAACGCCGTACCGTCACCGCAGTGAAAGAACCACCGCGGGTCCTGCCAGGAGGAGAAGCCCGGCGTACACGCATCGACGGACATCACGACCTGAAGCGGGACATCGTCCCCGACCGGGTCACCGATGAAGTGTGCGTCGTACTTCGCAGCCGCGCTGCCATCCGCGATGCACCACGGGCACAGCAGGTTGGAAAGTTCCTCGACCGCGTACACCGGGCCCGTGTAGATGAACCCCCGCGCCCTCCCGCAGCAGAGGCACGTCGTGCTGGACGCAACGACCGCCCCGGTCGCCAAGGGGTCGGGGTGGTAGGGAAAGCCGGGCAACTCCTCGGACATGCCGGTCACGCTACCTGCGCACAGGATGGTCGTGCCGGACTACACCCGGCCCTCGATCCGAAGGCGGTCACGGCCACAGCAGCCGAGCCTGCGGGTCATAGCAAACGAGCCCCATCGATGCCGCGAGATCGGCGGCGTAGGCCGAAGCCTCCTCGGCCATGCTGTACCGCATCGGGAAGTAGATGAACGGCCCGGACACGTCGCCGATCAACGGCCCCGTCGACCAGATGTCCGAGGGCGCTGTTACGTTCCGCCCATGACCGCACCAGACGATCTACTCCTTCGGATTGAGCAGGAGCCTTCCCTTGCTACCGCGCTCGCCTGGCCTGGCGATTTCGACGTCGAACGCCGGGACCCCATTGAGGACCTTGCCCTTCCCACTGGTATCCCCCTGCACCCGATAGCCGGCTGCGGCGCCGGCGGCACGTACTTCCTGTGCGGGGAAGCCGGGGCCGAGGAGAGGCCCGTCCTGTACGCCGACTCGGAAGGTCAGGCCACACTGATCGGCGCCGACCTCGTCCACGCCATCACACTCATCGTGGTGCTGCCCTTCTGGCGCGACCTGGCGAAGGGCTTCGCGATCAGCGAGCTCGGCTCGGACCTACGGGCCGACCACCCGGACTTCGACGCCGAGCGCGACCGCCTTCTGCACGCCCTCGGGCTTGCCTCCATCTCCGAGGAGGAGGCTGCCGCTCGCCTGCTGGCGGTGGCTGCACGCACGGCCCCGGACTACGTGCCGCGCGTGCCGGACGACGATTACCTGCCTTACGGGCCTCTGTTTCCGAGCGGCCCTGCATAGCGAGCCAGCGCTTGACGTCAGTACCGGGCGATGACCTGTCGCAGGTCCGTGCCCAGGAGGTCCTCCAGCGCCTGGACGCTAGCTGGCGGTAGCGGTAGCTCGCATTCTGGATCTGTGGTTACGAGGCTGTGCCGGGCATGTCCCAAACGTCGTAACCGCCCAACGCCTCAGGAACCAGTTGCTGTAGCCGGGCCTGCGCAGTCTCGTGCGGATCCTTGGGTATGAGGTGAAGCAGCGTGATGCTCACGCTGCCGACCAGCCGTCCAGCGAGACCTCCGAGCCGTCATTCAGGTAGTGGTGGAGGGCGCTGGCAGTGGTATCCACAAACGCCTCGGGGATGGCGTTGGCGTCGACCCAGCGGACCTGAGAGTGCTTGCGGGGTTCGCGGTTTTCGGGTTCGCCCGTCCAGTCGTGGGCCGCGAAGACGACTGTGAGGAAGCCGTTGGGGGCTTCGACGCCCCAGGCGCCGTGGATGATGTGGGCGACCTTGAGGGACTCGGGCTTCACGGTGAGGCCCGTCTCCTCGTAGAGCTCGCGGACCGCAGTCTCCGTGATGGGCTCGCCCGGTTCGCTCTTGCCGACGGGGAGGTCCCACAGGCCCTGGGCAAACTTGGCGTTCTCGCTGCGCTGGAGCAGGACGACGCGGTTGGTCGCCTTGTCGTGGACGATGACGGCCGCGACCAGCAGGGTCATCGATTCGAGCGCCGGCTTAAGGGCTTGGGAGCGGTCGTCGGTCTGCTGGGCCACGGTGTTCCCTTCGTCGGGCGGGTTGTTGGGCATGTTAGGCGAGGGCCTCGCGGGCGCGGCGGGCTAGATCGGCGGCGCCGGGAACGCGGCGGCGCTGGTAGACCGCGAGCGTGGAGCGGATCGAGGTGATCGCCTTGCGGGTCCGGTCAGAGGTAATGCCCTCCATGAGGACCAGTGTCTGGGTCCATGCGGCGACCGCTTCGTCGGCGCGGGCCTGGGCGGCGAGGCTGTCGCCGAGGTCTGCGTGGGTGAGGGCATGGACGCGCTTGTACTTCTCCGGGTCCCACCGGGTCAGGGCGTCTCGGTGCTGCTGTTCGGTGCCGATGTGGTCGGCGAGGTCGGTCAGGGTGCGGGCGGTGTGGCTGGCCACGGTGCCGGCGGCGGGGCCGCTGACGCGGGAGTAGCTGGGCTGAGGGCCGTCGTCCCGTAGGAGGGCATCTTCGGCGGCCAGGAGGGCACGTGCGGCCGACGGGTTCTCGTCGGTGGCTGCGTAGGCGCGGGCGTGGGTGATGTGGAGGAGGGCTTCGGAAGCGGCGTAGCAAAGCCGGCTAATCAGGTCAGCCCTCACTCAGTCGGGGCTCCGCCTGGGCGTTCCGCTGGGCGATCAAGCGCGCTACCGCGGCGTCCAGTCGGGCAGCCGTCTTCCTCACCCCTTCCAAGACGGCACGGGCTTCAGGGGCCCCTGCGGGACTTCCCCACCGATGGGCCTGCGGGCTGGCTCTTCACGGCGCCGCAGGGTGGGCCCGTGGTCTACATGCACTTCATGGACGGGTCCTGGCGGCCCGCCTGCGCGGAGGCCGGCATAGCGAAGGGCACCGGACCTCATGCCTTGCGGCACCACTACGCCAGCCTGCTGAATCCAGCATGGCGAATCGGCGAAGACCGTCTCGGAGCGCCGGGCGTACGCGGAACGCCCTCCCGAACGGCGAGGCGTCAGCCAACGAAGCGGCGTAGCCGTTACCCCCACGCGCTGACCAAAGTCAGCACGCTGCGGACTCTCTGCGGACCGCAAAGGCCGCCCGACCCGCTCCGTCGCAGGTCAGACGGCCTTTCGCCGGACGTATTAGACGTTGAAGCGGAACTCCACCACGTCCCCGTCCTGCATCACGTACTCCTTGCCCTCCATGCGGGCCTTGCCCTTCGCGCGGGCGTCGGCGACCGAGCCGGTTTCCACCAGGTCGGCGAAGGAGATGACCTCGGCCTTGATGAAGCCCTTCTGGAAGTCGGTGTGGATCACGCCGGCCGCCTCGGGGGCCGTGGCGCCCTTCTTGATGGTCCAGGCGCGGGACTCCTTGGGGCCGGCCGTGAGGTAGGTCTGCAGGCCGAGGGTGTTGAAGCCGACGCGGGCCAGGGTGGCGAGGCCGGGCTCGTGCTGGCCGACGGACTCCAGGAGTTCCAGGGCCTCCTCCTCGTCCAGCTCGGCGAGGTCGGCCTCCAGCTTGGCGTTCAGGAAGATCGCCTCGGCGGGGGCGACCAGGGCGCGCTGCTCGTCCTTGAAGCCCTCGTCGGTCAGCTCGTCCTCGTCGACGTTGAAGACGTAGAGGAAGGGCTTCGTCGTGAGCAGGTGCAGGTCGTGGAGCAGCTCGGCGCGCTCGGTGCCCTGGACGATGCCCTGGGAGAAGAGGGTGTCGCCCTTCTCCAGGATCTCCTTGGCCTCCTCGACCGCCTTGACCTTCGGGGCCACGTCCTTCTTGATCCGCGACTCCTTCTGGAGGCGGGGCAGGACCTTCTCGATGGTCTGGAGGTCGGCGAGGATCAGCTCGGTGTTGATCGTCTCGATGTCGTCCTTCGGCGAGACCTTGCCGTCGACGTGGACGACGTTCTCGTCCTTGAAGGCGCGGATGACCTGGCAGATCGCGTCGGACTCACGGATGTTCGCGAGGAACTTGTTGCCCAGGCCCTCACCCTCGGAGGCGCCGCGCACGATGCCGGCGATGTCGACGAAGTCGACCGTGGCCGGAAGGATGCGCTCCGAGCCGAAGATCGAGGCCAGCTGGGCCAGGCGGCCGTCGGGGACGCCGACCACGCCGACGTTCGGCTCGATCGTGGCGAACGGGTAGTTGGCCGCCAGCACGTCGTTCTTGGTCAGGGCGTTGAACAGGGTCGACTTGCCGACATTCGGCAGGCCGACGATTCCGATCGTGAGCGACACGTTGCGACTTCCCGTAGATGAGTGGGCCAGGGGTGGTGTGCCAGGGGCCAGGGACTAGAGACCGACACTGGCCGATCCACCAGTTTACGGGGTTCCGGGCCGCGTCCCCCTGTGAGCTTCGATGCTCTGGTCAAGCTCCCGTCATCGGCGTGTCTGAGGAGCGATTGGGCACATAAACAGACCTAAGTTGGTCCAGTGGAGCAACACAGAACGCGCCCCCCGAACGACGGACCGCAAGGAGCGCGGCGCGGCACCCCGCCGCCCGCGTCCCTGCCGCCGCAGGCCCGGCGCCGCCCGGCGGGTGAGCGCAGGCCCGCGCCGGGTCCGGCCGCTCGGCAGGCACACGCCGCTCGGCAGGTGCGGGTCGCACGGCCGGTACCGCCGGGCCGGAGGATGGCCCGGCCCCGGCTGACGGGGCTCGGTGGCGGGCTGTTCTGCGCCGTCGCGATGTTCCTGCTGGGATGCCTGGACCAGCTGCTGTTCGGCGCGTCCCTGCCGGTGTACGGCGTGCTGTTCCTGCCGGTGTGCGTGCTGACCGCGCTGTGGGTGCGCGACAGCGATCTGCTGACCGCGCCCGTGGTCGTGCCGATCGCCTTCGCCGTGGGCCTGTTTCCGGTCTCCGACGGCAGCGCGGGGCTGCCGAGCCGGCTGATGGGGCTGGTCACCGGGCTCGCCACGCAGGCGGGCTGGCTGTACGGGGGGACACTCGCCGCCGGGGTGATCGTGCTGGTGCGCCGGGTGCGGCGGGTGCGGCGCCGGCGGCGCCGGGGCTGACCAGCCGCCCCCAGCTCCCCCGGCCGCCCCTGGCTCCCCCGGCCGGCCCGGCTCCCTCGTCTCCTCCGGCTGCCCGTACTACGCCTGCGCCCGCTGCTGCGCCGCGTGCATCGCCGCGCCCACGATCCCCGCGTTGTTCTCCAGCTGGGCCGGGACGATCTCGGCCTTGATGCCTTCGATGAAGTGCAGGAACTTGTCCGCCTTGCGGCTCACCCCGCCGCCGATGATGAACAGCTCCGGCGAGAACAGCATCTCGACGTGCGCGAGGTACTTCTGGACGCGGCGGCCGGCCCAGTGCTCCCAGGTCAGCTCCTCGTCCTCCTTGGCCTTGCTGGAGGCACGGGTCTCCGCGTCGTGGCCCTTCAGCTCCAGGTGGCCCAGTTCGGTGTTGGGGACCAGGGCACCGTCCACGAAGACGGCGCTGCCGATGCCGGTGCCGAAGGTGAGCAGGATGACCGTGCCTCTGCGGCCCCGCCCGGCGCCGAATTGCATCTCGGCGACGCCGGCCGCGTCCGCGTCGTTGACCACGGTCACCGGCAGCCCGCCGAGCCGACCGCTGAACAGCGCGCCCGCGTCCGTGTCGATCCAGCTCTTGTCGACATTCGCCGCCGTACGGACCGTGGCGCCGCCGGTGACCACTCCGGGGAAGGTCAGGCCGACCGGGCCGGTCCAGCCGAAGTGGTCCACGACCTGCTTCACCCCGTCGGCGACGCCGTCGGGCGTCGCCGGGTGCGGGGTGAGCACTTTGCACCGCTCCTGGGTCAGGTCGCCTCGCTCCAGGTCCACGGGAGCGCCCTTGATCCCGGATCCGCCGATGTCCACGCCGAAGATCTGCATGGCTCTACGTTACGACGGGCGACTGACAGTCACGCCCCGGGACGTACGGGACGGCGTTCAGGACGCAGGGACGGTCACGCGTCCGCCGTACCCGATCCGCCGCGCTCGGCGACCAGGGCCGCCGCCTCCTCGCGCAGGTCACGGCGGAGTTCCTTGGGCAGCGAGAAGGTGATGGACTCCTCGGCCGCCTTGACCAGCTCCACGTCGCCGTAGCCGCGCTCGGCGAGCCACTCCAGGACCTGCTCGACCAGGACCTCCGGGACGGAGGCGCCGGAGGTGACGCCGACCGTGGTGACGCCCTCCAGCCAGGCCTCGTCGATCTCGTCGGCGAAGTCCACCAGGTAGGCCTCACGGGACCCGGCGAGCTTGGCGACCTCGACCAGCCGCTTGGAGTTGGAGGAGTTCCGCGAGCCGACGACGATGACCAGCTCGGCCTCGGCGCCCATCTGCTTCACGGCGAGCTGGCGGTTCTGGGTGGCGTAGCAGATGTCGTCGCTGGGCGGGGAGACGAGCCCCGGGAACTTCGTCTTCAGGGCGTCGACGGTCTCCATGGTCTCGTCCACGGAGAGAGTGGTCTGGGACAGCCAGACGACCTTCGACTCGTCGCGGACCTGGACCTTCGCGACGTCCTCGGGGCCGTCGACCAGCTGGATGTGGTCCGGGGCCTCGCCGGAGGTGCCGATGACCTCCTCGTGGCCCTCGTGCCCGATCAGGAGGATGTCGTAGTCCTCGCCCGCGTAGCGGACGGCTTCCTTGTGGACCTTGGTGACCAGGGGGCAGGTCGCGTCGATGGTGGCCAGGCGGCCCTGCCGGGCCTCCTCGTGGACGACCGGGGCGACGCCGTGCGCCGAGAACATCACGATGTTGCCCGGCGGCACCTCCTCCGTCCGCTCGACGAAGACGGCGCCCTTCTTCTCCAGGGTCTGCACGACGTACTTGTTGTGGACGATCTCGTGCCGGACGTAGATCGGGGCCCCGTACTGTTCGAGGGCCTTCTCGACGGCGATCACGGCGCGGTCCACACCGGCGCAGTAGCCACGGGGGGCGGCGAGCAGGACACGGCGGCCAGGCGAAGCGGTCATGGGACCCATCGTAAGGCCGCGTCCGACGGGCCCCGTAAGCCGCTTCGACCCTGAACGGGCCACGTCCTCACAAGTCGGACGGGCCGGAAAGGCGGCGTCGGACGGAATGTCAGCGGCGGCCATTACCCTCGCGGCATGGCTGCCAACACGTCCCCGGAAGCTCCGCTCCCCGTCGGTGAGGTCTCCCGGCTCATCGGGGGGTGGATCGATCGGCTCGGGGCGGTGTGGGTCGAGGGGCAGATCACGCAGTTGTCGCGGCGGCCGGGGGCCGGCGTGGTGTTTCTGACCTTGCGCGATCCGTCGTACGACATCTCCGTCAGCGTGACCTGCTTCCGGCAGGTGTTCGACGCCGTGGCCGACGTCGTCGGCGAGGGCGCCCGGGTCGTCGTCCTGGCGAAGCCGGAGTGGTACGCGCCGCGCGGGCAGCTGTCGCTGCGGGCCGCCGAGATCAGGCCGGTCGGCGTCGGCGAGCTGCTGGCCCGGCTGGAGCGGCTGAAGAAGGCGCTCGCGGCCGAGGGGCTGTTCGCGCCGGAGCGGAAGAAGCCGCTGCCGTTCCTGCCGCAGCTGATCGGGCTGGTCTGTGGCCGCGCCTCCGCGGCGGAGCGGGATGTGCTGGAGAACGCCCGGCACCGCTGGCCCGCCGTCCGCTTCGAGGTGCGCAACGTCCCCGTGCAGGGTGTGCACGCCGTCCCGCAGGTCGTGCAGGCCGTGAAGGAGCTGGACGCGATCGAGGACGTGGACGTGATCATCGTCGCGCGGGGCGGCGGCAGCGTGGAGGACCTGCTGCCGTTCTCCGACGAGCAGCTCGTGCGGGCGGTGGCGCAGTGCCGTACGCCGGTCGTGTCGGCCATCGGGCACGAGCCGGACAACCCGCTGCTCGACCACGTCGCCGACCTGCGCGCGTCCACGCCCACGGACGCGGCCAAGAAGGTCGTCCCGGACGTGGGCGAGGAGTTCGAGCGGGTGCGGATGCTGCGGGACCGGGCCCGGCGGTGCGTCGAGGCGTTCCTGGAGCGCGAGGAGCGGGGGCTGGCGCACGCGCTGGCCCGGCCCTCGATAGAGGATCCGCACCGGATGATCGACGAACGGGCCGATCAGGTGGCCGCCCTGCTCGACCGCTCCCGGCGCACCCTCGGCCACCTGCTGGACCGCGCCGACTCCGAGCTGACGCACACGCACGCGCGCGTGGTGGCCCTCTCCCCCGCGGCGACGCTCCGGCGCGGGTACGCCGTCCTCCAGAACGCCGAGGGGCACGTGGTGCGCGGGCCGGACGAGGTGACCGCGGGCGAGCGCCTGCGGGCGCGGGTCGCCGGAGGCGAGTTCTCCGTACGAGTCGATGACTGAGTTCGCCGTACGCGTCGATGTCTGGTCGATGTCTAGTGGATCTTCGAGAAGGGTGAGTGGATGACCGCCAAGGTGGATGAGGCGCTCTCGTACGAGCAGGCGCGGGACGAGTTGATCGAGGTGGTACGGCGGCTGGAGGCAGGCGGTACGACGCTGGAGGAGTCCCTGGCGCTATGGGAGCGCGGCGAGGAGCTGGCCGCGGTGTGCCGACGCTGGCTGGAGGGGGCGCGGGCCCGGCTGGACGCGGCGCTCGCCGAGAAGGAGGAGGGAGCCGGGGAGGGCGAGGGAAGCGGGGACGCCGGGTAGGCGGGCGCGCCTCGCTGTGAAGCGGATCACCATGCTCCAATTTTGGTTGAACATTAAACCTCGCCACGCGTATGGTCGGTGCTGTCAGCCGGTCCAGCACCTCGGACCGGGACACGCACCTGAGGAAGTCACGTATGTCTCTCGTTCTTGACCCCGCCGCCCAGGACCTGCTGTTCCGCGAGGCCCGCACCGCCAACACCTTCACCGACGAGCCGGTGACCGACCAGCAGGTCCAGGCCATCTACGACCTGGTCAAGTACGGCCCCACCGCCTTCAACCAGAGCCCGCTGCGCATCACCCTGGTCCGCTCTACCGAGGCCCGTGAGCGCCTGGTCCAGCACATGGCCGAGGGCAACCAGCCCAAGACCGCCACCGCCCCGCTGGTCGCGATCCTCTCCGCGGACAACGAGTTCCACGAGGAGCTGCCGGCCCTCTTCCCGCACTTCCCGCAGGCGAAGGACGTGTTCTTCGGCGAGCGCCCGGTCCGTGAGGGCTCCGCCGCGCTGAACGCCGCCCTGCAGGCCGCGTACTTCATCGTCGGCGTCCGTGCCGCGGGTCTCGCCGCCGGCCCGATGACCGGCCTCGACTTCGAGGGCGTCCGCAAGGAGTTCCTGGACGACGACCACACCCCGCTGATGGTCGTCAACATCGGCAAGCCGGGCGAGGACGCCTGGTTCCCGCGCTCGCCGCGCCTGGCCTACGACGACGTCGTCACGACCGTCTGATCCGAGACGGCAGCGCAGCGCAGTGAACGAGAAAGAGGCCCCCAGCGCCGCTGGGGGCCTCTTCTCACGTCCGCTTCCGGGCCTAGCCCTTCGCCATCTTCAGGGCCGCCGCCATCTTCGTCAGCTGGCCGAAGGACGCCGTACCCGCCACGACCGTGGTGGAGCCGGAGGTGTCCTCCAGGACGAGAGCCTCGTACCGGCCGCCCGAGTAGCGGGTCCAGGTCCGGCCGCCGATGTCCTCGGTCCGCTTCGTCGCCTTCGCGCCCTGGCTGGCCTGGTCGATGAAGTCCCGGCGGTTCTGCCTGCCCTGCTCGATCTGCACGTACTGGCCCTCGGGGTCCTGGAAGCCCAGGTGCCAGTGCTGGGCGTCCTTGCTGTCGTAGGTGACCGAGGTCGCCTTCCAGCTCTTCGACAGCCCCTCCGGCGCTGCCACCGGATAGCTCGCCGCGCGGCGCGCCGTAACCAGCTCCACGCTGTAGTCGACCCGCTTGATCCCGGGAGCGTGATCGTCGTGCGGGACGACGAGATAGACGATCGCCGCCGCCATCACGCACACGCCCAGGGACTGGACCAAGCCCCGGACCGTCTTCTTCTGCTTGCCGTAGGAACCTGCCACGCCCCCTATCGTCGCAGGTGCCCGAGGCGCTCATCCGTGGGGCCCCCTGCTCATTTTGTCTGCCTAACGATAGAGTCGTGGCCATCACCCTCATCCGGCCGTCGTCGTATCAGAAAGGTGCGCTCCGATGACCGAGCACCATCACCTGCCGTCAGAACTCGATGTGCCCTCCGAGGCCCCCGACCGCAACCTCGCCTTGGAACTCGTCCGGGTGACCGAGGCCGCGGCCATGGCCGCCGGCCGCTGGGTCGGCCGCGGCGACAAGAACGGCGCCGACGGTGCCGCGGTGCGCGCCATGCGGACCCTCGTCTCCACCGTCTCGATGAACGGCGTCGTCGTCATCGGTGAGGGCGAGAAGGACGAGGCCCCGATGCTCTTCAACGGAGAGCGCGTCGGCGATGGCACCGGGCCCGAGGTCGACATCGCCGTCGACCCGATCGACGGCACCACGCTGACCGCCAAGGGCATGCCGAACGCGATCGCGGTCCTCGCGGCCACCGAGCGCGGCGCCATGTTCGACCCGTCCGCCGTGTTCTACATGGACAAGCTGGTCACCGGGCCCGAGGCGGCCGACTTCGTCGACATCAACGCGCCCGTGGCCGTGAACATCCGCCGGATCGCCAAGGCGAAGCGGTCCGCGCCCGAGGACGTCACCGTCGTCATCCTCGACCGGCCCCGGCACGAGGGCATCATCAAGGAGGTCCGGGAGGCCGGCGCCCGCATCAAGCTGATCACCGACGGCGACGTCGCCGGCTCGATCCTCGCGCTGCGCGAGGGCACCGGCATCGACCTGCTGCTCGGCATCGGCGGCACCCCCGAGGGCATCATCTCGGCCTGCGCCGTGAAGTGCCTGGGCGGCACCATCCAGGGCAAGCTGTGGCCGAAGGACGAAGCGGAGCGGCAGCGGGCCCTCGACGCCGGGCACGACCTCGACCGGGTGCTGACCACCGAGGACCTGGTCCAGGGCGAGAACGTGTTCTTCGTCGCCACCGGCATCACCGACGGTGAGCTGCTGCGCGGCGTCCGGTACCGGTCGGAGACCGCGACCACCGACTCCATCGTGATGCGCTCGAAGTCCGGCACCGTGCGGCGGATCGACTCCGAGCACCGGCTGAGCAAGCTGCGGGCCTACAGCGCGATCGACTTCGACAAGGCGAAGTAGGCAGACGGCCGGTGTTCATATCACCGGCCCTTGAACGGGGAAGCGCCCTCTGTGCGGAGAGGGCGCTTCCCCGTTCGGCGTATCAGCCTGCCAGGCGGCTCAACCCGTCATGCGGCGCTCAACCCGCCATGCGGTTCGCCGTCGCCCTCGCCGCCTTCTTCAGCTCCAGGTCGCGGCGGCGCCTCCGCGCCAGGACCACCCGGCGCTCCGCCGCCGTCAGGCCGCCCCAGACGCCGTACGGCTCGGGCTGCAGCAGCGCGTGCTCCCGGCACTCGACCATGACCGGACAGCGGGCGCAGACCCGCTTGGCGGCCTCCTCGCGGGACAGCCGGGCGGCGGTCGGCTCCTTCGACGGAGCGAAGAAGAGGCCTGCCTCGTCGCGCCGGCACACCGCCTCGGTGTGCCAGGGTGTGTCCTGGTCCTTGTCACGCGCCGGCACCCGCTGGACCGGAACGGCGGCTAGCTGCAGGGACGAATGCGGCGGTTGCGGCACGGGTCTACTCCTGACGACGGCTTCGCGAGCGAGAGACGATGCAGCAAGGCCTACCCGCTGTGCGCGGGCCTATGCACAGAGTTCCCAACAGCGGGCGCACAGAGGCTTGTTCACGCCCCTCGCGGGCCGTCAGCCGTCCAGGTGTCTGCGCAGCTTCCGGTCGACCTTGTCCTGCACCTTCTCCTGGACGCGTTCGAGGATGTCCGCCACGCGCTTGCCGCGCTTGGGGCGCGCCTCCACGTTGCCGAGTACGGCCCACCCGTCGACGTAGACGACGGGCGCGTCGGACTCGACGGAATCCAGCGTGTCCACCTCGAAGTTGCCGAGCACACCGCCGCCGGTGCCGCGCAGCGACACGTTCTCCGGGACCCGGATCTGCACGTCACCGAAGACGGAGACGGCCTTGATGACGACCTGCTGGTACTCGAAGATCGCCTCGCTGAGGTCGATCTCCACGCTGCCGAAGATCGAGTACGCATGCAGCCGGCGGCCCGCACGCCAGCGGCCCTTGCGTGCCGCCGCACTGAAGACGGCCACCATGTTGGCGTCCGCCACGGCCGGGACCGCGCCGGGCGTGGGGCCGGGCGGGGCCGGGGTGTACGCGGGGGCCGCGGGCCGCTGGTGGGCGGCGGGCAGGTCCCGGATGAAGACGTCCAGCTCACCGACCGTCTTGGCGTGCAGCACCCCCTCGACGCGCTCGGCGTGTTCGTCCGCGGTCAGCCGGCCCTCGGCGAGGGCCTCGCGAAGGATGTCGGCGACACGGTCACGGTCGGCGTCCGAGGCGCGCAGTTCGGTGACGCGCGGCTCGGCGTCCTGGAGTCGGGCAGGCTGGGCGGGCTTCTGAAGATCCACGACAGCAGCGTACCGAAACGCGATAGATCGCGACTAGGGGGTGTGGACGACGCACTGAGCCCTACCTCACAGGATCCGCGCCGACGGCAGGTTCTACGCTGGTGTGGCCCGCCAGCGTCGGCGGGCCGCCGTCGTCAGAGTGAGGAATGGGCTGAGATGCCTGAGTTCGCGTACACCGATCTGCTCCCCCAGGGTGAGGACACCACCCCGTACCGGCTGGTGACGTCCGAGGGCGTCTCCACCGTCGAGGGGCCCGACGGCCGTACGTTCCTCAAGGTGGAGCCGGAGGCGCTGCGCAAGCTGGCCGAGGAGGCCATCCACGACATCCAGCACTACCTGCGCCCGTCCCACCTCGCGCAGCTGCGCCGGATCATCGACGACCCCGAGGCGTCGAGCAACGACAAGTTCGTCGCGCTCGACCTGCTGAAGAACGCCAACATCGCGGCGGCCGGCGTGCTGCCCATGTGCCAGGACACCGGCACGGCGATCGTCATGGGCAAGCGCGGCCAGAACGTCCTCACCGAAGGTGAGGACGAGAAGAACCTGTCGCACGGCATCTACGACGCCTACACCAAGCTCAACCTGCGCTACTCGCAGATGGCTCCGCTCACCATGTGGGAGGAGAAGAACACCGGCTCCAACCTCCCCGCGCAGATCGAGCTGTACGCGACCGACGGCGGCGCCTACAAGTTCCTGTTCATGGCGAAGGGCGGCGGCTCGGCCAACAAGTCGTTCCTGTACCAGGAGACGAAGGCCGTCCTGAACGAGGCCTCCATGATGAAGTTCCTGGAGGAGAAGATCCGTTCGCTCGGTACGGCCGCCTGCCCGCCGTACCACCTGGCGATCGTCGTCGGCGGCACGAGCGCCGAGTACGCGCTGAAGACCGCGAAGTACGCCTCCGCGCACTACCTGGACGAGATCCCGGCCGAGGGCTCGGAGCTGGGCCACGGCTTCCGGGACAAGGAGCTGGAGGAGAAGGTCTTCGAGCTGACGCAGAAGATCGGCATCGGCGCGCAGTTCGGCGGCAAGTACTTCTGCCACGACGTGCGGGTCGTCCGCCTGCCGCGGCACGGCGCGTCCTGCCCGGTCGCGATCGCCGTCTCCTGCTCGGCGGACCGCCAGGCCGTCGCCAAGATCACCGCCGAGGGCGTCTTCCTGGAGCAGCTGGAGACGGACCCGGCGCGCTTCCTGCCGGAGACGACCGACGAGCACCTCGAGTCGGAGGGTGACGTCGTCAAGATCGACCTCAACCAGCCGATGGACACGATCCTCGCGGAGCTGACCAAGTACCCGGTCAAGACCCGCCTGTCCCTGACCGGCCCGCTGGTCGTGGCGCGTGACATCGCGCACGCGAAGATCAAGGAGCGGCTGGACGCGGGCGAGGAGATGCCGCAGTACCTGAAGGACCACCCGGTCTACTACGCGGGCCCGGCGAAGACCCCCGAGGGCTACGCCTCCGGTTCCTTCGGCCCGACGACGGCCGGCCGCATGGACTCCTACGTCGAGCAGTTCCAGGCGGCGGGCGGCTCCAAGGTCATGCTCGCCAAGGGCAACCGCAGCAAGCAGGTCACCCAGGCGTGCGACGCCCACGGCGGCTTCTACCTCGGCTCCATCGGCGGCCCGGCGGCCCGTCTCGCCCAGGACTGCATCAAGAAGGTCGAGGTCCTGGAGTACGAGGAGCTGGGCATGGAGGCGGTCTGGAAGATCGAGGTCGAGGACTTCCCGGCGTTCATCGTCGTGGACGACAAGGGCAACGACTTCTTCCAGGACCCGGCGCCGCAGCCGACGTTCACGTCGATTCCGGTCCGCGGCCCCGGACTGGCCTAGTCTGCGCAGCCGTACCAGGGGGCTCCCCCGCCCCCTGGTACGCCAGGACTCGCGTCAGCTGAAGCGCTGGGCGGCCGACCCGTCGCAGCTCTGCAGCCGGACCCGGTCCCGGGCGGCTGCGTGCGTCAGGCACAGCCCCTGCGCCCCCGCCGGACGGATCGTGCCGGACTGGCGGACGAACTGCTGGTTGGCGCCGCCGTGGCAGTTCCAGATGATCAGGCCGGTGCCGGCGGTGTAGTTGCCGCCCGGCACGTCCAGGCACCGGTCCTGGGTCAACTCCACGTGCAGGGAATGCTGTTCGGGGTCGTACCACCAGCCCTGGTTGCGCCCGCCGTGGCAGTCCCAGCCGAGCACCTCGGTGCCGTTCGCGCTCGACCCGCCGGAGGCGTCGAGGCAGTTCCCGGTGGCCTGGTCGGTCAGCGGGCGGTAGGCGTCGTCCCAGGCGCCCTGGTACAGCTTCGGGCTGCCGGTGCTCGCGGGGTCGGTGCAACCCGCCTCACGGTAGCCGGAGTTGTAGAACTGGGTCAGGCAGGACGCGAAGGCCCCGTGTCCCCGGTAGTTGGGGTGGAAGGACTGCCGTACCGAATTGGAGTCCGGCGGGAACGGGTTGGAGAGGTCGACGTACAGGCCCCGCGCCCACGTGTCCTCCATGCAGACCTCGTGGCCGTGGAAGAGGCGGGAGTTGTCGAGGTAGTACGCCCCGCTCTCCTCGGCCGCCTTGCGCATCCCGCGCTCGAAGGCCGGCACGGCGGTGTTGCGGCCCCATGCGGCGTCGGAGTCGTAGCCTTCGCAGCCGCCGGCGAGCTTGCCCGGGTAGTTCGGGTTGTCGCGGAAGTCGGGGCCGATCGGGCTCGGGTAGCCCATGACGACGAGCTTGTAGTCACCGTCGCCGTAGCCCGCGTCCCGCATGACCGTCTTCAGGTCGGCGACGGTCGACTCCACCTTCGGGACCAGCCCGTCGACCCGGGCCTGCCAGCCGGGGGCGTACTTGGGCTCGCAGGTGCCCTGGAGGGTGAGATAGCGGGTGACGCAGTCGGTCATGACCGGGCCGAACTGGAGGTCGTCGTTGGCGCCGACGACCAGCACGATCATCTTGATCCGGGTGTTGCGGGCCTTGATGGCGAGGCTGTCGCTCTGGACCAGCTCGTCGGCGTACTGCTTGCTGCCGCCGATGCGGATGTTGCCGGTGTAGGCACCCGAACAGGCGACGTTGTAGGTGACGTCCGCGGGGATGCCGGTGCGGTGGATGGCCGAGTCGGGCGAGCGGTGGCACCAGTTGTCCGGGCCGTTGGTGCCGGGTTCGTAGGAGCCGACACCCTCGCCGGAGATCTCGCTGTCGCCCAGCGAGATCAGGGCGGTCTTGCGGTCGGCGAGGGGCCGTTCGGCCGGATCGCCGTAGAGGGCGGTGGCCTCGGCGGCCCGGATGCGTTCCAGGTCGGCCGGGAGGGGGGTGGTGGTCTGGGCCGCGTGGGCGGCGGGGGCCGCGAGGCCCGCGAAGACGGTGGCCGCCGCCGCGACAGCGACGGCCGTCGATCTGATCCTGGATCTGACGCGTTTCATGACGCCTCCCCGAAGCAGGTGTTACCCCCGGTATTTACTGGCGGGTAGGCCGCTTTGGGAATACGCGCGACATGACAAGTGCTCACCTTTTCGGAGGTACGACGATGACGACCGAAGATCCGCAGTACCGCATCGAGCACGACTCCATGGGCGAGGTCCGGGTCCCCGCCCATGCCAAATGGCGCGCGCAGACACAGCGCGCCGTCGAGAACTTCCCCGTCTCCGGGCAGCGGATCGAGCGGGCGCACATCGAGGCGCTGGCGCAGATCAAGGCGGCGGCGGCGAAGGTGAACGCCGAACTGGGCGTGCTGGACAAGGAGGTCGCCGAGGCGATCCAGGAGGCGGCCGGCGAGGTCGCCGAGGGGAAGTGGGACGAGCACTTCCCGGTGGACGTGTTCCAGACGGGCTCCGGGACCTCCTCCAACATGAACACCAACGAGGTCGTCGCCACGCTGGCGAGCGAGCGGCTCGGGCGGGACGTGCATCCGAACGACCACGTCAACGCCTCGCAGTCGTCCAATGACGTGTTCCCGTCGTCCATCCACATCGCGGCCACCGCCGCGGTCACCCACGACCTGATCCCGGCGCTGGAGCACCTCGCCGCCTCGCTCGCCCGCAAGTCCGAGGAGTTCGCGGACGTCGTGAAGTCGGGGCGGACGCACCTGATGGACGCGACGCCCGTGACGCTCGGGCAGGAGTTCGGCGGGTACGCCGCCCAGGTCCGGTACGGGATCGAGCGGCTGCGTTCCTCGCTGCCCCGGCTGGCCGAGCTGCCGCTGGGCGGGACCGCGGTCGGGACCGGGATCAACACCCCGCCCGGGTTCTCCGCCGCCGTGATCGCAGAAGTGGCCCGGGCCACCGGGCTGCCGCTCACCGAGGCCCGCGACCATTTCGAGGCGCAGGGCGCCCGGGACGGGATCGTGGAGACCAGCGGGCAGCTGCGGACCATCGCGGTCGGGCTGACGAAGATCGCCAACGATCTGCGCTGGATGGCGTCCGGACCGCGCACCGGGCTCGCCGAGATCCGGCTGCCCGACCTCCAGCCGGGGTCCTCGATCATGCCCGGGAAGGTCAACCCGGTGATCCCCGAGGCGGTGCTCATGGTCGCGGCCCAGGTCATCGGCAACGACGCGACCATCGCCACGGCCGGCGCCGCCGGGAACTTCGAGCTGAACGTGATGCTCCCGGTCATCGCCAAGAACGTGCTGGAGTCCGTCCGGCTGCTCGCGGGCGTCTCCCGGCTGCTGGCCGACCGCACGGTCGACGGCATCACCGCGGACCGCGAACGCGCCCGCGAGTACGCCGAGTCGTCACCCTCCGTGGTCACCCCGCTGAACAAGTACATCGGCTACGAGGAGGCCGCGAAGGTCGCCAAGAAGTCGCTCGCGGAACGCAAGACGATCCGCCAAGTCGTGCTGGAGAGCGGCTATGTGGACCGCGGCGACCTCACCCTGGAGCAGCTCGACGAGGCCCTGGACGTCCTGCGGATGACCCGCCCCTGAACATCGGCAACCGCCCGTGATCGCCTGCGAGAAGTGGCGCAGCCTCACCGAACCGTGACCCGCGCCGCAGCGTCCTATGCCTACGGCACCTAATATCTGTCCATGGCGGACGACGGAGCGGTGAGTCGAGTGGAAGCGGGAGCTGCGCGGTACTGGACGCCCGGGACGCAGATCCTGTGGCGCTACCGCGAGAACGCCGGGGAGCACGTCCACATCGCCCGGCCCGTCACGGTCGTACGCGACGACGCGGAACTGCTCGCGGTGTGGATGGCGCCGGGCACGGAGTGCGTGAAGCCGGTGCTGGCCGACGGCACCCCCGTGCATCTGGAACCGCTCGAGTCCCGCTACACCAAGCCTCGCGCCGTGCAGCGGGACCGCTGGTTCGGCACGGGTGTGCTGAAGCTGGCCCAGCCCAGCCTGCCCTGGTCGGTGTGGCTGTTCTGGGATCCGGGCTGGCGGTTCAAGAACTGGTACGTCAACCTGGAACGGCCGCTGGCCCGTTGGTCGGGCGGGGTCGATTCCGAGGACTACTTCCTGGACATCACCGTCCACCCGGACCGCAGTTGGCACTGGCGGGACGAGGACGAGTTCGCGCAGGCCCAGCGGGACGGGCTGATGAACGCCGAGACCGCCGAACTCGTGCGGGTGGCGGGACACTCCGCGGTGGAGGTGATCCGCGCCTGGGGCGCGCCCTTCTCGGACGGCTGGCAGCACTGGCGTCCGGATCCGTCCTGGGCGGTACCGTCACTCCCCGATGACTGGGACCGTACTCGCGCGTACGTGTCCTCATGAGACCCTTGATGTGCCCCCGGGCAAGAAACGTAGGATCGTCCTCCGCAAGGGGCCGCAACAGCAACTCCCGGAACACCAGCCGGGCCTGACCATACGTCACCGAGGGGCATCAGGACGTGAGCGAGGGGTACGAGGGCAATACGACCGCGAGCCGCACGAGGTTCGCCGGTGGCACAGGAACAACCTCTGACCACGCGGGAATTCCGTTCCTGGGGCACGTATTCCGGGTATCGGCATTTCGGCGGGACCAACTGCGCGCCAGGCCTTTGGCCCCCGACGGATGGATGCGACACCCGTGACGGAGCAGCCGACCTCCTACGAGCGCCCACAGCCGGGCGTCGACCCCGCGGAGAGCCGCGGGGCGCTTCTGCGTACCCCGGCGCCGCTCGGCAGCCCCGCCTTACCGGCTCAGGCCCGCTCCGAGGGACCGCCGTCCGGGCCGGGCACCACCACGCCCTGCGCCAAGGGGGACAAGGGGAACAAGGCGAACCAGGGGAAGGAGCCCGCAGTCAACGGCCCCGAGCACTCGCAGCCCGCCGCCGCCGAGCCCGGCACCCACCGGCCGCGCCCCGCGCCGGAGGGCATTCCGCCGCAGCCCGGCGCCGAACAGGAGCGGGCGCCGGGCGGCCAGGAGCGCCGTACCGGGCGCGGTGTGCCCGCGGGGCGGCCGATGCCGATGCGGCGCGACGGGGACCGGCTCAGGTTCGTGGGCGCGGCGACCCGCCGGATCGCCCGCGGCATCGACCTGGACGAGATCGTGATGGGGCTGTGCCGGGCCACCGTGCCGACGTTCTCGGACGCGATCCTGGTCTATCTGCGCGACCCGCTGCCCGTCGGTGACGAGCGGCCCACCGGCCCGGTGGTGCTGCGGCTGCGCCGCACCGACCGGATACCGGAGGAGCGGGACACCGACGGCGGTTTCCTGCTGCCGCCGGTGCCCGAGCCGACCGAGTCCTCGCCGCTGGCGGAGCTGTCGACGCTGACCGCCGAGCTGTGCGAAGTGCGGCCGGGCGGCGCCCTGAACGAGGTGCTGCGCGGAGTGCGGCCGGTGTTCGCGGACGCGCCCGCCGCCCGTGCCGCGCTGCCCGAACTGCTCGGCGAGGGCGGCGAGGCGGTCGTACCGGACGGGCAGCACGCGATCCTCGCGCCGCTGCGCGGCCGGCGCCGGGTGATCGGCGCGGCGGTGTTCCTGCGCCGCCCGGAGCGGCTCGCGTTCGAGGCGGACGACCTGCTGGTCGCCGCCCAGCTGGCCACGCACAGCGCGCTCGGCATCGACAAGGCGGTGCTGTACGGCCGCGAGGCCTACATCGCCGACGAGCTGCAGCGCACCATGCTGCCCGAGACCCTGCCCCGCCCGACCGGCGTCCGGCTGGCCTCCCGTTATCTGCCCGCCGCGGAGACCGCGCGGGTCGGCGGCGACTGGTACGACGCGATCCCGCTGCCGGGCAGCCGGGTCGCGCTGGTCGTCGGTGACGTCATGGGGCACTCCATGACCTCGGCGGCGATCATGGGCCAGCTGCGCACGACCGCGCAGACCCTGGCCGGGCTCGACCTGCCCCCGCAGGAGGTGCTGCACCACCTGGACGAGCAGGCGCAGCGCCTGGGCACCGACCGCATGGCGACCTGCCTGTACGCGGTCTACGACCCGGTCACGCACCGCATCACCATCGCCAACGCCGGCCATCCGCCGCCCGTCCTGCTGCACCTGGGCGGCCGGGCCGAGGTGCTGCGGGTGCCGCCGGGCGCGCCCATCGGGGTCGGCGGGGTCGACTTCGAGGCCGTGGAGCTGGACGCGCCCGCCGGGGCCACGCTGCTCCTCTACACCGACGGCCTGGTGGAGTCCCGGCTGCGGGACGTGTGGACCGGCATAGAGCAGCTGCGCGAAAAGCTCGCCGCGACGGCCCAGTTGACCGGCCCGGACCATCCGCCACCGCTGGAAGCGCTGTGCGACGAGGTGCTGGACATGCTCGGCCCCGGTGACCGGGACGACGACATCGCGCTGCTCGCGGCCCGCTTCGACGGGATCGCGCCGAGCGATGTGTCGTACTGGACGCTGGAGCCGGACGATACGGCCCCCGGCCAGGCCCGTCGGCTGGCCCGGCGCGCGCTCGCCCGCTGGGACCTGGAGGACCTGACGGACTCGGTCGAGCTGCTGGTCAGCGAGGTCGTGACGAACGCCGTGCGGTACGCCTCGCGGCCCGTGACGCTGCGCCTGCTGCGCACGGACGTGCTGCGCTGCGAGGTCGGCGACGACGTGCCGCAGCTGCCGAGGCTCCGGCAGGCACGGGCCACGGACGAGGGCGGGCGCGGCCTGTACCTGGTCAACCGGCTGGCCCGGCGCTGGGGCGCGACCCGGCTGAGCACCGGCAAGGTGGTCTGGTTCGAGCTGAACCGGGCCTGACACGACAGCGCGAAGGGCGCCCGGTGTACTGCCGGGCGCCCTTCGCTGTGTCCGCCTGCTACTGCCGGCTCTGGCCGTCGCCGGGGTCGAGCGGTTTCTCGGTGGTCTCGGTCGGCGGCGGACTGCTGAAGGTCGGCGTCTGCGTCGGGGTCTGGGTGGGCGTCCGGGTCGGGGTGTGGCTCGGCGTCTGGGTCGGCGACTCGGAGGTCGGCTCCTTCGACGTCGGCGGTTCGCTGGTCGGCGTCTTCGACGGGGTCTGGGACGGCGTGTCGCTCCACCTCACCGTCGGAGTCGGCTCGACGGCCGCGCCCTGGGTGGTGTTCAGGTCGAAGGTGGCCTTGTGGGTCACGCCGAAGGTGTACGCGGCCCAGATCTGCGCCGGGTAGCCACCGCCGTTGACCCGGCCGGGCGGCGGGATCTGGCCGGTCGCGCCCCTCAAGGAGACATGGGCCTTGGTCTTCAGGTCCTCGCCGAACAGGCCCACCGAGGTGACCAGGTCGGGCGTGTAGCCGGTGAACCAGGCGGACCTGTCCTCGTCGGAGGTACCGGTCTTGCCGGCCACCTGCTGGCCGTCGCGCAGCTCGTTGCGCGCCACGGTCCTCCGCGCCGTACCGTCGTCGACCACGCCGGTCAGTACGGAGGTCACGGTGTCGGCGGCGGTCCGGCTGATGACGCTGCCGCCGATCGGGTTCGGCATCTCGACCGAACGGCCCTTCTGCTCCGCCGACTTGACGATGCTCGGGGTCACCTTCTGGCCGTGGTTGTCGAGCGTGGCGTAGATGCCGGCCATCTCCAGCGGGCTCGCGCCCATCGAGCCGAGCGTCTGGGCGGGCACGGCCTGCATGCCCGTGGTGTCCATGCCCAGCTTGTTCGCGGTGCTCATGACCTTGTCCATGCCCACGTCGACGCCCATCTGCGCGAAGACGGAGTTGACGGACTGGTCCATGGCCTGCTGGACCGTGACCGGACCGTAGTCGTGGTGGTCCTCGTTCGGCGGGCCGAAGCCGACCTTGGCGCCGTGGTCGACGACCTGGCGCCCGCTGGTGCCGTCGTAGATCGTGTCGGCGTTGATCGGCTTGCCGTTCTGCGTGGTGGCGTTCTGCTCCAGCGCGGCGGCGAGGATCACGGGCTTGAAGGTGGAGGCGGGCTGGTAGTCCCGGCGGGTGGCGTTGCTGTAGAAGTGCTTGAGGTAGTCCTGGCCGCCGTACATCGCGACGATCTTGCCCGTCTTCGGGTCCACCGAGACGGCGCCGGCCTGGACGTTGGCGTCGACCTTGCGCTGCTTCGGCTCCAGCTTGCCGGTCAGCTCGGCCTTGACCGCCTGCTCCAGCGCGTCCTGCTTCTTCTTGTCGATGTTGAGGGTGATGGTCCAGCCGCGTTTGACGACCTGCTGCGCGGCGTCCGTGCGGCTGATGCCCTCCTGCTTCATCAGCTGGTCTTCGAGCTGCTGGTTGGCGAGCTCGACCAGATAGCCCTTCTGTCCTTCCTCGCCGGGCGCGCCCTTGGGCTCCTTCGGGATCGGGAACTTCATGCCCTGCCGCTCGGCCGGGTCCAGCCAGTGCTTTTCGACCATGTTGTTCAGGACGTAGTTCCAGCGTTCCTGAACCAACCTCTTGCCCACGGGACTCGCGGCGGCCCAGTCGTACTGGCTCGGCGCCTGGAGCAGCGCGGCGAGATAGGCGCCCTGTGCGACGCTGAGGTCCTGGGCGTCGACCTGGTAGTAGGCCTGGGCGGCGGCCTGGATGCCGTAGGCGTTGCGGCCGTAGTAGCTGGTGTTGATGTAGCCCGCGAGGATCTCGTCCTTGGTCTTCTTCTGGTCGACCTTCAAGGAGATGACCATCTCCTTGAGCTTGCGGGTGACGGTCTGATCCTGGTTCAGGTAGTAGTTCTTGACGTACTGCTGAGTGATCGTCGAGCCGCCCTGGGTGCCGCGGCCGGTCACCGTGTTGAACAGACCGCGGGCGAGACCGCGCAGGTCGATGCCGGAGTCCGAGTAGAAGCTCTTGTTCTCGGCGGCGACGAAGGTGTGCTGCACGCCCTTCGGGACCTTGGACAGGTCCACGCTCTCGCGGTTGGTCTCGCCGACCCGGGCGAGGAGCGTGCCGTCGCTGTACTTGTAGATGTTGCTCTCCTGCTTGGCGAGCGCGTTGCCCTCAGGGACATCGACGTACAGGTACAGGGCGGTGAAACCGCCGATGCCGAGCAGACAGAAGCCGAAGAACGTGCCGAGGATCTTCTTCCAGGTGAAGAGCCGGCGTATTCGGCCCTTGGGCGGCTTGGCGGCCGGGCCGGCGCCGCTCGCGGTGGCGGTCGCGGGTGCGCCCGTGGGGGTGGAACGGCGGCGCTTGGGCGCCGCGCGGTGGCCACCGCGCTGTCGCGCTCGTCTCTCTTCCGCTCGTCCCATGGGTACCTACGCTCCGCTTCCTCATCGGGGTCAGCTCCGAAAGCTAACACCCGTCTCTATGACAAAGGCCCTGCGATCC
Source organism: Streptomyces sp. NPDC002671 (assembly GCF_053592475.1). Lineage (NCBI taxonomy): Bacteria > Bacillati > Actinomycetota > Actinomycetes > Kitasatosporales > Streptomycetaceae > Streptomyces > Streptomyces sp. NPDC002671. Next base: position 23,677 of record NZ_JBSFVU010000011.1, read on the forward strand.
GCACTTTTACGGACGTGACAATCAGCACCCGCCCCAAAGGAACCGACGGCTGTGACCGTCCCCGGGTTGCCCGGAGCGTTAAAGTGATATCACTTGGCTAGACTGAAGCTAAGGCTTACGAGAATGGGGGACCATCCATGTCCGCATACGGCCCCGCCCACGAGGCGACCACCGCCGACATACCCGACATGCCCGCACCGCGCGTGAGGGAGTTCACCGCGCACAGCATCGGCGGCGGGCTCGCCCTGCTGCTCGGCCTGCTCGGGCTCGGCGCCGCCGTCGCCCTGTTCGCGGCGGGCTCGGCGGTCTCCGCGCCCGGCGCCAAGGCCGGGCTGATCGTCGCCGGGTCCCTCGTCCTCCTCGCCGCCTTGACCGCGATGCGCGGTCTGAACACGGTCGCGCCGGGCGAGGCGCGGGTCGTCCAGCTCTTCGGCCGCTACCGGGGCACGATCCGCGAGGACGGCCTGCGCTGGGTCAACCCGTTCACCTCGCGGACCCGGATCTCCACCCGGGTGCGCAACCACGAGACCGCCGTCCTGAAGGTCAACGACGCCTACGGCAACCCGATCGAGCTGGCCGCGGTCGTGGTGTGGAAGGTGCAGGACACCGCCCAGGCCACCTTCGAGGTCGACGACTTCGCCGAGTTCGTCGCCACCCAGACCGAGACGGCGGTCCGGCACATCGCGATCGAGTACCCCTACGACGCCCACGACGAGGACGGCCTCTCGCTGCGCGGCAACGCCGAGGAGATCACCGAGAAGCTCGCGGTCGAACTCCAGGCGCGGGTGGAGGCGGCCGGAGTGCGGATCATCGAGTCGCGCTTCACCCATCTCGCGTACGCTCCGGAGATCGCCTCCGCGATGCTCCAGCGGCAGCAGGCCGGCGCGGTCGTGGCCGCGCGGCGGCAGATCGTGGACGGCGCGGTCGGCATGGTGGAGGCGGCGCTCTCCCGGATCGCCGAGCAGGGCATCGTGGACCTGGACGAGGAGCGGAAGGCGGCGATGGTGTCCAACCTGATGGTGGTGCTGTGCGGCGACCGGGCACCCCAGCCCGTACTCAACGCGGGAACCCTCTACCAGTGACGGACCAGGCGGAGCAGACTCCGCGGCGCCGGCCGCAGCAGCGCAAGCAGGTGCTGCTGCGGCTCGACCCGTCGGTGTACGAGGCGCTGGCCCGCTGGGCCGGGGACGAGCTGCGCTCGGCCAACGCGCAGATCGAGTTCCTGCTGCGCAAGGCCCTGGCGGACGCCGGACGTCTGCCGCGGGACGCCGGACCGCTGCCACGCAGGGGCCGGCCGCCTGTCGCAGAACCGTGACAATGGCCCCCCACCTGCACTGAAACCCTCCAGGTCATGATCTACACACTGCGTGTATACACACGGCGTATACACCGCGTGTAGAGTGCGGTCATGTCCATCGGTCACACCCTCCTAGGGCTCCTGGAGTCCGGCCCGCGCCACGGCTACGACCTGAAGCGGGCCTTCGACGAGAAGTTCGGTCACGACCGGCCGCTGCACTACGGCCAGGTCTACTCCACGATGTCCCGGCTGCTGAAGAACGGCCTCGTCGAGGTCGACGGGATCGAGGCGGGCGGCGGGCCCGAGCGCAAGCGGTACGCCATCACCGACGCCGGCGTCACCGATGTCGAGCGCTGGCTCGGGACCCCGGAGAAGCCGGAGGAGTACCTCCAGTCGACCCTCTACACCAAGGTCGTCCTCGCGCTGCTCACCCACCGCAACGCGGCCGACATCCTCGACACTCAGCGCGCCGAACACCTGCGCAGCATGCGGATCCTGACCGACCGCAAGCGCAAGGGGGACCTCGCGGACCAGCTGATCTGCGACCACGCCCTGTTCCACCTGGAGGCGGACCTGCGCTGGCTGGAGCTGACCGCCGCGCGTCTCGACAAGCTCCGTGCGGAGGTGGCCAAGTGACTCCTCCTCCCGGTTCCCTGCTCATCGCCCAGGACCTGCGCAAGGCCTACGGGCCGACCGTCGCGCTCGACGGCGCCGGGTTCTCCATCCACCCCGGCGAGGTCGTCGCCATCATGGGCCCCTCCGGCTCCGGCAAGTCGACGCTGCTGCACTGCCTCGCGGGGATCGTGCCGCCGGACTCGGGCTCGATCACGTACAACGGGCAGGAACTCGCGACGATGAGCGACGCCCGGCGCAGTGCGCTCCGGCGGTCCGAGTTCGGCTTCGTCTTCCAGTTCGGGCAGCTCGTACCGGAGCTGACCTGCGTGGAGAACGTGGCACTGCCGCTCAGACTGAACGGCACCTCCCGCAAGGCGGCTGAGAAGGCGGCACTGGGCTGGATGGAGCGCCTCGAGGTCGACGACCTCAAGGGCAAGCGGCCCGGCGAGGTCTCCGGCGGCCAGGGACAGCGGGTCGCGGTGGCACGGGCGCTGGTCACCGGGCCCCGGGTGCTGTTCGCCGACGAGCCGACCGGCGCGCTGGACTCGCTCAACGGCGAGCGCGTGATGGAGCTGCTGACGGACGCCGCCCGGTCGAGCAACGCGGCCGTGGTGCTGGTCACGCACGAGGCGCGGGTGGCCGCCTACTCCGACCGCGAGATCGTCGTACGCGACGGGAAGTCCCGGGACATGGAGCACGCCATATGAATGCCCACCCGTCGCCCACCACCGCCCTGCCCGAGGCGCTTCGCGCCGCCCCTTCCCATTCCAAGTGGGCCAGGGATCTCGGCATGGGGGCGCGGTTCGCCTTCGCCGGCGGACGCGAGGGCTGGGTCCGGGTGCTGCTGACGGCGGTCGGTGTCGGGCTCGGCGTCGCACTGCTGCTGCTGACGACCGCCATTCCGAACGCCCTCGCGGTACGGCACCAGCGCGACGAGGCCCGCCTGGACTACACGTACGACCAGAAGCACAGGCCGAAGGCCGCCAACACCCTGGTGATCTCGAACGCCGACACGAACTACCACAGCTCCGACATCCGCGGCCGTCTGGTGGAACCCGAGGGGCCGCGTGCGCCGCTCGCACCGGGCCTGGCCAAGTACCCGGCGCCGGGCGACATGGTGGTCTCCCCGGCGCTGAAGCGGCTGCTCGACTCCACCGACGGGAAGCTGCTGCGCGAGCGGCTGCCGTACCGGGTGGTCGGGACCATCGGCGAGCAGGGGCTCGTCGGCTCGCACGAACTCGCCTACTACGCCGGCGCGAAGAACCTGGCACCGCGCATCAACGGCTGGCAGACAGCCCGGATCACCGCGTTCGGGGAACCGCACCCGAGTCCGCCCGACAGGATGGACCCCGTGCTGATCCTGCTGGTGCTGGTCGTGTTCGTGGTGCTGCTGATGCCGGTCGCCGTGTTCATCGCCGCGGCCGTACGGTTCGGCGGCGAGCGGCGCGACCGCAGGCTGGCCGCGCTGCGGCTGGTCGGCTCCGACAGCCGGATGACCCGGCGGATCGCCGCGGGCGAGGCGCTCGCGGGTTCCCTGGTCGGGCTGGTCTTCGGCACCGTCTTCTTCCTGCTGGGCCGTCATCTCGCCGGTTCGGTCGAGATCCTGGACATCAGCGTGTTCCCCAGCTACCTCAACCCGACGCCCGCGCTGGCCCTGCTGGTCGCCGTCACCGTCCCGGCGGCAGCGGTGCTGGTCACCCTGTTCGCGATGCGTGGGGTGGTCATCGAGCCGCTGGGCGTGGTCCGCGCGGCCAGGCCCTCGCGGCGCCGGCTGTGGTGGCGGCTGCTGCTGCCGCTGGGCGGCCTCGCGATGCTCGCCCCGATGATCGGCCAGGGCCGGTCGAACGGCGATTTCAACCAGTACCTGGTGATCGGCGGCGTCCTGCTGCTGCTCGTCGGCGTGACCGCGCTGCTGCCGTGGGTCGTCGAGGCCGTGGTCGCCCGGCTCGGCGCGGGCCATGTCGCCTGGCAACTGGCGGTACGGCGGCTGCAGTTGAACAGCGGTTCGGCGGCCCGCATGGTGAACGGCATCGCCGTCGCGGTGGCCGGGGCGATCGCCCTGCAGATGCTGTTCTCGGGCGTCGAGAGCGACTACACCAAGGTCACCGGCCAGAACGTCGAGCGGACGCAGATGGAGGTCCAGATATCGCGGGGCGGCGCCTTCTTCTCGGTCGCCGACAAGTTCTCCGCCACCAAGGGCGTACGGAAGGCCACCGCGCTCGCCGTCCTCGACGTGGCCAACCGGAGCTGGAACAACGACGACGGGCCGAACACCTCGACGAGCGTGACCGTCGGCGACTGCGCCGCGCTGCGCGAGGTGGCACGGCTGACGTCCTGCCACGACGGGGACATCTTCGTGGCGCGGGGCGGGGACAAGGAGATGGACGCCGACGTGGCGAAGCTCGCCACGCCGGGCCGCAAGCTCTACTTCGACACGGGCAACGGCTTCTACAAGGGCCGGGATTTCGTCTGGTCCGTGCCTGGCGGCCTGAAGCAGGTGCGCTCGATCGAAGGCCCGAACAGATACAGGGACAGCGGCTTCCTGATGACCCCCTCCGCCGTGCCGCACCGGATGGCCGGGCTGGCAAGAGGTCAGGTGTACCTGTCGCTCGACGAGTCGGTGCCGGACGTGCACGAGTACGTCCGCAACACGGCGGCCCGGATCGACCCGCTGGCGAGCACGATCGTGTGGGCGTCCAGCGAGAAGTCCACGAAGTTCACCTCCATCCGGACCGGCCTGCTCGTCGGCGCCGCCTGCGTCCTGGCGCTGATCGGCGCGAGCCTGCTGGTCTCCCAGCTGGAGCAGCTGCGCGAGCGGCGCAAGCTGCTGTCGGCGCTGGTGGCCTTCGGCACCCGGCGCCGCACACTGGCCCTGTCGGTGCTGTGGCAGACGGCGGTCCCGATCGCGCTCGGCCTGCTGCTGGCCTCGGTGGTGGGCCTGACGCTGGGCGCGGTCCTGCTGAAGATGACGGCGACACCGGTAACCGTGGACTGGTCGAGCGTACTGTCGCTGACCGGCATCGGCGCGGCGGTGGTCCTCGCGGTGACCCTGCTGAGCCTGCCGCCGCTGCTGCGCCTGATGCGCCCGAACGGGCTGCGGACGGAGTAGCCCGTCCGTACCGAATCCGGCTGGGCCTGCTCGTCATCCGGCTAGGCCTGCTCGTCCGCCAAGCGCACCGGCAGCGGCCCCATGGCCTCGCGCAGGGCCGCCGCCAGCTCCTGGTACTCCGCGGCGCGGGCCGCGCCGGTGCGCATGGCGAGGGCGATACGGCGGCTCGGGGCCGGGTCGGCGAAGTAGCCGGTGAGCAGCTGGTTGCTCCGGGTCGTCTCGACCCGGAGCGCGGTGCGCGGCAGCAGCGTGCAGCCGAGGCCGCCGGCGACCAGCTGGACGAGCGTGGACAGACCCGCCGCGGTCGTGGTGACCGGCGCGTCCGCGCGGCCGGCCTCACGGCAGATGTCGAGGGCCTGGTCGCGCAGGCAGTGGCCCTCGTCCAGCAGGAGCAGGTTGAGTTCCTTCAGCGCCTCGCGCGGGATGCCCTCCCGGCCGCCGAGCCAGTGGTCGAGCGGGGTGACGAGCACGAAGTCCTCGTCGAAGAGCGGGAGTTCGACGACACCCGGCACACCGAGGGGGACGGCCAGCAACAGCAGGTCCAGGCGGCCGGAGTTGAGGCCCTCGATGAGGTTGGCGGTCTGCTCCTCGTGCACCTGGAGGTCGAGGTCCGGGTAGCGCTCGTGCACCAGCCGCAACACGGTGGGCAGCAGATACGGCGCGACGGTCGGGATGACCCCGAGCCGCAGCACCCCGGTGAAGGGCGCCCGGACCGCCTCGGCCTCCTCCATGAGCGCCCCGACCTCCGCCAGCACCGCCTTCGCCCGTACGGCGAGACGCTCACCGGCGGGCGAGAGCAGTACCTTGCGGGTCGTACGCTCGAGGAGGGTGACGCCGAGGGTCTCCTCCAGCGCCGAGACGGCGCCGGACAGCGCGGGCTGGCTCATCCCGATGGCCGCCGCGGCGTCCCGGAAGTGCAGATACTCGGCCACGGCGGCGAAGGCACGCAGCTGCGCGAGGCTCGGCTGCCTCCGCTTGCCGTTACTGATGGTCACTGATAACTACCTCCGATCAACATGACCGAGTGTAGCTATTTCCCTAATCAATGCCGCCTGTGCCAACATCGTCGGCGTCCAACCCAAGGGAAACACCCTCAAAAGGGGTGCTCCCTCGCTGCAAGGAGAGCGTGTGCTCACTGTCGGTGACAAGTTCCCCGAGTTCGAACTGACCGCCTGCGTCTCGCTGGAGAAGGGCAAGGAGTTCGACACGATCAACCACAAGACCTACGAGGGCAAGTGGAAGATCATCTTTGCGTGGCCCAAGGACTTCACCTTCGTGTGCCCGACCGAGATCGCCGCGTTCGGCAAGCTGAACGACGAGTTCGCCGACCGTGACGCCCAGGTCCTCGGCTTCTCCGGTGACTCCGAGTTCGTCCACCACGCCTGGCGCAAGGACCACGACGACCTGCGTGACCTGCCCTTCCCGATGATGGCCGACTCCAAGCACGAGCTGATGCGCGACCTCGGCATCGAGGGCGAGGACGGCTTCGCCAAGCGCGCCGTCTTCATCGTCGACCAGAACAACGAGATCCAGTTCGCCATGGTGACCGCCGGCTCCGTCGGCCGTAACCCCAAGGAGGTCCTGCGGGTCCTGGACGCCCTCCAGACGGACGAGCTGTGCCCGTGCAACTGGAGCAAGGGCGACGAGACCCTCGACCCGGTCGCGCTGCTGGCTGGTGAGTGACTCCCATGTCGCTCGACTCCCTGAAGTCCCGCATCCCTGACTACGCCAAGGACCTGAAGCTCAACCTGGGCTCGGTCATCGGCAACTCGGAGCTGCCCGCGCAGCAGCTGTGGGGCACGGTGCTGGCGACCGCCATCGCCTCCCGTTCCCCGATCGTGCTGCGCGAGCTGGAGCCGGAGGCGAAGGCGAACCTCTCGCCGGAGGCGTACAACGCGGCCAAGTCGGCCGCCGCCGTCATGGCGATGAACAACGTCTTCTACCGCACCCGGCACCTGCTGTCCGACCACGAGTACGGCACCCTGCGCGCGGGTCTGCGGATGAACGTCATCGGCAACCCGGGCGTGGACAAGGTCGACTTCGAACTGTGGTCGTTCGCGGTGTCCGCCATCAACGGCTGCGGCATGTGCCTGGACTCGCACGAGCAGGTGCTGCGCAAGGCCGGTGTCGACCGCGAGGTGGTCCAGGAGGCGTTCAAGATCGCTTCCGTGGTCCAGGCGGTCGGCGTCACCCTTGACGCCGAGGCGGTGCTGGCCGAGTAGTCCGGCCGCGCTCTACGGAACCCCGCTCACCCTTGGTGGGCGGGGTTCTCGGCGTTTTCGCCCTCGATCGCCGCGGGGGCCGACTCCTGCCGGACCTCCTCCGCATACTGCTTGAGATACCCCACCACCGTGTTCGTCACCGCCACCAGCGGTACGGCCACCACCGCGCCGCCGATGCCGGCCACCAGGCCGCCGGCCGCCACCGTGAGGACCACCGCGAGCGGGTGGACGCGGACCGCGCGGCCCAGAATGAACGGCTGCAGGATGTGGCCCTCGATCTGCTGGACCGCGAGCACCACCACGAGAGTCATGAGTGCCGTGAACACGCCCTGGGTCACCAGCGCCACGATCACCGCGAGCGCGCCGGAGGCGACGGCGCCCACGAGCGGGATGAAGGAGAACAGGAAGATGAAGACGGCCAGCGGCACGGCCATCGGGACGTCGAGGAAGTAGATGCCGATACCGATGAAGGTCGCGTCGATCAGGGCGACCAGGACCGTGCCTCGGACGTAGGCGGTCAGCGTGCGCCAGGCACGCGGGCCGGCGCCGGCGATGGCGGGGCGGGCGGCGGCGGGCACCAGCTTCAGGAACCACTGCCAGATGCGCGCGCCGTCGTAGAGCAGGAACAGCGTCGAGAAGAACACCAGCAGGATGCTGGTGAGCGTCTCGATGATGACCTGAACGCCCTCCAGCCCGGCGGAGGTTATCTGGTCGGCGTTGGCCCCGATCGCCTCGCGGAGGTTCTTGGCGATCTGGTTGATCTGCTTGTCGGTGACGTGGAAGGGGCCCTTCAGCAGCCAGTCGCGCAGATCGTCGATGCCGCTCTGGATCTGGCTGGAGAGACTGTCGATGTTCTCCATGACCTGCCAGGTCACGAACCAGCCCATCAGCCCGATGATGGCGAAGCCGCCGATGGCCGTGAGCGCGGTGGCCAGGCCGCGCGGCACGCCGAGGCGGCAGAGCCGGGCGACCGTCGGCTGGAGCAGCGCGGTGATGAGCAGGGCGATGACGAAGGCGAAGACGACCAGTTGGACGGAGCTGATGACCCGCATCAGCACCCAGACGGTGCCGGCGAGCACGAGCAGCCGCCAGCCCGCCTCGGCGGCGACCCGGACACCCCAGGGCACGGCCTGCGCGGGATCGGGACGCGGGCCGGCGGGCGCCTGGGACGAAGGAGAGGGAGAAGAGGAAGGAGAGGGAGGAGACGGCTGAGATACGACGGACGGTTCCGGGTCGGCGACAGGGGAGCCGTCGGTACCGGAGTCGGCGACGGGGGAATCGGCCGTACTGGAGTCGGCGGCAGGAAAGTCGGCGGTACCGGAGTCGGTGGCGCGGGTGTCGGCGATACCGGAGTCAGCGATGCGGGTGCCGGGCATACGCGAGCCGGCGACGACCGGCTCGGGCTCGGCGTGTTCCCGCTCCACCTCCGCGCGGCGCTCGTCCAGGCGCTCGCTCATCTCCGTGAGACCGGCGCCGAGCCGGCCGAGCCACCCTGGCACTCGCGACATCATCCGCCTTCTTCCCCCGCGTCCCCGGGTGATCGCCACCACTCCCCCCTGGAGTCGTTCGCATACGACCGTACAGGGCGAAAGCCCCTCCCCTAAGGACGGGGAGGGGCTGCGCAAGGTTGAGCCGGAACCAGCCGGACCGGGGCGGGCCTAGTACCAGTGGTTGGCCTGCCAGAACGACCAGGCCTGGCACGGGCTGTGGTACCGCTCGTTCATGTAGTTGAGGCCCCACTTGATCTGGGTGGCCGGGTTGGTCTGCCAGTCGGCACCGGCCGAGGCGTACTTGCCGGCGGGCAGGGCCTGGAAGAGGCCGTAGGCACCGGAGCCGGCGTTGACCGCGCGGTAGTTCCAGCTGGACTCGTGGTCCACGATGTTGCTGAAGCAGGAGTACTGCCCCGCGCCCACCATCTGACGGGCCATCGCCTGGATCTGCGCGACGGTGTAGCTGCTCTGGGTGGGGAAGCTGGAGGAGTCGCGAACGGTGTCGCGGCTCGCCGCGGCCTTCGCCTCGATGCGCTCCTTGGCCGCCTTGGCCGCAGCCTGCTCCGCAGCCGCCTTCTTCGCGATCGCGGTCTCCGCGGCGGCCTTGCGGGCCGCTTCCTCGGCGCCCTTCTTGGCACTCGCGTCCGCGGCGATGGCCTGTGCGTCGGCCTGCTGCGTCAGGGAAGCGCTCTGCACCTGCGCCTGCTCACCCGCGGGGATGTCCGCCAGGAGCGCAGTGTCGGCTGCCGTCGCCTCGGCGTCGTTGTTGGGCTGCGCGGTGCTGCCCGAGGCAACGCCGACGACACTTCCAACAGCGGTGACCGCGGTGGCCGAGGCCACTGCGAATCCCCGGACCGAAATCCGGCTCACACGATTTCCTTCCAGCATCGCCCGCTTCGGTGACCCTGGCGGACGCAATCGTGCCCCTGGCACTGGCCTCCCAACTTCAGGGTCACGGGAGGCACGGGCCCGGTGGGCAACTCCCTCGAAGGGAGCGCCGCGTGAAGCTCGGGCGGCATACGACGAACTCTATGGAGTTGATGCTGCTTCTGTTGTGCGGTACCGCTGGGGGTACAGCTGTGTCGTATGCGGGGCCTGACAGGAGTGAGACTCTGCCGCACCAGACGCCGCGTGGCAATTCTGCGTTGCGTGTGAAAGCTCACATCTCGTTTGGCCCTGGGGGTTTCCGGAAAGTTCCACGCGCGAGGGCGCCGCCCGGCTAGGCTCTTGGCCTTTGCCGGACGGCGCCAACGCGTGTCAGACGAACGTCAGATGTGCCCGTCCTCCAGCATTTCGGTCACAAGTGCTGCAATCTGGGACCTCTCGGACCGCGTCAGCGTGACGTGCGCGAAGAGCGGATGCCCCTTCAGCTTCTCTACGACGGCGACCACACCGTCGTAACGGCCTACGCGCAGATTGTCCCTTTGCGCCACATCGTGCGTAAGAACCACCCGTGAATTGGCGCCGATTCGGGACAGAACGGTCAGCAGGACGTTCCGTTCGAGCGACTGCGCCTCGTCCACGATCACGAACGCGTCATGCAGGGACCGGCCGCGGATGTGGGTGAGCGGCAGCACCTCCAGCATCCCGCGCGCGGTGACCTCCTCGATGACCTCGCGGCTGGTGACCGAGGACAGCGTGTCGAAGACCGCCTGCGCCCATGGGCTCATCTTCTCGGCCTCGGTGCCCGGCAGATACCCCAGTTCCTGCCCGCCGACCGCGTACAGCGGCCGGAAGACCATCACCTTCTGGTGCTGACGGCGCTCCAGGACGGCCTCCAGGCCCGCGCACAGCGCGAGCGCCGACTTGCCGGTGCCGGCCCGGCCGCCCATCGAGACGATCCCGACGTCCGGGTCGAGCAGCAGGTCGAGCGCGATGCGCTGCTCGGCGCTGCGGCCCTTGATGCCGAACGCCTCCCGGTCGCCGCGCACCAAGCGGACGTTGCCCTCGGCACTGATCCGGCCGAGCGCCTTGCCGCGCTCGGACTGGATGGTCAGGCCAGTGTGCACGGGGAGGTCGGAGGCCTCCGGGACGTACACGTGTCCTTCCTCGAAGAGGATGTCCACCTGCTCGCCGGACAGGGTCAGTTCGGACATTCCGGTCCAGCCGGAGTTCTCCGTGATGGCGAGTTCGGCCCGGTACTCCTCGGCGAGGAGACCCACGGACGACGCCTTGATCCTGAGCGGCAGATCCTTCGAGACGACGGTGACGTCGTACCCCTCGGCCTGCAGGTTGCGGGCGACCGCGAGGATGCGGGAGTCGTTGTCCCCCAGGCGGTAGCCGGTCGGCAGCACGCTGGGGTCCGAGTGGTTCAGCTCGACACGGATCGTCCCGCCGAGTTCCCCGATCGGGATCGGGGCGTCGAGACGGCCGTTCTTCACCCGGTAGTCGTCGAGCAGGCGCAGCGCCTGGCGGGCGAAGTAACCGAGTTCGGGATGGTGCCGCTTGGCCTCCAGCTCCGTGACCACGACGACGGGGAGCACGACCTCGTGCTCGTCGAAGCGGGTCAGGGCGTTCGGGTCGGCCAGCAGGACGCTGGTGTCGAGAACATACGTGCGCCGGTCTGGCTTGTGGCGCTTTGTGCTGGTCACCACGGAAGGACGTACCCCCTCGGATGAGGTCGGGGAGCGACGAAGTGGAAGCTGGGCCGGGAGGAGGGGAGCATGCATGCCGATACCTGGCCCCCGCGTACGGAGGGCCGGGTACCGGCCCTCCGCGGCTGCTTCCGTGCAGTGGCCGCACGGTCGGGCTGTTGCAAAAGGGCCTCCCGGGCGGACGGCCCCGAGCCGCCCGCTGAGATACGACGCCCGGGGTTCGGGTGTCGACCTGCTTGGCTTATGCCCTCGAACAAGCGCTGCCATGCAAATGCGGCTGAGAGCGTGCTGGTGAACTCCTTGTTACTTCCGCACCAACCGGGGTATAGGGAACGCCCCGCCGCCAAGACGGCGAGCGGGGCGTGCGGTTCGGCTCCGGCGGGGCGGACTCTTCGGCCTCAGCCGCCGTAGCGGCGATGACGTGCGGCGTAGTCGCGCAGGGCGCGCAGGAAGTCGACCTTGCGGAAGGCGGGCCAGAAGACCTCGCAGAAGTAGTACTCGGAGTGTGCCGTCTGCCAGAGCATGAATCCGGACAGCCGCTGCTCGCCGCTGGTGCGGATCACCAGGTCCGGGTCGGGCTGGTCGCTGGTGTAGAGGTGACGGCCGATCATGTCGATGTCGACGGACTCGGCGAGGTCCTCCATCGACACGCCCCGGTCCTGGGCGTCGAGGAGCATGGAGCGCACGGCGTCGGCGATCTCCTGGCGTCCGCCGTAGCCGATGGCCGCGTTGACGAGTATCCCGTCGCGATGCGAGGTGACTGCCTCGGCTTCCTTCAGGGTGCGCTGCAGCCCGCCCGGCAGCAGGTCGAGCGCGCCGACGTGGTGCACGCGCCAGCGGCCGTCGGCGGCGAGGGTGCGCACGGTGTCCTCGATGATGCCGAGCAGGGGGCGCAGCTCCGCCTCCGGCCGATCGAAGTTGTCCGTAGACAGCAGCCACAGGGTGACGACCTCGACGCCGGCCTCGGTGCACCAGCCGAGGAACTCCTCGATCTTGTCGGCACCGGCCTGGTGCCCGCGGACGGTGCTGGAGCCGGCGGCCTTCGCCCAGCGGCGGTTGCCGTCCATGATGACGCCGATGTGCTTGGGCACCTGAGCGTGGTCGAGGTGGCCTTCCACCCGGCGCGCGTAGAGCCTGACGAGCAGGCCGCGCAGGTTGTCACGCAGGTTCACGGGACCTCCGGGGTTGTGCAGGTGTTGAAGCGTACCCCTGCCCCTCGGCTTGGCCCGGGCTCGGGGTTCGGGCCCCCTGAGTGGGGACGCCGGTCCCTCGCTGTGTGGTTCCCAAGAAAAACGGGCCGGTCCGTGGGGGGGAGACGGACCGGCCCGAGGGGGGGTTTCCACCATAACCCTTCGTAAGGGCTGATGGGTGCATCGGCGTGCCACAACTACTCTCCGCGCACACCCGGCGACGCCCCGGTGTGCGCGGAACACTCGATTCAGGGGTGTCTCACGGCAAATTCACAGCGGATTCCCAGGCAATCCGACCAGATAAGGAACGAATCAGAGGTTTTGAGCCGTCTTGATGACGTCTCGGCGAGTTGTCCGACCGCCCCCCGGACGGGCGACTCGCGAGCGAACGTTGACTTGACGGTTCCGCTGGGCGATCACGCGGAGATCATCCGGCATCACGGCACCGCGCAGCCCCCTCCGCTGCGCGATGCCGCCCGCGCAGCTTTGCTGACGCGAATTACCTTGGCGTGAACCTATGTGACGCGTGGGACGGATGTGAACTCTGCGCGATAACGATGCGGAAACCATGGGAGAACATGAGTTGAACGGGATCCCGAAATGCCCGTTCTTCCCGCCACGACCGCCGCGCCTCGGTGGCCCGCCCCTCGAACCACGAGAAGTCCCACCCCTCGGTGGGCACCATGAACCCCATGGTCGCGGGGGGTTGTCAGTGGGGCCTGCTAATTTCCGCGCGCATGACGAACTCCGAGATGAACCCCGAAGAGAAGGACATCCTGCACGCGAGCCTGAACCGGCACCGGGACGCCGTGCTCTGGAAGTTGGAAGGGCTGGACGACGAGCAGCTGCGCCGCCCGATGACTCCCTCCGGGACGAGCCTGCTCGGCCTGGTCAAGCATCTGGCCTCGGTCGAGTACGGCTGGTTCGTGGAGACGTTCGGGGGCGAGCCGGAACCCCTGTGGTTCGACCCGTACAAGGGCGAGGACATGCAGGCGGCCCCCGACGAGACGACGGAGCAGATCGTCGCCTTCTACGCCCGTGCCCGCGCCGCCGCCGACCGCATGATCACCGGGCTGCCCCTGGACGCGCAGGGCCGCCCCGCCTGGCTGGACGTCGCGGTCTCCCTGCGCCGGACCCTCGTCCACATGACCACGGAGACCGCCCGGCACGCAGGGCACATGGACATCCTGCGCGAGCTGATCGACGGGGCGACCGGGGACCGCCCCCGGGCCACGGGGACGGACTGACCAGATCGCACGCGGCGTGTCAGCTGCTGGGCTCGCCCGGCGCCCCGAGGACGAGCAGAACGTGCTCGTCCTCCCCGTGCCGGACCGTGCCCGCGCGCTCGAAGCCGTGCCTCTCCAGGAGGCGGACCGAGGCGGTGTTGCCGGAGAAGGGGTCGGCGTACAGCGGCCGGGTGCGGTCTTCGTCGAGAAAGAGTGCGAGGGCCCGGGTGCCGATGCCGCCACCCCAGTACGGCCGGCCGAGCCAGTACCCGATGAACCGCCGCTCGCCCTCCGTCCAGGACACGACGCTCCCGGCGGCCTCCCCGTCCACGACGACCGTCCGCACGAGACAGTCGGGGTCCGGGAGCACCCGCTCACGCCAGTGCCGGAGAAACGCCTCCCGCGGCCGGGGCGTGAATCTCGACCGCCGGACGGCTTCCGGGTCGTGCTCGTAGGCGAGGAACAGTTCGAGGTCGTCGTCGATCACAGCCCGCAGGCTCACGTCGGTCATGCCAGGCAGTGTGGCAGGCACCACTGACAATGCCTCGTGGAGCTAACCCACGCCTGAGCCGCGATTGGCAGTTCTGTTCCACGGGGCCCTGCAAAAGCCGCAGTTGAGAGGGAAGGGGCCGCCGGTCGGGTGGAACCAATCCGCCAATCGCTACTCGCGGAGGCACGACACTGACCAGGAAGCGGGTGACCCAAGAGCAACACCCACCAACGGGCGTTTCCCGCAGCCCCGTGGGTACGGTCACAGCGGAGGTGGCCTTGGGATGGCACGTTGGCGGGATGGGCGGGGTCGACTGGTTGTTCGCGGGAGCGGCGGTGAGGGGACTCCGGTCACCGTTCCGCTGGAGATCTCGACCTCCTACCGCACCCGCGCAAAGGGGCTGTTGGGCCGCGACTCGGTCGACGGGGCCATGCTGCTGTCCCCTGCCAGCGGAGTGCACACGTTCCGCATGCGCATCCCCATCGATGTCGCCTATCTCGACCGCACCCTCACCGTCATCGCCGTACGCACGATGAGGCCGGGCCGCATGGGCCTGCCACGGTTGCGCTCCCGGCATGTGCTGGAAGCAGCCGCCGGGGCTATGGCGGGGTGGGGAGTGGAGGTGGGGGTACGGGTCGCTGTCGAACCGGAGTAGTCGCTGACGAAGCCCCAGTCGCCCTGACACGCCCGGACGACCCCGGCGAGCACACCGAGCGCATCGCGTCGGCGGCTGTCACAGGCGGTGGCCAGGCGTGTGTGGGTGTGGCGGGGGTGGCCGTCGTAGAGGATCACGCGCAGGACGGCGTCCCGGTAGCGCAGCGACATATGCCGAGGGCGGCGTCACGCGACCTCATCCACAGCACCGCCCGCGAACTCTGAGGGAGCCATCGTGACCGACATCGACTGGGAAGACCCGTACTGCGGCGAAGGCAACAACTGCTTCCGCATAGGCACCGACTCCGCCGGGAACGCCTACATCGCCGTCGCCGGACAGGAGGAGCACCACCTCGTCGACAGCCGTGACGCCCTCCGCGCCCTCATTCTGGAGATCAAGGCCGGGAAGGCGGACCACCTGCTGTAGGGCCGTCGGCCTTCCCCCCTGCCGGAGTCGGGATTGTCAGCGGTTCAGGTCCATGACCCCGGCTCCGAGACCGTCGTAGAGTTCCGGCGCGACGGTGGCCACCAGCGCCCCGTCAGGAAGCATCGGATTCGGTCGCGCCACGTGCACGGCTGCCGCGATACCAGGGACTACACCGTCACGGACCAGTTCGGCGACGGTCACGGCCATCGCGTAGTCGTCATCGATGACACGGAGTACGCCCAGCAGCACACCCGTGTGGGCGACGATCCCGGCGCGCTCTCGCTCGGCCTCCAAGAGGCACAGGACGGGTGCCCACAGGCGCACGTCATCGCTGGACGCCGCGGCATGGATGAGGCCGGAGACCTGCTTGTTGCCACCCATCGCCAGCAGTGTGGGGCTGTCGAGGACGTAGTGCTCGATCTGGTTCAACGGGACGACTCCACCTCCGCGAGAGCAGCCCGGTGAGCGGCGGTGGCCTCCCGCATTTTGCGCCGCATCTCGGCGGATTCCTCATCCGTCACGTAATGCCCGAACCGCTCGGCGAGCAGGGCTCGGGTGTGATCGGCGCGCGCCTTGATCTGCTCGGGAGTCAGAGTCTGAGCAGCTATCTCCTGCATGAGGGCACGGAGACTGGTCCCTCGTGCCTCTGCTACGGCGGCGAGCTGGTCACGGACTTCGGCGGGCACGCGAATCATGACGTCAGACATGCCACGAGTATACGTGACGTATACGTCGAGCAGAATGGGTCCCTGGCCCGGGTACTGGTCAGCTCTCCGAGCGGGGGAAGGAGACCTCGACCCGACGGTTCTTCTTCCGGCCCTCCTCGGTGGAGTTGTCGGCGATCGGGTACTGCTCGCCGTAGCCGCGGACCTCGAAGGTGACGTCCGGGTCGTTCAGGTCCTGGTCCAGCACGGCCTGTACGGCGTTGGCGCGCTGCTTGGACAGGATGTCGCCGTGGGCGGCGGAGCCGAGGTCGTCGGTGAAGCCGAAGACGCGGACCTGACTCGCGCCCTGCTTCTTGATCTCCTCGGCGATGGCGGCGATCCGGGCCTTCGCCTCCGCGCCGAGCTTCGCGCTGTCCTTCCCGAACAGCACCTCGGCCTGGAGCGCGAAGGTCACATCGGCGTTGGTGTCCTCCCGCCGCTCGTCTCCACTCTGGTCTTCGACGACCGACTTGATGTCCAGCACCTTGGACTCGGCGAGGGTGGCTCCCTCGGGGAGCTTGAGATCCGGGTCGGTTGCGTCGACCTTCACGGGGGCGGTGGCGGAGGGTTCGGTGCCGGGGGGTTCGCTCGGGCCGGAGTCGGCGTGGGCGAGGGCGGCAGAACAGAGGTTCGCGGCCACCAGAAGCACGGCGGCGGTCAGGGTCAGGGGGAGGCGTGGTGTGGTCACGGGGGCTTCACCCGGAGATCTGGATGGTGGCGGCGGAGAAGGTCGGCAGTTGGAACTCCACCTGGGTGATGTTCGCCGGGGGGGCCGGGAACTGCATGAAGACCGCGAGGGTGTCACCGGCTCGGAGGGTGGAGAACCCGGTGGTGGTCAAAGGGCGGCCATCCGTGTCGCGCAGGACGTAGTACCGCTTCTTGCCCTTGGGGTCGACCAGGGTGGCACCGCCCAGGGATCTGCCGTTCCTGATGATCTCGGTCTCATTGCCGCTCATGGCGGACGGCAGGGCGATGGCCTGGGCACCGTCGTTCTTCAAGGTGCCATTCACCGTGACGAAGCCGCCCGAATCGCGCTGCGCGGAGGCGATCTGGAGCAGCAGGCCGTCCGAGCCCTTCAGTTCGGCCAGTGGGGTATCCGACTGCCCTTCCTGAGTGCTGGGGTTGGATCCACTGGCCCGGGAAGCGGACGCCGACCTGCCGGGCTTCCTGTCGCCGCCACTCCCGCCGCAGCCGGCCGCACCGAGCGCCAGCCCGGCAACGACCGTCAATGCGACCATCCCCCTGCTGGCCCTCGCGGTGAACCGAATGCTCATGACACTGCTTCCTTCTTTGTTCGTGACTCGCCGTCACTTGGCCAGGTGGACATCGAAGAGATCTTCGGGACGGGGGAGATGGGTGAGGCGACCCGGTTTCAGAACCCAGTTCCGGTGGTCCTTGCAGGTGAGCTTCGGCGGTGTGTCGCCGCCCGCGTCCTCACCGGGCGGCTTGCAGAGCGGTTGGATCACAGCACGGGCGGAAGCCTTCCCGTGGTACCGCTCGGAGCGGGGGACCACGGATTCTCCGACGTTCTTGATCGTCACGACATGAACCACGTAGCTCAGCGGCGAATCGGGGTGGCAATACGTCGCCTTCGCGCCGTTCTGCGCGGCGAACTGAGTGACACTCCGACTCAGGCACCAGTTGCTGCCCCCCTCGCCGTCGAAGATGGCCCGCCACTTGGTCGGGTCGAGTACGTCGTCCACCCACAGGGCCGCAAGTTGGTCCCGTGTCTTCTGGGCTGCCGCAAGCGCCGTCGCATCCGCCGCAGTCTGGGCACCGCTCCGACTGACCGCGGCCTGGCCGACGGCCAGGTAGGCCAACGCAAGGAAGAGCAGGCCCGCCACCACCGTGATGTAGATGGGGAAGGCCTGCCCTGCGTCGCGAAGCCGGTGCGGCTGGTTCAGCCGCCGGTTACCTCTGAGATCTTCTGCGTGATCGCGTCGAAGATCGTCTGACCGATGCTCGTACCCGTGATCGCCAGCACAATAGCCACGACCACGGCGATGATGCCGAGGTACTCCACCGCGGTCTGTCCCCGGTCGTCGCGGGCGGCGCGGGCCTGCAAGTACGCCACGGTGGTGTGGAACCAGTTGCTCACGGTCTTCCCCTCCAGCTCGGCCTGCGATCCCGGAACCGTACTGCGCGACACCCCACCCGGCAGAGGGCCCGAGGACCCAATTGCGGACCCAGTTCATCTCAGGCCACCCCCAGCCATTTGGCCGTCGCCTGGGATCTGGTGGTGCTGTGGAGCTTGGCGAAGATGCGGTTGATGTGGTTCTTGACGGTCTTCTCGCTGATGAAGCACGCGGCGGCGATCTGCTGGTTGCTCATGCCGGACGCGATGAGGTCCATGATCTCCGCCTCCCTCGTGCTCAGTTGGAACGCCGACCGCCATGACTGTCCCACATTGGATTGCTTTTGTGAAAGGTCTGGGGACATTAATACCCCTACAGGAAGCGGTCGTTCCACGGTCTCGTGTGCATTCGCACTCGACCGAAGCTCGACCAGCAACGCCCTCGCCGCCCCCGGCGTCACATGGGGCCGCCCCTCCCGCACGTCCCACACCGCCCTCACCAGCTGCTCCGTCGTGAACTCCCCGTGGACCAGATATCCCCCGGCGCCCAGGCGCAAAGCCTCCCGGACGGTGTCCGTCTCGTGGCTGTAGGTGAGCATCATGACGGGGGCAAGGCGCACCAGGTGCGGCAACGCCGAGATTCCGTCGACGCCCGGCATGCGGACGTCGAGCAGGATGACGTCCGGCCGGTGCCTGAGCGCCGCCTCGTACGCCTCGTGGCCGTCCGCCGCCTCCGCCACCACCGTGGTGTCCTCGCGGCCCGAAAGGAGGGCCGTGAGGCCCGCCCGGACCACGGGGTTGTCGTCGGCCACCAGGAGCCGGAGTGGTGCCGGCGTGGTCGGTGGCGGGAAGTCCCGGCCCGGGTGAGTGTGCTCCATGTCGTGCCTCCTCTCGCGTTTCTCTACGTGTCCTGGAGTGCCGTCAGGGGGAGTTCCACCCGGACCTCCGTGCCTCGTTCGTGGCCGCCCCGCCCGATCCGGATACGGGCGCCCGCCTGCGCGGCCCGTTCCACCATCCCCAGCAGGCCGAAATGGCCGGAGGTGCGCAGCTGTTCGAGGTTGGTGTCCGGTGGCAGGCCGCGGCCGTCGTCGTGGACGGTGAGGCGGAGCAGACCGTCGTGCACTCCCGCGCGTACGTCGACCCGGGTGGCCGCCGCGTGCCGGTGCGCGTTCTCCAGCGCCTCTGCGGTGATGGAGAGGAGGTGACGGGCCAAGGGGGCGGGCACGGGCGGGAGACCCTCGCGCTCCAGGCCGTCGTACGTCACCGGAAGGCCGGTTCGGGCCGTGAAATCCCTGAACTGGGAGCTCAGTTCCCCCCACACCTCCATCGGCCGGCCCCCGGCCGTAGGCGCGTCCCGCCGCAGCTCCGTCAGCAGTTCCCGTGACTCCGCCGCCGCCCGGCGGGCCGAGCGGGAGACCAGTTCCGCCTGTTCGCGGATGCGGTCCGGGTCGGGGACGGTCGCGGAGGCGGTCGCCGCCAGGCCGTCCGCGGCGAGGGCCACGCCGTACAGGGTCTTGGCCACCGAGTCGTGCATCTCGCGGGCCAGTCGGGCCCGTTCCGCGCTCACCGCCTCCGTCGCCGCCAGGCGGGCCTGCACCGCCGTCAGGGCCTCGGTGGCGGAGCCGAAGCGGAGCATCAGGTTGCGCAGGGTGGAGCCCATGGCGCCGGAGATGACGCACAGGCCGGGCAGGAGCAGGGACTCGGCCACGCCCGCCTGGCGGTCGGCCTTCAGCGTGGCGTGGACGAGCAGCAGGATCAGGGACTGGAGCGAGGCGAAGCAGGCCGCGCCGCGCCAGCTGTAGACGAGGCCGGCGAGCAGAGGGGTGCAGACGCTGACGTAGGCGAGGGTGGTGTCCGGGCCCGCCGAGATCAGCAGCAGGGAGCCGAAGAGGGTGTCGGCGGCCAGGAGGCTGGGGTGGCGCAGGAGGAGGGGGCCGAAGCGTTCCCAGTCGCGGAAGAGGACGTACGACACCATGAAGGTGACGACGACGGCCGCGCCGACCAGGCGGGCGCCGAGGCCGGGGGCGGCGTTGAGGAGGGCAGCGGGGGCGGCCACGGCGATCATGGCCAGCCGGAACCCGAAGACCTGCCGGCACATGGCTTGCAGGGCACGGATCTGGATCTTCTCCGACGGCCGGAACCGGGTCTCCTCCGACGGCTGGGACCGTGTCTCCTCCACCGGACGGGACCGTTGCCCCGACTCCGCCGGAAGGGACCGTTGCCCCGACCCCGGCGGACGGAATCGCCCTTCCTCCACTGCCACCGCCACCCCGCCCCTCACTTCCCCGTGAGCGAGCCGAAGTCCACGCCCGAGCCCAGGATCAGCCCCGCGCCCAGCAGGAGCATCGTCGCCGGGACCATGAACGTGGTGATCATCAGCGTGGCCTTGGGGACCGCGCGGGCGGCCTTGCGGCGGGCGTTCTGGGCGTCGGTGCGGCGCATGTCCTTGGCCAGGGCGACCAGGGTGTCCACGATCGGCGCGCCCAGTTCCTCCCCCTGCTGCAGGGCCGTGACGAACATGGCCACCTGCTCGGAGTCGTTCCTGCGCCGCAGCTCCGCGAAGGCCTGACGGCGGCTCATGCCGAGGTCCATCTGGCGCAGGGTGATGCGGAGTTCGTCGGCCCACGGACCCTCGTAGCGCGAGGCCACCCGGTCCATGGCCTGCCGGAACCCGAGCCCGGCGCTCACCACCACCGCGAGCACGTCCAGGAAGTCGGGCAGGGTCCGCTCGATCACGTCCTTGCGGATGCGTATCGCCGACCAGATGCCCACCTCGGTCCAGAAGGCGCCGAAGAGCAGGAGCAGCAGGGCGACGAACCACTGGCCCCGGAGCAGGAAGACCAGGAAGCCCATGGCGCCCAGCGCGCCGTAGACCGCGCGGCGGGCCGCGTAGCGGTCGATGGTGAGGCCGCCGGGGTTGCCCGCGAGGTCGATCTTGCGGCGGTACTTGGCGACCAGGCGGGGGCCCATCAGGCGGAGCACCGCGGGTGCGTAGCGCATGCCCAGGCGGTCGACGACCGAGCCCACCGCGCCCGTGCGGGTGGCGCCGACCTCCAGGGCGACGGCGAGGTCGGCGGGGAGCTTGGCGTCCGCGCGGTACATGCGGATGCCGGTGAAGATGCCCAGGACGCTCGCGCCCATCGCCAGGGCCAGGAGGAGTCCCACGAGTCCGGTTCCCATCAGGCAGCCGCCCCCCTCAGACGTCGATCCGGCTCAGGCGCCGGATGAGGACGAAGCCGACGGCGTACAAGCCGAACGCGATGATCACGCAGGCCTGGCCGATCGGTGAGCCGGTCATGCGGTCCAGGGCGCCGTCCTTCACGGCGTTCATCAGGAACAGGGCGCCGACGCCGAGGACGGGGACGGCGTACGAGGTCATCGTCACCTGGGAGAGCTGGGTGCGGATCTCGCGCCGGGTCTCCTTGCGCTCCTCCAGCGTCTCGGTCAGGTTCCGCAGCGCCGAGACCACCTGACCGCCCGCGCGGTTGGACAGCACCAGGGTGGTGACCAGCACGACCAGTTCCCGGGACGGCAGCCGGTCGGCGAGTTCGCCGAGCGCGTCCTCCATCGAGTGGCCGATCGCCAACTGGTCGGAGACCTTGGCCAGTTCCTGGCCTGCCGGGGCCTCCAGCTCCTCCGCGGCCATGCCGATCGCGGTGCGCAGGGCGAGGCCGGCCTGGGTGGCGTTGGCCAGGATGCGGGCCATTTCGGGCAGTTGGTTGATGAACCGCTCGATGCGCTTCTGGCGCTGCCAGTTGAGGAACTGAAGCGCCGCCCAGACGCCCAGGAGCCCTGCCAGGGGGCCGAAGAAGGGCGCCAGGCTGGCCTCGCCGATCAGCCACAGGGCGGCGACCGTGGCGAGCATGTAGGCGAAGAACTCGCCCGGGGTGACGTCCAGGCCGGTCGCCGCGAGCCGCAGCTCCAGCTTCCGGCCCAGTGCCGTACGGCGCAGCCGCCGGTCCAGGTTGCGGAAGCGGCGCCGGCGGCCGGTGACCGCTGCCGCCCCGGTGTGCGAGAGGCGGTCGATCAGCTCCGCCCGCTGGGCCCGGCCCGCGGCGTAGCTGTGCACGCCGGCGACGGCCAGGACGCAGGTCAGCAGGGCGACGCCGCTGGTCAGCTGGATGAGGGTGTGGAGTTCCATGGTCCTGGGTCCTACCTGGCTTCTCGGGTGGCGAGCTGCTCCGCGGAGCGGGCGACTCCGAAGGCCTGCGGGATGGGCTGGCTCGCCATGTAGAGGCGGTCGGCGGTACGGCGGGGCAGCGGGTGGTACTCGAAGCTGCCGTACACCCGGCCGTCCGGGGTCATGGGCTGGGCGTGGAAGCGCGCCACGGTCGCCAGCCGGTACGGCTCCCCGCCGTGGCTGTCGAGCAGCGCGATCTCGGTGATGCGGCGAGCGCCGTCGGCGAACCGGGTGAGCTGGACGATGACGTCGACGGCGCTGTTGATCTGGTCGTGCAGGGCCACGAAGGGGACCTCCACGTCGGACATGGACGCGAGGGTCTGGAGGCGGGTGAGGGCGTCCTCGGCGCTGTTGGCGTGCACGGTGGCGAGGGAACCGTCGTGGCCCGTGGACATCGCCTGGAGCATGTCGAGGGACTCGCCACCGCGCACCTCGCCGACGACGATCCGGTCGGGCCGCATGCGCAGCGAGTTGCGCACCAGGTCGCGGATGGTGACCTCGCCCTTGCCCTCGACGTTCGGCGGCCGTGACTCCAGCCGGACGACGTGCGTCTGCTGGAGCTGGAGTTCGGCCGAGTCCTCGATGGTGATGATGCGTTCGTGCGACGGGATGAGGCCGGAGAGCGCGTTGAGCAGGGTCGTCTTCCCGGTGCCGGTGGCGCCGGAGACGATGATGTTGAACTTCGCCTGCACCAGGCCCGCCAGCAGGAACACCATGTGCTCGTCGAGCGAGCCGAAGCCGATCAGCTCCTGGAGCGTGAAGGAGCGCGGGAAGCGGCGGATCGTGAGCGTGGGGCCGGTCAGCGACAGCGGCGGGATGATCACGTTGACGCGCTCACCGGACGGCAGCCGAGCGTCCACCATCGGATTCGACTCGTCCACCCGCCGGTTGACCGTCGACACGATGCGCTCGATGGTCTGCATCAGCTGGTCCGCAGAGACGAAGCGCAGGGGCAACTGCTCGACCCGGCCTCCGCGTTCGACGAAGATCGCGTCCGGTCCGTTCACCATGATCTCGGTGATCGACGCGTCTTCGAGCAGCGGCTCCAGGATGCCGAGGCCGAGTGCCTCGTCCACCACCCGGCGGATCAGCTGCGAGCGCTCCACGGTCGACAGCACCGGGCCCTCACGGCTGATGATGTGCCCGAGCACCCGCTCCAGCCGCGCCCGTCGCTCGGCGGCGGCCAGCGCGCTCATCTCCGCGAGGTCGATCTCCTCCAGCAGCTTGGCCCGGTAGGCGGAGACCAGGTGGCCGTCTTCGCCCCGACTGCCGTTCTCCTCCGGAGTGTTGATCCGTGCCCGCAGGCTCATGGGTTCGCTTCTTCCCGGTCAGTGGTCGAGGGGCATGGTGGCGTGCTTGGTGGCCTTGCCGAAGTCCCAGAAGACGATCTTCGGGATCTGGACGCGAGCGGTGACGGTGACCGAGCCTTCGCCCCGCTTGGGAGGGCCGCACTCCACGTGCAGCGCACTGCTGACCGCCTGCGCACACGCCGGTTGCGGTTCGTGCCCCAACGACGCCGCCCGCGCCCCTGCCCGAGCCGCAGTACTGGCCTGCTCGGCCGCGTACGCGACCGCCCCGATCTGGATGCCGGCCAGCCCGACGATCAGCAAGACCGGGACGAACCCGAGGTATTCGATGGCGACTTGGCCGCCGTCACGCCGTCGCCGCGGTATCCGTCCGTACGACATCTCAGTCCTTCACCTCCTCGACCGCTCCGGCATGGCCCCACACGGTGACGGGAAAGTTGATCAACCCGGGAAAGAGCACGGGGACCTTTATGCCTACGTCCGCCTTCACGTAGCCGGTCCCGCCGCACTGTCTGAACTTGACACCCGATCGCCACGCCCCGGACAGATGCTTCAGAGCCGCCTTCTTGCACACTCCGTACCGCTCCCCCTGAGCCGCCGCCGTCCCCGCCCGCACCCCCTCGTCCGCAGCGTTCCCCGCGAGCGTGAAGGTGTACCCCACCAGCACGGCCTGCCACATCAGCACCAACGTCAGCACGATCAGCGGAGTCATCCCGAGGAACTCGATGCTGACCTGCCCCCGGTCGTCCCGTCCCAGGCGTCTCATCGGCCCCTCACTCCTTCCGGCGCCGAAAACCGACCGATCCACGCGCCCCACCCCCGCGATGGGAAGCCCCCTCGACGGCCTTGGCCAGCCCCAGCTCCCCCGCAAGGGCCCACAGCGCCTGCTTCACCGTGCTCTTGCCGTCGAGTTCGTGCAGGCGCCCGGCGTCGACCACGCCCTGGAGTTCCTTGAAGGCCGCAGGCACCGCCGTACGCGCCATCGCCGTACCCGTGATGCGCTGCACGAGCGCCGGCTGGATCTCCGTACCCCGGCTGTGGCGGTTGACGACGACGGTCGTCTCCTCGGCCTTGCGGATCTGCAGCCGGTCCCACATGCGCACGGTCCGCTTGGCGGCGCGTACGGCGATGACGTCGGGGGTGGCCACCAGCAGGGCGGTTTCGGCCATCTCCACGGCTGCCGCGCCGGCGCCCCCGAGCTGAGCGCCGCAGTCCACCACAACCACCTCGTACCGGGAGCGCAGGGCGCTGACGATCTGCCGGGCGGCGCGGTCGCTGACCTCCTCACCGCGTTCGCCCTCGGCGGGGGCGAGGAGCAGGGCGAGGCCGGTGTCGTGACGGAAGACGGCGTCGGCGAGGACGCGCGGGGAGATGTCGGTGATGGCGGCGAGGTCGACGACCGAGCGGCGGAACTGGACGTCCAGGTAGGAGGCGATGTCGCCGGTCTGGAGGTCGAGGTCGACCAGGGCGGTGGACCGGCCGGAGGCCTGGGCGGCGAGCGCGAGCTGGATCGCCACCAGGGTCGCGCCGACCCCGCCCTTGGCTCCGCTGACCGTGACGACCGTACCGCCGGTGCCGCCGAACACGTCGCCTCCGTGGCCGAGATGGCGCCGTACGCCACTGGACCACTGGGCGACGGCCTGCACGCGGCTGGCGAGTTCGTCGTACGACAGCGGGAGCGCGACGAGGCCGCGGGCGCCGGAGTCCATGGCGGCGGCGAACAGGGCGGGGCTCGCGTCGGTGGTGACGAGGATGACGCCGACGGCCGGGAAGCGCAGGGCGACCTCGCGGATCAGCTCCAGCGCGGGGACGGGCCCGATGCGCTCGTGGACGACGACCACCTCGGGCAGTTCGTCCACGGACTCCGTCGCGAGGCGGGCGAGGGCGTCGACCAGCTGGGTGGAGTCGCCGACGGGCGGCTGCGGTTCGGCGTCGGGGAGCTGGCTGAGCAGGGTGACGAGGGAGCGGACGGCGTCCGGGTCCGCGCCGGCCGGGAGGATCCTGGTGGGCATGCTCGGCCGCCTCTCACTTGTCCGTCGCGAGTTCGTACGTGCGGTCCTTGTCGGGGACGCTGGTCTCGCTGCCGGGGGCCACCAGGGCGAGCCGGACCCGCTGGGCGAAGGACTCGGCGTAGGTGATGCGCTGGGCGTCGAGGGTGGACAGCGCGAAGGTGATGGGGACGGCCTCGGTGGGCTGCTGCTGGTCCTTGCTGCTGTCGGGGTCGAGGGCGGTGATCCGGCCGACGTCGAGGACGCGCGCGTTGGTCACGATGATCTTCGACTGGTCGGGGTCGCCCTCCTTCTTCCCCTCGAAGGTGGCATAGACGTTGACCCGCGAGCCGGGGGTGATCTTGCCGGCGACACCGGTGGCGGCGTCGATCATGATGGCGACCTCCTGCTGCCCCGCCTGGAGGGCGGGCTGGTCGACGATCATGTCGGTCTGGAGGAGGGAGCCCTGGCGCAGCGTGGTCACCGCGATCTTGCCCTGGATCTCGCGGAGGTCGGTCACGGCGTTGTCGGACAGCCACCGCTTGGGCATCTTGATCTTCTCGAACTGGCCGGTGTCCAGGGCGGTGTACGGCTGCACGTCGGACCTGACCCGGTAGGCGGTGACCTCGTGGCCGACCTTGGACTGCACGTTGTCGATGACGGAGAGCACGCCGGCGAACGCGCCGAGAGCGCACAGGACCGACAGGGTCAGGAGTATCACGCCGCGGCGCTGACGGGAGTTCATGAACCGTGCAACCTCATTGGGGGAATCGGTCGAGCGGGATGTGTGCGGGTGCTTGCGGGGCCGGGCCCGGGACCCGGGCCGGTCAGGCGGGCGTGCGCTGTTCCAGGGCGCGTTGTCCTCGGCGGTTGCCTTGTTCCAGGGCCCGTTGGCCCCGGCGGCCCTGCTCCACGGCGCGGGGCGCGGGCGGTTCGTGGACGGGCGGGTTGGCCGAGCAGAAGACGCAGCGGTCGCCGATGACGTCGATGCCGCACCAGTGGCAACTGCTCTGCCGTACGGAGGTGACGAGCTGGTAGAGCACCGACAGGTCGGCGAGGTAGCTGCAGAACTCGACGGCCCGCCCTGTCCCCCACCACACCGAGGACTCGGCGGGCAGCGGGGCCTCACGCAGCCCGTGCACGCCCCACTCCTTGGCCAGCCCGCCGATCCATTCGCTCTGCAACTGCCCCTTGGCGACGAGCATCCAGGTGCTGAAGTCGGGGCCCTTGAGCGGGGCGGCGTCGGGTCCGATCCGCACGAGCTGCGGCTCGGGATGGGCGAGCACGGCGAACTGGCTGCCGGGGACCCAGGACTTGGCGTGTGCCTTGAGGCTGACGGGTACGCGGTCCAGCCGGGCCACCGAGCCGAGGACCGCACCGGCGTGGATGTAGTGGGTGAGCAGCCGTCCGGCGGAGGCCAGCACGCCCGGACTCAGGTCGCAGGAGGCGAGCTGCCGCAGCTGCCGGGCCAGGACGGCGATGCCGAGGGGCGGCAGCTCGGGCCGGAAGACGGCGACCCGGTCGCTCTCCAGCAGTGAGCGCAGGGTGTGCAGCCGCCGTACGACGGGCTCCGGGGTGGCTCTGGAGCACACGACGATCACGTACCCGTACTGCTCGATGAGGCCGTGGAGTTCGGTCAGCGCGTGTTCCAGCGGCCGTCGGTCGAGGCCCTCCAGCACGACGGCGGGCATGGTCCGTTCGTCCTGCGCCGACAGCGCCATGTCGGCACTGGTCACGGCAATGGCAGTTGGCACGCGCGCACTCCGCTCTTCACACCCGCCGGCCCACCGGAGTCGCTCCAGCGCACCAGGACGACTTCACTGCGTGACTACGTGAGCACTGTATCCACGGCTGAATGACCGGAGAACAGCGTTTGTGTAGCTCGTGTGGAACTCGCAGAGCGCAAGTCACTTCAAAACAGGACAGGTTGAGCATCGAACCGAAGGTGATTTTGGTCTGGACCTCTTGACACCCGTATTGGTCTGGACCAACTTGTACGCCACGAGGACCACCGTCCCTTCCTCTCTCCTCTCCCTGTTACCCCTCCTCCCGCCCCGTCAACTCCCCCACCGGAGGCCCCAGTGGACCGTGCAGCAGGCATACCCAGACGCAGAGGACGGATCGCCACCTGGTCCGCCGCCACCGCCCTCGCCCTGTCCGTGGCGGGCCTCGCCGCCGGCCCCGCCTCCGCGGCGGACGTCAACAACGTCAAGAACGCGGGCTTCGAGTCCGGCCTGGCCAACTGGATCTGTACGGCGAACAGCGGCACGACGGTCTCCTCCCCGGTGCACGGCGGCTCGTCGGCACTGAAGGGCACCCCGGCCGGGCAGGACAACGCCCAGTGCACCCAGACGGTGGCGGTGAAGCCCAACTCGACGTACACGCTGAGCGCATGGGTGCAGGGCGGCTACTCGTACCTGGGCGTGACGGGCACGGGCACGACGGACGTCTCGACCTGGACCCCCGACACGACGACCTGGAAGCAGCTGTCCACGAGCTTCACCACGGGCGCGTCCACGACTTCCGTCACGCTCTACACCCACGGCTGGTACGGCCAGGCCGCCTACTACGCCGACGACATCTCGGTCTACGGCCCGGACGGCGGCGGTGGCGGCGACCCGGCCCCCACGGTCCCGGCCGCCCCGACCGGCCTCGCGGTCACCGGTACGACCTCGTCGTCGGCCTCCCTGTCCTGGAACACGGTGTCGGGCGCGACGGGCTACAACGTCTACCGGAACGGCACGAAGGTGACGGCGGTGACGGGCACCTCGGCGACCGTCACGGGCCTGGCCGCCGCCACGTCGTACAGCTTCCAGGTCACCGCGACCAACGCGGCGGGCGAGTCGGCGAAGTCGGCGGCGGTGACGGCCACGACGACCTCCGGTGGCGGAGGCGGGGGCGGCGGTGGCGCCGTACCGAAGCACGCGGTGACGGGCTACTGGCAGAACTTCAACAACGGCGCGAAGGTCCAGAAGATCTCCGACGTCCCGTCGGCGTACGACATCATCGCGGTGGCCTTCGCGGACGCGACGACGACACCGGGCGCGGTCTCCTTCAACCTGGACTCGGCCGGCCTCGGCGGCTACCCGGTCGACCAGTTCAAGGCGGACATCAAGGCCAAGCAGGCCGCCGGCAAGAAGGTGATCGTCTCGATCGGCGGCCAGAACGGCACGGTGTCGATCAACGACTCGACGTCGGCGACGAACTTCGCGAACTCGGTGTACTCGTTGATGCAGACGTACGGCTTCGACGGCGTGGACATCGACCTGGAGAACGGCCTCAACGCGACGTACATGACGCAGGCCCTGCGCGCGCTGTCGTCGAAGGCGGGCTCGTCCTTGATCATCACGATGGCCCCGCAGACCATCGACATGCAGTCGACGTCGAACGCGTACTTCCAGACGGCCCTGAACATCAAGGACATCCTGACGGTCGTCAACATGCAGTACTACAACAGCGGTTCCATGCTGGGCTGTGACGGCAAGGTCTACAGCCAGGGCTCCGTGGACTTCCTGACCGCCCTGGCCTGCATCCAGCTGGAAAGCGGCCTCTCCCCGTCCCAGGTGGGCCTGGGCCTGCCGGCCTCGACCAGCGGCGCGGGCAGCGGTTACGTCTCCCCGACGGTCGTGAACAACGCCCTGGACTGCCTCACGGCAGGCACGAACTGCGGCGCCTTCAAGCCGTCCAAGACCTACCCCGACCTGCGCGGCGCGATGACCTGGTCGACCAACTGGGACGCGTCGTCGGGCAACGCGTGGTCGAACGCGGTGGGGGCACACGTACACGCCCTGCCGTGACGAGTGATGCGGCTGTATTCGGCTAGTGACGACGCCCGGGCCCGGGAAAGGTCCGGGCGTTGCTGCCCTACGGCCACCTGCTCACTCCGTGCATGCGCCTTGAAGGCCCGCTACGGCGTGTAGACCTGCTCAAGGCTGTGGATGGCGCCGTCGTCGCCGGTCTCGTACTTGAACACCAGGCCGGAGTCAGGGTGCGCCTTGATCCAGTCGATCAGCTCCTGCACGCCGATGCGCTGGTTCTTGCTGCTGCTGGTGATGGGATTGGTGGCGGTGACGTATGCGGCCTGGTCGAGGGCCCAGCGGCTGTCCTCGCCGGTGACGACGAACGGCGTGCCGTCGGAGTCCTTGTCGGGGCACCCCCAGGCCCCGTGCTGGATGACCAGGTTCACTTTCCCGGTGCTGCCGGGGAGTTCCTCGACACGGTAGACGGCGATCTCGTCGGGGTCGACATGGTCCGGGTCCGGCGCCTTCGTGGCGCAGCCGGCGGCCGGCGGTGTGGTCTTGGCCGAACCGGGAGCCTTGGAGGCGGGCTTCGCCGCGGGCGTCCCGCCACCGGCCGCACCCGGTGACGCGGTCACGGTGACACCCGAGCTCGCTGAGCCCCCCGTGGCCCCGCCCTTGCCGCCGGACGTGCCGGACGTGCCGGACGCCGGACTCGCCGTGGCGGCGACGCTCGGCGTGCCGTCGGCTCCAGCGGCGGTGTCGTCCCCCTGGCACCCGGTGAGTACCGCGGCCAGCGCGACGGCCGCGAGAGCGATGACGGCGGGTCTGAGGCGATGGGCATTCATGTGGATCGTCCCCCCTGTTCACGGGCGGCCCGACCGACCGCACCCGGATCCGGACCGTAGCAACGGCCTGCTCGCGCCGCACTACTCGAAGGTCCCGTGTCACGGACTCCAGACAATGCCGTCACGGGGCACGGACCATGTGACGGAAGAGGGAATCAAAAGGGGCAGGACCCCCTTGACGCAGCCTTGACCAGGCCATGCCAACACTTCACCATGAGCCTTGAGTCATGAGTGCCAACTCCGCACCCTCCAGCACCCCACCCCCCCCACATCCGGCGATGCCGGAATCCCTGGAGAACCAAGGAGAGTTCATGCGACTTCGCATACGCGGCTCCGGCGCGCGCGGCAGCAGACGTACCGCCGTCCTCGGCGCACTGCTGGCCCTCGCCCTCGCCTCCCCCGTCTCGGCCACCGCCACGCACGCCAGCGCCGACAGCGCTCGGAAGGCCACGACGCCCACTGGTGACGACATCCGGCAGTACGAGATCCATCAGCACACAACTCCCGTCACCCGTACGGCCATTCAGGCAGCCGGTGTCAGCGTCGACGAGGCCGACGAGGAGACCGTCGTCGTCTCCGGGCGGGCCGCGCAGATCCGGAAGCTGCGGCAACTCGGCTACGACGTCAGCCCGTTGGGCGCCGCGCCGCAGCGAGCCGGCATCCGGCCGTACGACTTCCCGAGCGCCGACTCGAAGTACCACAACTACGCCGAGATGAACGCCGAGATCGACCAGCGGCTCGCGGCCTACCCGAACATCATGAGCAAGCGCGTGATCGGGAAGTCGTACCAGGGGCGGGACATCGTCGCCATCAAGGTCAGCGACAACGTGGGCACGGACGAGGACGAGCCCGAGGTGCTGTTCACCTTCCACCAGCACGCCCGTGAGCATCTGACCGTGGAGATGGCCCTGTACCTGCTGCGCGAACTCGGCGCCGGGTACGGGACCGACCCGCGGATCACCAACCTCGTCAACACCCGCGAGATATGGATCGTCCCCGACCTGAACCCGGACGGCGGGGAGTACGACATCGCCACCGGACACTACCGCTCCTGGCGGAAGAACCGGCAGCCCAACTCCGGTTCCTCGTCGGTCGGAACCGACCTCAACCGGAACTGGAACTACAACTGGGGCTGCTGCGGCGGGTCCTCCGGATCGACCTCGTCCGAGACCTACCGCGGTTCCGCCGCCGAGTCCGCGCCCGAGGTGAAGGTCGTCGCCGACTTCGTACGCAGCCGGGTCGTCGGAGGCAAGCAGCAGATCAAGGCCGGGATCGACTTCCACACCTACAGCGAGCTGGTGTTGTGGCCCTTCGGGTACACCTACTCGGACACCGCCACCGGGATGACCGCCGACGACGCCGCCGCGTTCAAGGCCGTGGGCCAGAAGATGGCCGCCAGCAACGGGTACACGCCCGAGCAGTCCAGCGATCTGTACATCACGGACGGCACGATCGACGACTATCTCTGGGGCACCCAGAAGATCTTCGACTACACCTTCGAGATGTATCCGACGTCCAGCGCGAACGGAGGGTTCTACCCGCCCGACGAAGTCATCGAGCGGGAGACCTCCCGGAACAAGGACGCGGTGTTGCAGCTGCTGGAGAACGCCGACTGCATGTACCGGTCGATCGGCAAGGCCGCCCAGTACTGCAGCTAGAGCCGGCTTGACGCCAGGGCCTAGGCCTCTTCGAAGTACGCGTCGAGGACCTCGTCCAGCTGTGACTCCCACTCCTTGAAGCTGGCCCTGGCCGTCGCCTCGATCTCTATCGGGTACCAGCGGCGGTCAGGGGTGTGGACCGTGATCGTGAAGCGCTTGCCGAAACGGGGGGACTCCGTCTCGACCGCCGCGATCTCGTCCCAGCGGAACTCGCACGCCTCCTCGTCCAGGCGGAGGCGGACGCCCTTGCCGTCGGCGACGATCCTGGCCCGGCGGTCGGACGCCTCGAAGACGGGGCCGTCGCCGTCCGCCGGCGCGTCCTCCGACTCGGACCCGGGCGCGTCGGACTCGGGGGCGTCGGACTCGGGGGCGACCCCGGGTTCCTCCGCCGACGGCTCCTTCGAGACCGACTTCGCGACCGGGGCCACCTCCGCGGAATCCGACGTCGGCTCCGACTCCGGCTTCGCGTCCTCCGGCTCTGCCGCTGCCGGCGCCGGGCCCGTGAGTCCCGGGATGAACGCCGGGTCGAAACCGGCGCCCGCGACGGGCTCCCCCTTCAGGGGCTTGCTGCTCGATCCTATGCGCTGCTCCACGGCGGCAGTATGGACGACTTCCCTGTGCCGGAACCAGTCAGCCCAGCCATAACTCCGTGAACTGTCACCCCAGGACGGCGAGCGCGTCGATCTCGATGAGATGCCCGGCGGGCAGACCGACGTAGACGGTGGTCCGGGCGGCGGGCGCCTGGGTCAGGCCCTGCTCGTCGAAGTAGGAGTTGTAGATCTCGTTCATCTCGGCGAAGTGGCCGGTGTCCGTGAGGTAGACGCGGATCATCATCACGTCGTCCCAGGAGGCACCGCCCTCGTCGAGAACGGCCTTGACGTTGGCGAGGGTCTGCAGGGTCTGCTCGCGCAGGCCCGGCCCGACGAGCGTGCGCGGCTTGCCCTCCTCCGCCGGGAGGAAGGCGACCTGCCCGGCGACCTGGAGGATGTTGCCCTTCTTCACGCCGTGGGAGAACTTCGCGGGCGGGGCGGTGTGGGTCTTCGGGGTGATTGCGATCTTGTCCGTCATTCAGGGTCCCTCAGGTCTCAGGTCCGTCACTGGCGTTCTTCCGGAGTACTCGCCGCTGATCGCGTCCGCCGTACGGCGCACCTGCGGGAGCAGCGTGAGGAGTTCCTCGGCGGTGACGACGACGTTCGGCGCGGACACCGACATCGCGGCCACCACCCGGCCGTCGACGCCGCGGATGGGCGCCGCGACGCAGTTGACGGACTCCTCGTGGCCACCGAGATCGGCGGCCCAGCCCTGTTCGCGCACCTGCTCCAACTCCCGTAGCAAGGCTACGGCGTTGGGGGTGGAACGGGCCGTGTACAGAGGGTAGTCGAGCTTCTCCGCGAGCGCGCGGCGCTCGGGCTCGGGCAGGTCGGCGAGGAGCAGCTTGGCGACGGCGGCGACCGTGATGGCCACCGGCTTGCCGATCCGGGAGTACATGCGCACCGGGTACCTGCTCTCCACCTTGTCGATGTAGAGCACCTCGCCCTCCTCGTACACCGCCAGGTGAACGGTGTACCCGCACTGCTCGCTCAGGCGGGCCAGGTGGGGGTGGGCGATCTCGCGGACGTCCAGGTTCTCCATCGCCTCCTGGGCGAGGGCGAAGAGGCGGGCGCCGAGCCGGTAGCGCTGGTCGGACTGGCGGTAGACCAGGCCGTGCTCGTGCAGGGTGCGCAGGAGGCGCAGCGCGGTGGACTTGTGCACGCCGAGCCGGTCGGCGACCTGGCCGAGGTCGGCGGGGCCCTCGGCGAGCAGCGGCAGGATGCTCAGGGCGCGGTCGACGGTCTGACTCATGGGGTGCTTGCCTCCTCCTGGACCTCGGCCTGCGTCCGGCCGGGGCCGGGTCGGAGTCTCTCCCATCCCTCCAGGTCCAGGGCCGATCGCTATCGTTGCGGCAACCGTGCCGTTGACCGGGTGTCGGCGAGATGCTAGACACCAGTACGCATTGCATGCAATGGCCGTTGCACATACTGCAACGGCAGAGAGGGGTTCCATGAGCACCGAAGCGCTCGCCCGCCTGGCCGAGGAACGCATCGACCACCGCTTCAAGGGACTCCCGCCGGACGCGGACGGTCTGACCGTCGGCGAGCTGACCGCCCAGCGCCGCAACCTCTTCACCGGCGGCTTCACCACCCCGGTCCTCGCCCTGTCCGCCGAGCGCCTGGAGCACAACCTGGCGCTCATGGAGACGTACATCGTCCGGCACGGCCTCGCCTTCGCCCCGCACGGCAAGACCTCGATGGCCCCGCAGCTCTTCCAGCGCCAGATCGAGCACGGCGCCTGGGGCATCACCCTCGCGGTGCCGCACCAGGTGCGGGTGGCGCGGGCCTTCGGCGTGCAGCGGGTCTTCCTCGCCAACGAGCTGGTGGACGCCCCCGCCCTGCGCTGGATCGCCGCCGAACTCGCCGCCGACCCGGAGTTCGGGTTCGTCTGTTACGTCGACTCCGTACGCGGGGTGGAGCTGATGGACGCGGCGCTGCGCGGTGCCGCCCGGCCGGTGGACGTCGTCGTGGAACTGGCCGCGGGCGAGGGGGGCCGTACCGGCGTGCGCACGGAGGCGGACGCCCGGGCGGTCGCCGACGCGGTGGCCCGCACGGAGACGCTGCGGCTGGTGGGCGTTGCGGGGTACGAGGCTCAAGTCCCCGGTGCCGACCCGGAGTCGGTGCGGGCCTGGCTGGGCCGGCTGGTCACCCTCGCCGCCGAGTTCGACAAGGCGGGCCGGTTCGCCGGGGCCGAGGAGATCATGGTGAGCGCCGGCGGCAGCGAGTGGTTCGACGCGGTCGCCGACGTCTTCGCCGTGATCCCCGAACTCTCCCTGCCTGTCCTGAAGTTGCTGCGCTCGGGCGCGTACGTCTCGCACGACGACGTGCACTACGCGAGGCTCACCCCGTTCAACCGGATCCCCGAGGAGGGCGCGCTGGAGCCCGCGTTCCGGCTGTGGACGCAGGTCGTCTCCCGCCCCTCCGCCGAGCAGGCCTTCGTCAACGCGGGCAAGCGGGACGCCGCCTACGACCTCGACTATCCCGTGGCCCACGTGGTACGCCGGGACGGCGGCGAACACCCGGCGCACGGCATCGAGGTGACCGCGCTGTCCGACCAGCACCTGTGGCTGGGCACCGCCCCGGAGGCGGACGTAGAGGTCGGCGACTGGATCGGCTTCGGCCTGTCCCATCCGTGCACGACCTTCGAGAAGTGGCAGCTGATCCCGGTGGCCGAGGTGGACGGGACGGTCGTCGACTACATCCGCACCTACTTCTAGATCCCTGGTGGAGGACCTGGTCATCCGTGACGCGGACGTCGTCGACGGCAGCGGTGCACCGTCGTACCGCGCCGATGTGGTGGTCGACGGCGGCCGTATCGTCTCGATCGTCAAGGAGGCGGCTGCCGCAGGCTGCCAACGACCCCGCGCCATGCGCGAGTTGGATGCCGAGGGCCTGGTCCTCTCCCCCGGCTTCATCGACATGCACGCCCACTCCGACCTGGCCCTGCTGCGCGACCCCGAGCACACCGCGAAGGTGGCGCAGGGGGTCACCCTCGAAGTCATCGGCCAGGACGGGCTGTCGTACGCGCCCGTCGACGACCGCACACTGGAGGAGGTGCGTCGGGCGATCACCGGGTGGAACGGGTACGGCGACGACCTCGACTTCGACTGGCGCACGGTCGGCGAGTACCTCGACCGGCTCGACCGCGGTATCGCCGTCAACGCGGCCTATCTCGTCCCGCAGGGCACCGTCCGTGCCCTGGCCGTCGGCTGGGCGGACCGGGCCGCGACACCCGAAGAGCTGGACCGGATGCGGCAGTTGGTGGCCGAGGGGCTTCAGCAGGGCGCGGTCGGGCTGTCGTCCGGGCTCACCTACACACCCGGCATGTACGCCGAGGACGCCGAACTCACCGAACTGTGCCGGGTGGTGGCCGAGTACGGCGGCTACTACTGCCCGCACCACCGCTCCTACGGCGCCGGCGCCCTCGCGGCGTACGCCGAGATGCTCGCCGTGACGCGGGAGGCGGGCTGTCCGCTCCATCTCACCCACGCCACCCTGAACTTCGGTGTCAACAAGGGGCGCGCGCCCGAACTCCTCGCCCTCCTCGACCAGGCGCTGGACGCGGGCGCGGACCTCACCCTGGACACCTACCCGTACACCCCGGGCTGCACCACCCTCGCCGCGCTGCTGCCGAGCTGGGCGAGCGAGGGCGGCCCGGCGGACATCCTGGCCCGTCTCACCGACCCGGCGACCGCCGAGCGCGTCCGGCACGATCTGGAGGTGACCGGCTCGGACGGCAACCACGGCGTGCCGGTGGAGTGGGACACGATCGAGATCTCCGGTGTCACCGACCCGGCCCTCGACTGCTTCGTGGGCCGTACGGTGCGGGAGGCGGCGCAGCTGCGCGGCGAGTCCCCGTGGGCGTTCGCGCGCCGGCTGCTGGTCGAGGACCGGCTCGGCACGACGGTCCTCCACCACGTGGGCCATGAGGAGAACGTCCGCGCGATCATGCGGCACCGCGCCCACACCGGCGGCTCCGACGGCATCCTCCAGGGCGCCAAGCCGCACCCTCGCGCGTACGGCACCTTTCCGCGCTATCTGGGTCATTACGTACGGGAGTTGGGCGTGCTGTCCCTGGAGGAGTGCGTCGCCCATCTCACCGCGCGACCCGCGGCCCGGCTGCGGCTGCCGGACCGCGGGCTGGTGCGCGAGGGCTACCGGGCCGACCTGGTCCTGTTCGACCCGGGCACGGTCGCCCCCGGCGCCACGTTCGCCGCGCCTCGCACGCTCCCTACGGGGATCCCGTACGTCCTGGTCGACGGCCGTTTCGCCGTCGAGGACGGCCGGCGCACGGACGTTCTCGCCGGGCGCTCGGTCCGCCGTACTCCGCTCTAGGCCCTGTCGGACCTAGGCGCCGGTCACGGCTTGGGCAGCGTGCAGCCGGCCGCGGTGAGGTCCAGCTTGTTGCCGGTCGTGAAGCAGGCCGGGATCTGGTAGGTCTCCTCGGCGTAGTTGATGCCCATGCGGACCGTGACGTTGCCGTTCGCGTCCACCTCGCACGGGTTGTTCACCGTGCAGGTCTCGCCGTTCTCGTTGCCGGTGTTGTTGACGGCCACGACCTTGCCGGTGGTGGTGTCGATCACCGGGGAGCCGGAGGTGCCGCCGATGGTGTTGCAGGCAGAGGTGTAGCGGACCGAGTCCTTCCAGGTCCAGCCGCCCTCGTTCAGCCGGTACACGAACCCGTCGATGTTGCAGCTGTAGATCCGCTTCCAGTACCCGGAGACGACCTTGATGGCGGTGCCGGCGACCGGGTGGGTGTCGCTCATCGTGAGCGCGCTGATGCCGTAGGAGCTCTTGATCTGCGCGTAGGTGGTCTTCAGGCGGTAGATCGTGACGTCCGTGTCGGTCATCGTCGAGTAGACGACCTGGTTGGCGCGGAGCGTGGCGATCTTGGTGCCGGCGGAGTTCAGCAGGCCGAAGGTGCGGCTGGAGGACTGGCCGGTGATGACCTGGCCGGGGTTCGGGAAGCCGGTCTCCAGGCAGTGGCCGTTGGTCATGACGAGCGCCGGGTCGGTGTCGGCGGAGTTGGGGAAGCGGATCACCGAGCCGGAGCAGTTGCTGAGCGAGACGGTGCCGGCGAAGTCGACGGTCGCCTTGACCGACTTGGTCGCCTTGGCCGCCGTGACCGAGTGAGCCGACGGGGCCGCCTTGGCGTGCGGGGCGGCGACCGCGGGGGCCGCGCCGAGCCCGGCGATGGCCAGGGCGGAGATCGCGGCAAGGAGAGGCTTGTGCATGTGGGGTCCCCTCATTCAGACGTGAGCGACCGGAGATCTTCCGGCCGCCTGTCTTGTCATGAGCATTCTCATGAGAGAGGGGTGTCCGGGCAAGGACTTGTATGCGACTTGCGCTGACTGACAGCGTGTCACATATCGGTCCGCAGCGTTCGATTGACGTACGAGAAGAGCGAGCCTGCCCCCCTACTTGGGCTTCCACGGGGGACGGTGCCCGCGCCCATTGCCCGGACCGTCGGGGGCGACGGTGGTGGCCGACACGGTGGGGGTGGCCGTCGGCGTCGCAGGCTCGGAGGTCTTCGCGGCCGGCGAGGTGGTGACCGAGGTCGGCTGCCCGGTGGCGCTGCTTGCGGCTCCGCCCGTCGGCGTGCCGGTGGCCGGGGCGGCAGCGGACGCGGAGACCTCAGGGCTGCCGTCGGCAGCGCCCGGAGTCGCGGCGTCCGGGCGGGCGCTCGCGGTGTCCGGAGCGCCGCCGGAGGTGCTGGGGCGCCCGTCGGAGCGCGGCCCGGACGAGGACCCGGAGTCCGCCAGCCCCGCGATCACCGCGACACCCGCGCAGACCACGCCGAGGGCACCCGCGGCGACGGCCACCCGGCGACGACCGCCACGCCTCCGCTGCCGCCTGCGATCGGCACGGCCGTGCCCCTCGCCAGGCCCGCCGAACGCCGCGGCGTCCGCGTCGGCGCCGGTGTCGGGGTAGGCGTCGGCCTCGGGGTAGGCGTCGGCCGGCGGGACGGGCGGAAGGTTGCGCGTCTCGTCGTAGGCGTTCTGCCAGCCGTGGGCGGCGGCGGGGTCGGCGTACTCCTCGTACGACGGGGCCGTCGCCTGCTGCGGGTGGTACACGTTCGGCAGGCCCTCGGCCGAACCGACCGGTCGGTGTGCGCCGTACGCCCCCGCCCCGTACTCGCTTTCGGTGGACATGACCGTGGATTCTAGGGACGCAAGTGGCCCGTGAGACAGCTACCGGCGATAACAGCGCAAACTTCCGCGTCTCAAGTGGCGGAAAACACGACCCGTGGTGCGTTACGGGTCCGTAAGCTGCCTGACATGCAGGTGATCCAGTCGACCAAGCTCGCCAACGTCTGTTACGAGATCCGGGGCCCGGTGCTCGAAGAGGCGATGCGGCTGGAAGCGGCTGGTCACCGCATCCTGAAGCTCAACACGGGCAACCCGGCCGCCTTCGGCTTCGAGTGCCCGCCGGAGATCCTGGAGGACATCCTCCGCAACGTCTCCACGGCACACGGCTACGGCGACGCGAAGGGCCTGCTGGCCGCCCGCCGCGCGGTCGTCATGCACAACCAGACCCTCGGCATCGAGACGGACGTCGAGCACGTCTTCATCGGCAACGGCGTCTCCGAGCTGATCGTGATGGCCATGCAGGGCCTGCTGGACGACGGCGACGAGGTGCTGGTCCCGGCCCCGGACTACCCCCTGTGGACGGCGGCGGTGTCGCTGTCGGGCGGTACGGCGGTGCACTACCGCTGTGACGAGCAGTCCGACTGGATGCCCGACCTCGCCGACGTCGAGCGCAAGGTCACCGACCGCACCAAGGCCATCGTCATCATCAACCCGAACAACCCCACGGGCGCGGTGTACGACGAGGCGATGATCAAGGGTCTGACCGACATCGCCCGCCGGCACAACCTGCTGGTCTGCTCGGACGAGATCTACGACAAGATCCTCTACGACGGCGCGACCCACACCCCGACCGCGAAGGTCGCCCCCGACCTGCTCACCCTCACCTTCAACGGCATGTCGAAGGCGTACCGGGTGGCCGGCTACCGCGTCGGCTGGATGTCGATCTCCGGCCCGCGCGCGCACGCCGACTCCTACATCGAGGGCCTGACGATCCTGGCGAACATGCGCCTGTGCGCGAACATGCCGGGCCAGCACGGGGTGGTCGCCGCGCTCAGCGGGCGCCAGACGATCAACGACCTGGTGCTGCCGGGGGGCCGGCTGAAGGAGCAGCTGGACACCGCGTACGAGCTGCTGACGCAGATCCCGGGCGTGAGCTGCGTACGGCCCAAGGGCGCGCTGTATCTCTTCCCGCGTCTCGACCCGCAGGTCTTCAAGATCAAGGACGACCGGCGGATGGTCCTGGACCTGCTGCGCCAGGAGAAGATCATGGTCGTCCATGGCACCGGCTTCAACTGGCCCGAGCCGGACCACTTCCGCGTGGTGACACTGCCGAGCGTCGGGGACCTCAGGGACGCGGTGACGCGGATCGGGAACTTCCTGGACGGTTACAGCCAGACGTAGCCGAGCCGACCGTAGTCGGCGGACCGCGATCCGTGGCACGGCTCAACTTTAGACGAAATCCAAGCTAGGATGGCTTCCTGTCAGAGCACAGGAGGCCATCCCCATGTACGAACCGATCCGCACGAAGTCGGTCCACAGCACGATGGCCGGCCCCACCCCCGACTTTCCCCACCGGTCGCGCGAGGAGGAGCTGGACATCCAGCTCGCCGGGCATCTCGCCGCGCTGCTCGCCGTCACCGACGAGCTGCGCGCGCTCGCGCCGTCCACCGACCTGGACACGGCGGCCGAACGGCTCACCGGAGAGGTGACCCGGCTGCGGGGTGGGCGTACGCCGGCCCGCGCGTCCGGCACCGCGGGCGACCCCCGCGTCGCCGCCCTGCACGAGCGGGCACACGCCCTCGCCGGCCGCGCTCTCGTCGTCGCGGCGTCCCGCGCGGACACCGCTGCGGCGATCCTGTCGGCGGAGCGCATGGACGCGCATGCCGCCGCCCTCGCCGGACCGAAGGAACTGAGCGCCACCCACTGACCCCTCACCCCCGGGATCCCCTCGACGGCCCCGGTCCGCGTGCACCCGCAGCGACGCGCGGACCGGGCGCCATTTTTTTCTGATACGACGCGTACATTCGGGTGGACTGCGCGTCCCTCATGCCCGCCAAACGGCGGCTGCATCACCACTGCCTCGTAACGTCGGTGGAAATGACGGTGGTTCGGACTCCGACACCCCATCGTCCCTCACTATTCCACGAGATGTGACAAAGTGAAACGTAGGCAATTGTTGATGGGGCTCTTCGCTGTGGCTGCAGTTGCCACCGGAGCGACGTCGTGGGCGATCCATTCCTATTCGGCAGTGCCCCCGGATTCCAAGGCCCCGTCATCAACGGACCAGAACAAGCGGGATGCCGATCTGCTTTTGCAGGCCGGCATCGCGCAGCAGGAGAACCACGACGTCGAAGCGGCCGACCGTAGTTACCGGCGCACCCTGGAGCTGGACCCGCAGAACAAGTACGCCTGGTACAACCTGGGCGTCATGGCGCACGAGGCCGGCCGGGCGGCCGTTGCCCGTGCGGACTACGACAAGGCCCTGAAGATCGATCCGGCGTTCACGTCGGCTCTCTTCAACGAGGGGCTTCTGCTGGAGTCGAGCGATCCCGACCGGGCCGGCGAGCTCCTGAAGCGTGTCATCGCCGGCAATCCCAAGGCGGGCGCGGCACATCTGCACCTCGGACGAATCCGGGCGCAGCAGAACCATGGCAAAGACGCCGCGGACGAGTTCCGTCATGCGGTCGCCGCCGATCCCTCACTGCGTTCTCAAGTGCCGGAGGAATTCCGGTGATTCCTGACTTCTCACCCCCCTCACCGACATCGAGCCAAGCAGGGAGCAACAGATGACGTCGACCGCGACACCGAGGTTCTCCGTCTTCACCCCGAGCCACCGGCCCCGTTTCCTCGATGAGTGCCTGGCGACCCTGCAGGCGCAGACCTGTCCGGACTGGGAGTGGATCGTCCTGCTCAACAACGGCGCGCGGTGGCGGCCGGAGCGACCCGACGACCGGATCCGCATCGAGATCGCGGACGACGTCGACGGGGTGGGAGCTGCGAAGCGCAGGGCCTGCGAACTGGCGCGCGGCGAGATCCTCGTGGAACTCGACCACGACGACCTGCTCGCGAAGGCGTGCCTGGCGGAGCTCGGCAAGGCGTTCGACGCGCATCCCGAGGCCGTGTTCGTCTACAGCAACACCGCTCAGATCACCGAGGACGGGAAGCGGGACGACAGCCGCTTCGACGAGACGTTCGGCTGGCAGTACGAGGAGGTGAAGGTCGACGGCCGCAAGTTGCTGCAGGTCGTCTCCCTGGCGCCGACGCCGCACAACGTCGCCTACATCTGGTACGCGCCCAACCACGTGCGGGCGTTCCGCAAGGAGAGCTACGAGAAGGCCGGCGGGTACGACGCCGCGCGTACGGTTCTGGACGACCAGGACCTGATGTGTCGCCTC
Source organism: Streptomyces sp. NPDC002671 (assembly GCF_053592475.1). Taxonomy (NCBI): domain Bacteria; kingdom Bacillati; phylum Actinomycetota; class Actinomycetes; order Kitasatosporales; family Streptomycetaceae; genus Streptomyces; species Streptomyces sp. NPDC002671. Next base: position 65,561 of record NZ_JBSFVU010000011.1, read on the forward strand.
TTCCACGTCGGCGACTTCCACCACATCAACCGCTGCCTCTATCTTCAGCGCGTTCACCCCGGCAACACCCAGAGCGACCCGGAGATCAACGCGCACATCCAGCGCGAGACGGTCGCCCTGTACGACAAGTACATCGAGGCCAACGCCCTCGCCTGGACCTACCGGCGCGGACTGCTCGCGCTGGACCTCGGCGCGGCGCACCGCAAGCCGCCGGGCTACGTGGGCGTGGACCAGAGGCCGGGCAAGGGCGTCGACATCGTCGCGACCCTGCCCGGCAAGCTGGACCTGCCCGACGGCTCGGTCGGTCTGATGCGGGCGGTGGACTTCCTTGAATACGTGCCCGCGAAGGTGCCGCTGATCAACGAGCTGTACCGGCTGCTGGCGCCCGGCGGCATGCTCCTGTCCATGACGCCCAGCTCCGACGGCCGCGGCGCCTACCAGGACCCGACACACCTCGCCTACTACAACGAGAACTCGTTCTGGTATTACACGGACAACCAGTACCGCGCCTTCGTGCCCGACCTTGAGGCCCGGTTCCAGTCGTCGCGGCTGCTCACGTACTTCCCGAGCCAGTGGCACTCCAAGAACGACATCTCGTACGTGATCGCCAACCTCATCGCGATGAAGGACGGCACCGCGCGGTGCGGCGGAAAGCTGCTCGTCTAGCCACCCGAAACAGCGGCGCCCGGTGGACCGTGAGGTTCCGCCGGGCGTCTTCGACGTCTGTGGGCCGGACTCACACCGCGTCAGACTCCGACGCGTTGCTTCGCCCCGGCAAGTTGGTTCGCGCACTCCCCGACCCAGTAGGCGGACACCCCGAGTTCGTCGAGTGCGCCCCAGTGGTACCAGTCGGACTCGACGAACAGGTGGTCCTTCCTGGGATACGGGAGGCGTGCCGCCTGCCGCGCGAACAGGTGGGCGAGCAGCCACCGCTGCCCATTGAGGCGGCACCAGCGCGCGAGCTCACCGAGTGCTTCGGCGCGTGTGGGGCGGCTCTCGTGCGCACCGAGGTAGCGGTCCATCACCTCGGCCGGCGACCGCTCCAGCTTCTCGGCCAACTGTGCGGCGAACAGGCGGGAGCAGAAGACCTCCGCGTCCCCCGCCGCCCACGACGACGATGGTGGCGCCTTCCAGGTTCCCGAGGCTGTACTGCGAACCGCAGTCGAGGTAGTTCGTACAGTTCGCCCGGCAGGTCGCTGTAGACGTCGCGGATGACGCTTCTCGGGACTCGTGCATTCGAGTGGTCTGAAGGCCCTTCGCGCCTGCCGTACGACAGCACCGTTGGGGGCGCCTCGTAACGTCGGTGCCGACGACCCGAGACAGGCGAACTCCATCGGTCCGCCGCCTTCCACGAAAAGTGACCAAGTGAAACCTACGAGATTGTGGGCAGGGCTCGCCGTGACGGCGGCGGTCGCCACCGGGGTGACCGTCTGGGCGACTCATTCCCCGTCGGCCGAGCGGTCGGATTCCAAGGCCGCTTCCGTGGCCCGGAACGCGAAGTCGGTGGAGGCGCTGCTGAAGTCCGGCCTTCAGCACCAGATTCAGCAGGATTCCCGTGGGGCCGGCCAGGACTACCGGCACGCTCTGGAACTGGACCCCAAGAACAAGCGCGCCTGGTACGGCCTCGGGCTCGTCGATCAGCAGTCCGGCAGGACGGCGGATGCCCGGGCAGACTTCGACAAGGCGCTCGAAATCGATCCCGACTTCATGTCCGCTCTCTGCACCGAGGCGTACATGCTGAGAACCAGTGACCCCGACCGGGCCATGGAACTCCTCAAGCGTGCCGCTGCCATCGACCCCAAGGCGGGGATGACCCAACTGCAACTGGGTCAGCTCCTGGCGGAGAACAACCGCAAGGGCGAGGCCGAGGCCGCGTTCCGTCGTGCGGTGGCCGCCGATCCCAAGTCCCTCTCCCAAGTGCCGGAAGAATTCCGGGACGCCGTGAGCCGATGAGTGACTGGCGCCCGGCAGGCGCCCGACGGACCGTGAGGTTCCGCCGGGCGCCCGTCATGTGCGCCGGGTACTGGTGCGCGCCGCGGCGGCCAGCGCGGCGAACTCGGGCACCTTCAGGGCGGCCGTCAGCTGGTCGTCCCATCGGGAAAGGGGCGCCAGGCCGGCCCGCGGCCAGTTGCCGTGGCCGAGGACACCGAAGGCCGGGCGGGCGGCCGGACGCGGGAACTTGTCCGAGCCGACCGGGCGGATCCGCTCGGGATCGAGGCCGCTGAGCCGGAAGGTCTCACGCGCCAGACCGCACCATGTGGTGCGGTCGGCCGCCGTGCCGTGGTAGATGCCGGCCGGTGCCTGTCCGGTCAGCGCCGCGCGGCCGAGCGCGGCCAGTTGCCGGGCGAGCGCCCGGGACCAGGTCGGCTGGCCGTGCCGGTCGGCCACCACGTTCAACATCTCGCGTTGGGCGGCGAGTTCGAGCATGGTGGCCACGAAGTTCGGGCCGTGCGCACCGTAGAGCCAGGCCGTGCGCACGATGTAGCCGGTGCGCGGGAGGAGTTCGGCGACCGCCCGCTCCCCCGCCAGTTTGCTTCGCCCGTATGCGTTGACGGGCCTCGTCGGCGCGTCCTCCGGGTACGGGCGGCGGGCGTCGCCCGGGAACACGTAGTCGGTCGAGATGTGCAGCAGGATGGCGTCGGCGTCTGCACACGCGCGTGCGAGGTGGCGGACGCCCGTACCGTTCACGGCCGTGGCCTCCGCCTCGGACCGCTCCGCGCCGTCGACGTCCGTCCATGCGGCACAGTTGACGACCACTCGGTGACCGGCGACGGCGGCGCGGACGGCTGTCGGGGCGGTGATGTCGAGCCTGTCCCGGCTCAGTCCCGTCACCCTGGCGTCCGGATCGCCGGCGAGCTCGGCCAGCACGTCCTGGCCGAGGAGCCCGCGCGCACCGGTCACCAGCCAGCTCGTGGTCATCGCAGCGCGGCCCTCTTCTTGAGCGGCTCCCACCAGGAGCGGTGTGCGCGGTACCAGGCGACCGTGGCGGCCAGGCCCTCCGTGAAGGACACCTGCGGGACATAGCCGAGGTGCTCACGGATCTTGCTGTCGTCCAGCGAATAGCGCAGGTCGTGGCCCTTGCGGTCGGCCACGTACTCGACCCGGTCCCAGCCCGCGCCGACCGCGTCCAGCAGCAGTCCGGTGAGCTTGTGGTTGCTCAGCTCGGTCCCGCCGCCGATGTTGTAGACCTCCCCGGCCCTGCCGCCGTGCAGGACCAGATCGATCCCCCGGCAGTGGTCGGAGACGTGCACCCAGTCGCGGATGTTGCGGCCGTCTCCGTAGAGGGGGACCGTCTTCCCGTCGATGAGGTTGGTGATGAAGAGCGGCATGACCTTCTCGGGGAACTGGTACGGCCCGTAGTTGTTGGAGCACCGGGTGATGACCACGTCCAGGCCGTGGGTGCGGTGGTAGGCGAGCGCGAGCAGGTCGGAGCCGGCTTTCGACGCGGAGTACGGAGAGTTCGGCGCGAGAGGCCACCCCTCGGTCCATGAGCCTTCGCTGATCGAGCCGTAGACCTCGTCGGTGGAGACGTGGACGAAGCGGCCGACACCGTGCCGGTGGGCCGCGTCCAGGAGCACCTGCGTACCCATCACATTGCTGCGGACGAACGGACCGGCCCCGCCGATCGACCGGTCCACGTGCGACTCGGCCGCGAAATGGACCACCGCGTCCTGGCCCGCCATCACCTGGTCGACCACGTCCGGGTCACAGATGTCGCCCCGGACGAAGGTGTAGCCCGGATGTTCTGCCACCGGTGCCAGATTGGCCTCGACTCCCGAGTAGGCGAGTTTGTCAAGGACGGTGATCCGCGCTGTCAGATCCGAGTCAAGCCGCCGACGGACGTATTCCGAACCGATGAATCCAGCTCCGCCGGTCACAAGGATGCGCATATTTCTCCGAGTTTTCTTGCTGCCCGGCGTTCAGCACCGGGGGTGCCTGGTCACCCACTATGTGCACCACTACGCTACTCAGGGCTGCGGCATCTCCCTGGCAGGCAGGACCAATTCACGCTGGTGTTGTCGATGAAGAGCCGGCGCATTCCTCGATTCCGCGGGCGTGGGCGGAATGCGGACGGTGCCCGCGAGACCGAAGCCTCGCGGGCACCGTCGCTCATTCCCAGTAAAGCGAACAGCCGGTGCGGCACCGCCGCTCACATGCGTGTCACGGGCCGGGAACCGGGCTGCAGACCGCGAAGGCCTGGAGGGTGGTGCCGTCCGGGAGGGTGCCGGCGGCCTGCCATCCGTTGGGGAAGGTGGCGATCGGGACGTTCCTGATCGCCATGGAGACAGGGTTGGGGGGGCCCTCAATGTATCCGCCGCCGGTGACGACATCGTTGCTGTCTCGGCAGAAGGCCTCCGACGTCTGGAAGCCCGTGCCATGAACCACGGGGCCGGGGACGATGTAGGTGGAAATCGAACCCACACCACTGGCGCCCTGAGCGCCCTGAGCACCCTGAGCGCCCTGAGCACCCTGAGCGCCCTCCTCGCCCGCCTCGCCCTCCTCACCCTGGGGACCCTGGGGACCCTGGGCACCCTGGGCACCCTGCGGACCCTGCGGACCCTGCGGTCCCTGCGGTCCCTGCGGACCCTGCTTGCCGTCATGGCCGTCATGGCCGTCATGGCCGTCACGGCCCGGCTTGCCCTGGGGGCCCCGGTCGCCGCCCCGGCCGCCGGCCCTTTCTTCGTGCGTGCTGCTGGCAGACGCCGCATGGGGCACAGAGCCCGACCGGTGGATCGCGTCGGCGATGGCCACCGAGCTCGGCGCGACGTTGAGCGCCACCGCGAGAGCGCCCGCGGACACCAGCGTGGACGACCTCAGTCGTGAGCTTCGGATCGTTCTACGGTTCAAGAGAACCTTCCTCAGGAACTGGGAGGGAATCAGACCGCAAGCGCGCGCACCCCGGTGCGCTTTATTCGCATGCGCGTCACGTCGCCTCTGGCTACGGACAAGTCCATTCTTAAACTCGCAGCAACGGAAAGGTCACGGATCACGCCACAACTTGCGCAATGATCACCCGAGCGGCCTCAATTGCCCTACTTTCTCGGTGCCTCCCTCGCGGATCCCTTCGGTGAGCGCTCTGCGATATGCGGTGCAGTCCTCGAAGGAAGGCAGCAGACCTTGTCGCCCGGCTTCCTCCAGCGTGGGCGCGGCGGCGTCCTTTTCGGAAAGACGCGGGGCGAGTTCCTCGGGCCAGGCGATGGCCAAATCGGGGTCGAGCGGGTTGATCCCGTGTTCGCGCCGCGGCGCGTATCCCTCTGAACAGAGGTAGACAACGGTGGAATTGTTCTCCAGCGCCATGAAGGCGTGGCCCAGCCCTTCCGAGAGGTAGACGCAGCGGTGTGTCATGTCGTCGAGCCTGACCGCCTCCCACTTTCCGAAGCTCGGAGACCCGGTGCGGATGTCGACCACCACGTCGAGGACGGCGCCGCTGACGCAGGTGACGAACTTGGCCTGGCCCGGTGGGACCGATGCGTAGTGGATGCCGCGGAGAGTGCCGAGAACGGAGCGGGAGCAATTGGCCTGCTCAAGTCGGACTTCCTGGCCGGTGGAATCACGAAACTCTTGCCCCTTAAACCACTCATGGAATCTGCCCCTGCCGTCCGTGAACACCTTGGGCGTGTCCACCCAGGCCCCTTCGATGCCAAGTGGCTCCATGTGCATGCTCCTTTTCTGCCGCGCGGTCGGTTCAGGGTCGGCCCGTCTCTTCGTGGCGCGGTCCGCCACTCCTCTGGGGCACGACGACAGGTCGGTAGTCCTCCAGCAGCCCCAGCAGGTAGTGGCCGTATCCGCTCTTGAGCAGGGGCTGGGCCAGTTCCCGGAGTTGGTCGTCTCCGATCAGGCCGGCACGCCACACCGCTTCCTCCACGCACCCGACCCTGAAGCCCTGGCGCTCCTCGATCACCCGGACGAACTCCGAAGCCTGCATGAGGGAAGTGAAGGTCCCGGTGTCCAGCCATGCGGTGCCGCGGTCCAGCCGGGTGACATGGAGCGCCCCGGCCTCCAGGTAGGCCCGGTTGACGTCGGAGATCTCCAGCTCGCCCCGGGCGCTGGGCCGCAGACCGCGGGCGATCTCCACGACGTGATCGTCGTAGAAGTAGAGGCCAGGCACGGCGTAGCGGGACTTCGGCCGGGCCGGTTTCTCCTCGATGGACAGCGCCCGGCCCGACTCGTCGAACTCCACCACGCCGTAGGCCGAGGGGTTGGCGACCTGGTAGGCGAACACCTTCCCGCCCTTGAGGTCGTCGTCGTGGCGGGCCAGCCGGGTGCCGAGGCCGCTCCCGTGGAAGATGTTGTCGCCCAGGATCAGAGCCACCGACTCGCCGCCGATGAAGTCGGCCCCCAGAAGAAAGGCCTGGGCGATTCCCTCCGGCCGCTCCTGCACCATGTACTCCAGCCGCAGGCCCAGTTGACTGCCGTCACCGAACAAGCGACGGAACTGGTACTGGTCTTCGGGGTTGGTGATGATCAGGATTTCGCGAACACCGGCCATCACCAGTGTGGAAAGCGGGTAATAGACCATCGGTTTGTCGAAAACCGGCAGCAGTTGCTTCGACACCGAGCGGGTCATTGGCCACAGTCGCGAGCCGGTGCCCCCGGCCAGGAGAATTCCACGCATGGCAGCACCATAGGCGAATTGCCCGTAAATACCCGCTTTTTGCATGTCATCGCTGGATGCTTCGGACATACTGATCACCGTCGCGCCCGGATGGAGTCCGCTCGGCGCGATCGAGCGCAACCTGAACGGAGTCCGGAATGCCCGAAACAGCCGCCGAAGATCTACCTCGGCGCACGGCCGATCCCATGGTGATGACGCTGGCCGCGTGCACCACGGTGGCGGTGGCCCTCTCGGTCCGCATCCTCCTGCTGTCCGGCAAGTCGCAGGACTACATCACCTTTCTGCAGCCCTGGTACTGGCACATCGTGAGCTACGGCGGGTTCCACGCTCTCGTCGACCCCAGCTTCTCGGACTACAACGTCCCCTACCTCTACCTGCTGGCCGCGCTGACCTACCTGCCGCTGCCGTCGCTGGTGGGCATCAAATGCCTCTCGATGCTGTTCGACCTGGCACTGGCGTTCTACACCTTCCGGATTGTGTCCCTGCTCCGGCCCACGCACCGCTGGGCGGCCTTCGGTGCGGCCACGGTCGTGCTCTTCCTGCCCACCGTCGTCACCAACAGCGGCTGGTGGGGGCAGTGCGACGCCATCTACACGGCCTTCCTGACCGGCGGGATCTACTACGTGCTGCGCCGCCGGTCGTGGTGGGCGTGCGTCTTCTTCGGGATCGCGCTCGCGTTCAAGTTCCAGGCGGTCTTCCTCTTCCCCCTCCTGCTCGTCCTGGTGCTGGTGGGGCGGGTGCCGTGGCGGAGCCTGCTCGCCGTTCCCGTGGCGTACCTCGCACTCGATGTCCCGGCCTTCGTGCTCGGCGCCGACCCGGGGCGGCTGCTGACGGTCTACGCCCGTCAGGCGGACACGTATCGCGGCCTCACCATCAACGCACCGTCCGTCTACCAGTTCGTGTCGGTGCCCGGTGATACCGGAGCCGTACGCAGCGCCGGTGTTCTGGTCGCGGGGCTGCTGGTGGCGCTCCTGATCGGGCTGGCGGTGTGGTCCCTGCGGCGCGGCCGACGCGGCGTGCCGGACTCCGGTCCGGGCGTGCCGGGGCTCACGGCTACCCGGGTGGTGTTGCTGGCCACCTGCTGCGCGGTCGTGGTGCCGTTCCTGCTGCCCTCGATGCACGAGCGGTACTTCTACGCGGCGGACGTGCTCACCGTGATGGCCGCGTTCCAGCTGCCCCGCCGGCTCTGGTATGTGCCGGTGCTGGTGCAGCTCGCCTCGTTCGGCAGCTACCTGTACTGCAATTTCCCGGGCCTGGCTCCGTATCTGTCGATGCCCGCACACGGTGTGCTGATGCTGCTGGCGCTGATCGCCCTGCTCCGGACCACCATCCACGAGTTCCGCCACGGGTCCGAGGCTCCGGCCGTGCCCGGCCAACAGGTCGTCGACAGGACCATGGTCGAGCCGGCCCGGATGTAGCGGACACGCCCCCGCACGGCAATGGCCCCCACGGTGACGGCCCGGCGCGCTGACCGAGCGCGCCGGGCCGTCACCGTGGGAGACCGGGTCTTACGAATCAGGGGACGACATGGCCGCCGAGGGAATCCTGCCCGGCGTGGGGGCGATCGCCGTGCCGGTGTCCTCGGCGACGTAATAGGTCGGTCGTTGCTGAACGGCGGAATAGACGCGGCCGAGGTACTCGCCGAGCACGCCCAGGCAGATGAGCTGGACGGCGCCGATGAAGAGGACGGCGATGATCAGGGAAGTCCAGCCGGGGGTGGTGTCGCCCGCCGCGTACACGGCCAGCGTGTACACGAGCGCGCCGAGGCAGACACAGAAGGCAAGGGCGCCGAGCCAGATGGCCAGGCGCAGCGGGGCGACGGAGAAGCCGATGACGCTGTCGGCCGCCAGCAGGACCATCTTGCGCAGGGGGTACTTCGTGTGACCGGCGACGCGTTCGTCGCGGTGGTAGGCGACCTCTCCGCTGGGGAAGCCGAGCCAGGGCACCAGGAGCCGGTAGACCTGCGGCTGGTCGGGCAGGGCCTTCAGCGCGTCGAGCGCGTTGCGCGACAGGAGGCGGAAGTCGCCGGCCTGGGCGGGGACGTGGTTGCCGACCAGGCGACGCATGAGCCAGTAATAGGCCCCGGCGGTACGGCGTTTGAAGCCGGTGTCGGTGGAGCGGTTGGCGCGTACGCCGTAGACGATGTCCAGCTGCCGGGAGCGGGCCAGGGCGAGCATCTCGGGGATCTTCTCCGGGGGATCCTGGAGATCGGCATCGAGACTCGCGGCGTAGTGACCGCGGGCGTGGTGCAGGCCGGCGGTCAGCGCGGCCTGGTGTCCGCTGTTGCGGCGCAGTCGCACCACGCGCAACTGCGGCCAGGTGGCCCGCAGCTCCACCAGCAGTTCGGCCGTCCTGTCCCCGGAGCCGTCGTCCACCGCGACGACCTCGTACGGCTCGCCCGTACCGTCCAGCACCGGCCGCAGCCGCCCCACCAGCGCCGGCAACGCCTCTTCCTCGTTGAACATCGGGATCACGACCGACAACTCAACCGCCGACCCGATCCGGTCGGTCGGGTCGTGGAGCACATCAATCATTCGGTGATGCCAGCCCATTCTGGAGCGGGACGGCGCAACTAGGTGCCCGTTTTGCTCACATACGGTACTGTCTGAGGCTGTTCCAGTGCGCGCAGACACACGTTCTCGAACCCCGGGTGCCGCAATCCATGCCGAACCTCACCGAACCCGCCACCGCCGCCGACGTGCCCGAGGCCGGGGTCGCCCGGCAGCTGCCGGTGTTCGCGATCATCGGCGTGCTCTCCACCGCCGCCTATCTGGGCCTCTACATGGCGCTGCGGCCGGTGCTCGACGCCCAGCTCGCCAATCTGGTCACACTGCTGGTGACGGCCGTGGCGAACACCGCCGCCAACCGCCGGTTCACCTTCCGGGTGCGCGGCGCGCAGGGGGCGGCCCGGCATCAACTCCAGGGGCTGGTGGCCTTCTTCGCCGGACTCGCGCTGAGCAGCGGCGCCCTCGCCGTGGCGCACCGGATCCTGCCGCACACGGCGAAGATCGAGGTCGGCGCACTGATCTTGGCCAATGCCGCGGCGACGGCGCTGCGCTTCCTGTTGCTGCGGCTGTGGGTGTTCCGAGAACCGTGACTCCAGGCGAAAGGGCCCAGGGCCCGCTCCGTACGCCGTTGTACGGAACGGGCCCCGGACCCTTTGCCGGTGCTGTCACCGCGGCCGGTCGTGACGATCGCTGGTCAGGGCACATCCGGACCGGCCGCGGAGCCTTTCGGGCGGGGATCAGCCCAGGCGCTCCACCAGCGCGCGGTACTGGTCCCACAGCTCCTTCGGGGTGTGGTCGCCGAAGGTGTTGAGGTGCTCGGGGACGAGGGCCGCCTCCTCGCGCCAGACCTCCTTGTCGACCGTGAGCAGGAAGTCCACGTCGGACTCGGCCAGTTCGAGGCCGTTGGTGTCGAGGGCGTCCCGCGTCGGCAGGATGCCGATCGGGGTCTCCACGCCCTCGGCCTTGCCGTCGAGGCGCTCCACGATCCACTTCAGGACGCGGCTGTTCTCGCCGAAGCCCGGCCAGACGAACTTGCCCTCGTCGTTCTTCCGGAACCAGTTGACGTAGTAGATCTTCGGCAGCTTGGACTGGTCCTTGTCCTTGGCCACGTCGATCCAGTGGGCCATGTAGTCGCCCATGTTGTAGCCGCAGAAGGGCAGCATCGCGAAGGGGTCGCGGCGCAGTTCGCCGACCTTGCCCTCGGCGGCGGCGGTCTTCTCGGAGGCGACGTTCGCGCCCAGGAAGACGCCGTGGTTCCAGTCGAAGGACTCCGTGACCAGCGGCACCGCGCTGGCACGCCGGCCGCCGAAGAGGATCGCCGAGATCGGCACGCCCTTCGGGTCCTCCCACTCCGGCGCGATGATCGGGCACTGGGACGCGGGCACGGTGAAGCGGGCGTTGGGGTGGGCCGCCGGGGCCTCGGAGGCCGGCGTCCAGTCGTTGCCCTTCCAGTCGGTCAGGTGCGCGGGCGCCTGCTCGGTCATGCCCTCCCACCACACGTCGCCGTCGTCGGTCAGCGCGACGTTGGTGAAGACCGCGTTGCCCCACAGCGTCTTCATCGCGTTGGCGTTGGTGTGCTCACCGGTGCCGGGCGCGACGCCGAAGAAGCCGGCCTCGGGGTTGATCGCGTACAGGCGGCCGTCCTCGCCGAAGCGCATCCAGGCGATGTCGTCGCCGATGGTCTCCACCGTCCAGCCGGAGACCGTGGGCTCCAGCATGGCGAGGTTGGTCTTGCCGCAGGCGCTCGGGAAGGCGGCGGCCACGTACTTCGCCTCGCCCTGCGGCGGGGTGAGCTTGAGGATCAGCATGTGCTCGGCCAGCCAGCCCTCGTCACGGGCCATGACGGAGGCGATGCGCAGGGCGTAGCACTTCTTGCCGAGCAGCGCGTTGCCGCCGTAGCCGGAGCCGTAGGACCAGATCTCGCGGGACTCCGGGAAGTGGGAGATGTACTTGGTCTGGTTGCAGGGCCACGGCACGTCCTGCTGGCCCTCCTCCAGCGGGGCGCCGAGGGTGTGCACGGCCTTGACGAAGAAGCCCTCGTCGCCCAGCTCCTCCAGGACCGCCTGTCCCATGCGGGTCATGGTGCGCATGGACACGGCGACGTACGCGGAGTCGGTGATCTCCACGCCGATCGCGGACAGCGGGGAGCCGAGCGGGCCCATGCAGAACGGGACGACGTACATCGTGCGGCCCCGCATCGAGCCACGGAACAGGCCCTTCTCACCGGCGAAGATCTCCCGCATCTCGGCGGGGGCCTTCCAGTGGTTGGTGGGGCCTGCGTCCTCCTCCTTCTCGGAGCAGATGAAGGTCCGGTCCTCGACGCGCGCGACGTCGGTCGGGTCGGAGGCGGCGTAGTAGGAGTGCGGGCGCTTGACCGGGTCCAGCTTCTTGAAGGTGCCCTTGGCCACCAGCTCCTCGCTCAGCCGCTCGTACTCGGCCTCGGAGCCGTCACACCAGACCACGTTGTCCGGCTGCGCCAGTTCGACGATCTCGTTGACCCACGAGATCAGTTCCCGGTGATTGGTGGGAAGGACGGAGGGAGCCGCGTTGTCGCGCGCCACGATTGCTCCTAAGTGAGGGATTTTGTCTTGTCGCCCCGTGGGGGCCGCGACCCGGATGCTTCACAGTGTCGACTGATTGGCGCTCATCCGGTGCCGACCGCACTCATTTGATCATCCGACGTGGATGCGCATCTGTCCAGGGGGCCTCACAGGTGAGCGACGTGAGGAATGCCACGGTTTCCGTGATTCTTTGCGTCCATGTTGGATTCAACTGAAGGTCTTTTTGCGTTCGAGGGGTCACCGCGGGGTACTGACAGCCGACTTACGGTCACGTAGGTACGATGCGGCCCATGACTGCGCCCGTCCCCGCCGCGCCTGCCGCGCCCTCCGTGCAGCGCCAGATCAAGCCCAGGCTCCGCGGCTGGCTGCACCTCGGGATGTTCCCGGCCGTGCTCGTCGCGGGCCTGGTGCTCACCGCCCTCGCCGACTCCGCCCGGGGCCGGATCGCCTGCGGAATCTACGTTCTGACGGCCTGCCTGCTCTTCGGCGTCAGCGCGCTGTACCACCGGGGCAACTGGAGCCCCCGCATGGACGGCATCCTGCGCCGCCTCGACCACGCCAACATCTTCCTGATCATCGCGGGCACCTACACCCCGCTCACCATGCTGCTCCTGCCGGGCGCCAAGGGCCAATGGCTGCTGTGGGGCATCTGGGGCGCCGCGGCGGCCGGAATCGTCTTCCGCGTCTTCTGGGTGGGCGCCCCTCGCTGGCTGTACACGCCCTGCTACATCGCGATGGGCTGGGCGGCCGTCTTCTTCCTGCCCGACTTCATGCGCAGCGGCGGGATCGCCGTCCTGGTCCTGGTGGTCGTCGGCGGACTGCTCTACAGCGCGGGCGGAGTGATCTACGGCATCAAGCGGCCGAACCCGTCACCGCGCTGGTTCGGCTTCCACGAGGTCTTCCACTCCTTCACCCTCGCCGCCTTCGTCGTCCACTACGTCGGCATCTCGCTGGTCGCCTACCAGCACGCGTGACCCCTGCGGGGCGCCGGTGCGGCGGGCCGCCCGGCGCGCAGGTCGTCGCCGTCAGCCGCGCACCAGGGCCAGCACCCGGTCGCGCAGCTCGTCGACGGCCTCCTGGAAGGGCGCCTCGACGTTCAGCCGCAGCAGGGGCTCGGTGTTCGACGGTCGCAGATTGAACCAGCGGCCGTCGCCCAGGTCCACGGTGAGCCCGTCCAGCCGGTCGGTGGTGACGCCGTCCCCGCGGTAGGCGGCCTCGACCCGGTCCAGGGTGCCGGCCACGTCGGCGACCACCGAGTTGATCTCGCCGGAGGCCGCGTAGCGGGAGTAGCCGGCGACGAGCTCGGACAGCGGGCGGTCCTGCTCGCCGAGGGCTGCCAGCACGTGGAGGGCGGTCAGCATGCCGGTGTCGGCGCGCCAGAAGTCCCGGAAGTAGTAATGGCCGGAGTGCTCGCCGCCGAAGACGGCGTCGTGCTCGGCCATCGCGGCCTTCATGAACGAGTGGCCGACCCGGGAACGCACCGGGGTGCCGCCGTGCTCGCGGACGATCTCGATGGCCGCCGCGGAGGTGATCACGTTGTGCACGACGGCCGAGCCCGGGTGACGGGCCAGTTCGCGGGCGGCGACCAGACCGACGACGGCCGAGGGGGAGACCGCCTCGCCCCGCTCGTCGACGAAGAAGCAGCGGTCGGCGTCGCCGTCGAAGGCGAGGCCGATGTCGGCTCCGGCGGCGCGGACGCGGGCCTGCAGGTCGACCAGGTTCTTCGGGTCCAGCGGGTTGGCCTCGTGGTGCGGGAAGCTGCCGTCGAGTTCGAAGTACAGGGGGACGACGTCGACCGGCAGCCCGTCGAAGACGGCGGGGACGGTGTGGCCGGCCATGCCGTTGCCGGCGTCCACGACGGCGGTCAGGCGGCGGTTGCCCTTGAGCGGGACGAGGGCGTTCAGATGGGCGGCGTAGTCGCCGAGCAGGTCCCGGGAGGTGGTGGTGCCGGGGCGGGCAGCCGCCGGCGGGATGTCGTCGGCCTCCAGCCAGGACCGGATCTGCGCCAGCCCGGAGCTCTCCCCGATGGGTGCCGCTCCGGCGCGGCACAGCTTGATGCCGTTGTCCTTGGCCGGGTTGTGGCTGGCGGTGATCATCACGCCGGGCAGGTCGAGGCTGCCGGAGGCGTAGTAGAGGTAGTCGGTGGAGCCGAGCCCGGCGTCCACGACGTCCGCCCCGGCCGCGTTGGCCCCGGCGGCGAACGCCGCCGCCAGCTCCGGGCTGCTGTCGCGCATGTCGCGGGCGATCACGATCCGCGGCGCTTCGGTGAGCCGGACGAAGAGGGCGCCCGCCTTGCGGGCCAGATCGGCGTTCAGCTGTGCGGGGACCTCGCCCCGGATGTCGTAGGCCTTGACGAGCCGGGAGTAGTCGGGCAAGGGAAACCCTTTCGTTGTCGGTAGCGGTCCAGGGCCCTGTCTAGGCCGGAACGGCGCGGACCCAGCCGAACGCCGTGATCTCCTTCGTCGCCGTCTTCAGGTCCTTGGCGTTGTCCACCCCGCGCCAGTACCCGTTGATCCGGTACGCCGACAGCCGGCCCTGCGTCGCCAGCTCGGGGAAGGTGGTGTCCTCGTGGTCGCCCAGGTCCGGCAGCAGCGCGGTGACCTCGGGCTCGAACAGGTACACGCCCGCGTTGATCCAGTGCGGCAGCACCGGCGCCTCGGTGAAGCTCGTCACCCGGTCGGAGTGGGTCAACTCCACGATCCCGTACGGCGACTTCAGCGGCGTGACCGCCAGCGTGGCGAGCGCGTCGCGCTCGACGTGCGCCCGCGCCAGGTCGCGCAGCGAGAAACGGGTGAGTATGTCGCCGTTCAGGCCCGCCCACCGCTCCCCGGGGAACGGGAGATGGGCGGCGGCGTACTTCAGGCCGCCGCCGCGGCCGAGCGGCTCGTCCTCGACGACGACCTGTACGTGCAGCGGGAGATGGTTCCCGTCCACGTACTCGCGCAGCACGTCGGCCTTGTAGCCGCAGGAGATGACGACCTCCTCGATGCCCTCGGCCGCCAGCCAGTGCGCCTGGTGCTCGAAAAGGGGCCGGCCGGCCACCTCCACGAGGGCCTTGGGGATGTGGTCGGTGTAGGGGCGCAGCCTGCTGGCCTGGCCTCCGGCGAGGATGACGGCCTGCCGGACGTGCGAGCCGCCCCAGCCGGTGATGGCGAGAGCCGTGTCATGGGTGGTGGTCATGGTGGGATCTCTCCTAGGACGAGATGTTCAGATGCCGGACAGCGGGTTGATCGGCCGGTCGGACACTGCGAACGCCGCGAAGTCGGCGTACTGCGAACGCGGTGTCGCCCAGGTCGCGTCGCTGCCGCCGAAGAAGGTCGAGAACAGCACCCCGTCGATGCCCAGCCGGTCGGTGGTCCGGAATTCCAGGCCGCCTCGGCTCAGCACCTGCCGGCCATTCACGTAGACGGTCACGGAACCGTCGAGGCTGCCTGGCCGGTTGAGGTGTACGGCCTGTTCGACGCAGGTCCAGCGGCCGAGCGGCCAGCTCCAGGAGCCACGGCCGAGCGAGGTGCCGTGCTCGACCGACGTCGGCAGGTAGGCGTAGACCTCGGCGGCGCCGTGCGCGCGCCACATGTAGCGGGTGGACAGCCCGTTCTCGCCGTCGGGGATGTGGCGGCCACTGGTCACCGTCCCGCCGTAGAGGCCGGGCAACTTGCCGCCCTTGACGAAGTCGAAGTCGTCCGGGAACCGCACGTAGTACCGGAGGTGGAGGAAGTCGACGGGGCCGGAGCGCAGCTTCAGGTAGAGCTGCGCCCCTCCCTGGGGCCGGCCGTACTGCCGCATCACGGTGGGACTGGCGGAACGTGCCGGGTAGTGCACGCGCAGCAGGCGGCCCAGCGCCGGGTGGCTTCCCGGCAGGAATTCGGCGCGGGAGAGGCCGAACGAACCACCTGGGCGCGCCGTCAGCCGGGGGCCGAAGAAGCGGGCCGCAGCGGACAGGTTCGCGCCCAGCGTGTCGGCCGAGCCGGAGGAGCGGACCGGGGATGCGGATGTCCGGGTCCCCGGTCCGGAGGAGCAGGCGGCAAGGCCCGTACCGATCATCGCGGCCCCTGTGGCCGTGACGAACTGCCGTCTACGCATTGCCTCTGCTCTCCATCTCCTGGTGTGGAACTGTCGGTCTGCGGGTCAGCCCGCTCTTTGAGGTCGCTCGGGAAGGTCGCTCAACTCGCGCTCACGATCTGGTAGTCCACCTCCCTCTTCGTGCCCGGCACCGTGTGCAGGGTGAGGGTGCCGTCGGCCGCGGCCGTGCCGGTGGCGAGCGTGGCACCGCCGGCCGTCAGCGCGTACCGGTTGCCGGGCGTCAGCCGGGTGGCGGTGAAGGCCAGGTTGGTGCCGGCGGTGCCGGGCGCGACCAGGACCTCGTAGGCTCCGGCGCCGGAGGGCACGCGGCCGGTCGCGGTGCCGGAGGCGGGCACCACCCCGACCGACTGCGGAGTCACGCTCACCGAGGAGGTGCCGACGGCGGCGGCCGTCAGCGTCGCCGAGCTGCCGGTCGCGGAGGGGGCGAGCTGCGTGGTGACGGCCGGGTAGCCGCTCACCTTGTAGACGGTGCCGCCGGAGCCGGTGAAGGACGCCGAACTGACCGAGTCCACCGCCACCTTCGTGGCCTGCTTGATGTCCTTGAACGTCATGTCGCCCGGCGTGACGGAGTCGCCCTTGACCGAGTACGTCAGCGAGGTGGGCACGGTGTTGCGGGAGAACACCGTGCCCGTGCTCCACTGCGTCAGCACACCGGAGGAGAACGTGCCGGTGAAGGTGTTACCGGAGAACACCGTCCCGTCGGTCTGGTTCAGCTTGATCGCGTTGCTGGAGGTCGTGTCGAAGGTGTTGCCGGTGAAGGTCAGGCCGGTCGGCCTGCCGGTGCTGTTGGTGTACGCCGGGTCGTCCGAGCCCTCGTAGGCGAAGACCGCGTACTGGCTGCTGTCCGTCACCGTGTTGCGGGTCATGGTGATGTCCGTCGAGCCGACGCTGTAGCGCAGGCCGTACTTCGCGCCGGTGATCCTGTTGTTGCGGATGGTGTCGCCGCTGCTGTCGAAGACCGCGATGCCGGCGCCGTTGGGCTGGTCGTGGACGTAGTTGTTCTCGATGACGGAATCGGTGACTCCACGGTGAATCATGATGCCGTGGATCTGGTTGTCCGAGGGGTCGTCGTCGCCGACCGGCGTGTACGGCGGAATGCCGTTGTGATCGGCCTCGTTGTAGGCGATCTCCAGGTGGTCGCACCGCTGTGAGCAGATGATCCCGTGGTCGCCGTTGTCGTGCGCGTGGTTGTGGGTGATCGTCAGGTAGTCGGAGTCGTCGTGCGGATCGAGCCCGTACATGACGTTGTGGTCGTACTCGTTGCCGGTGAAGTGCATGGCGTACGCGTTGAACGTGTACGTCCCCATGAAGTTGTCGTGGAACCGGCTGTTGGTCTCCGAGCCGTAGACGTTCAGCGCCGCGCAGACGCTCAGGTGCGTGGCGTCGCAGCCGCGGCCCTTGTAGGACACGCCGTAGCTCTCGGCGTCGTGGAAGCCGAGGTAGCCGAGGTCGCTGTCCTTGATGTCCATCCGCGACTCGCGGGGCGTGCCGTCGGTGTCGAGGTACGAGACCGCTCGGATGAACGCACGCGCCCGTGCGTCGGACGGGGCGTTTGCGGGCAGGTACGGGTCCGTGTCCGGGGCGCCGGTCGCGTCGTCCCACGAGGTGATGTTGACCTTGTCGATGTCGATGCTGCCGTACTGCGCGGTGATGACGCTGACGTGGGTGGCGACGTTGTCCGACAGGCTGCGCAGCCGCAGGGTGTCGACGTCGCCGCCCACCGAGGTGCCGTGCAGCGTGAGGGCGGCGCCGTTCTGGACGTCCAGGTCCGCGCTGAGTTCCCAGGTGTTGGTCGCGGGGTCCGTCTCGGCGAGGGGCGCGGCCGGGCACAGGGTGTCGATGTCGGACAGGCTCACGGTGCCGGAGGTGACGTAGATGGTGTTGCTGCTGGCGACGTAGCGGACCTGGCCGGTGCACGTGGCGGCCTGGGCCGTCGCTCCGGCCAGCACCACCGAACCGGTGAGCAGGGTGAGGACGGTGAGGGCGGCGGGGAGGCGGTGGGCGCGGCGGCCCGTGGGGGTACCGCTCCCGGCCCGCCGGGTGAGGAGGTGCGGCGGGTGACTCGCCCGTGGCCTGTCGGCCGGGGCGATGGCGTCCGGGGTGCGTGGCTGGTCGTTCATGCGGGCTCCTGTCCCGCCGTTCCGCGCTGAACGGCGGAGTTGCGTGTGCGGTGGGGAGACGGGCGGAGCGCGTGCCGGGAGGATCCCCGGCCGCCCGGTGGTGCGCGCCGTGTCCGACGGGGCGGCGCGCTGTCCGTCCGTGGCCGGCCGTCTCTCGTACGGCGGCGGCCACGGTGGCCTCTTCGGCGGGGCGGGCCGGTGGCGGCCCGGTAACCAGTCCCTCCCGGTCACCGGGCCTCCCCGCGCTCGCGGGTCATGCGGTGTTCCGCACGTGGGCCGCCACCTGGGGCCGCGGTGTCCTGCGGTGGCGGACCTGGTGGATGGTCTGCAGCACGACGGCGAGGGTGAGCGCGACCAGTGCCGCGAACCCGAGCCAGGGGAACGGCGGCAGGGTCACCTCGGTGTGCCCGAGCCGCTTGATCGTGCCGCCCCCGGAGAGGGCTATGGGCGCCCGGACCCGCGAGTCCTCGATGCTGATCCACGCACCGTCGTCCGCCTGTATGCCCTTGCGCTCGGCCAGGATGTCCAGGCCCTTTCCGGTGGCGTGCACTCCCGCGGCCAGGTGCACTCCCCGGCGGGCACCGCTCACGTCCAGCGTGTCCAGGCTGGCGGCTGCGCCGAGATCGACGGCCGTGGTGGCGCCGGAGACGGACCCTCCGGTCACCGTCAGGCCGGGAGAGGCGGAGGCCAGGCCCTTGCTGGAGGTGCCGCTGATCCGGACGCCGGACAGGGCGACGTTCTTGGTGGTGCCGGAGGCGGTGACCCCGGCACGGCCGCCGCGGACGACGACGCCGTCCAGCGCGACCTGGCGGGCGCGCCCGTAGACCGCGACGCCGGTGCGGGCCCCGGTGACGGTCGTGCCGTGCACCCGGACGTCGGGGCCGTCGATCGCGATGCCCCGGTCGAAGCCGTCGATCGTGCCGCCGGTGACGGTGGCACCGGCGATGTCCGCGGCGAGCGCCACCCCGGCGCCGCTGTCGCCGCCGTCGAGCCGGGCGTCGCGTACGGTCACCCGGGCATTCGGGCCGGAGACGCTGATCGCGGTGGGCGCGTCGTCCACCACGGCCTTGGCGACGGTGCAGGAGACGCAGGAGACCAGCCGGACACCGCCGGCGGCGTCGTGGCGTGAGGCGGTGCCGGTGAGGGTGAGGCCGTGCTGGGCGGTGGCCTTGATCCCGGCGCCCTTGCTGTTGCTGGTGGTGACGCCGGACAGGCTGCGGCCGTCGGTGCCGCCGACGGCCACGCCGTTGCCGCCGCTGCCCTCGACGGTCAGGCCGTGTACGGCGGTGCCCCGGTCGCCGGCCAGTACGACGCCGTCCTGGGCGGAGTCCTTGACGGTGACCTTGTTCAGGGTCACGCCGGTGGCCCCGCTGAGCCGCAGGCCGGTGCGGTCGCCCTGGAACGTGGAGCCGGTGGCGGACCCGCCGCTCGCCCGGCCCCAGGTCACCCCGGACTCCCGGGGCGCGGCGTCGCCCGCCCGGCCGAAGCCCTTCACCGTGGTGTCACTGATCGTCATGCTGCCGCCCGCGCCCATGGCGAGATACGGGCGTCCGGCCAGGTCCGCGGGGGCCGGGCTGGTCCCGTCCGCGGTGGCGGAGGCCAGGGTGACACCGTCGATGTCGAGGGTGGCCTGGCTTCCGCTGATCCAGGTGCCGGAGGCGGCGGTCTTCCCGGCGGTCAGCAGCACGGTGGGCGTGTGGCGGCCGATCCGCAGAGTGGTGCGGGGAGTGAGCAGCACGGCCGCGTTGATCCTGACGGTGGTCGGCTCGCCCTCCTTCACCGGTGCGTAACCGACCCAGTCACGGCCGGCGTTGGCGGCCAGCCAGCTGAGCGTGAGCGGTCCGTACGGCGGGTTCAGCCGACGCACGACGGTGCCCTGGCTGACCAGCGCGACCGTGCCGGGCCTGATCACCATGAGCCGGTCCGGGCTGCCGCTGCGCTGCCAGGCGGCGACGTCCGGGTCGGTCCCGGTGGCGTCAGCGGCGTGGGCGGCGGGTGCGACGGCCGCCAGCACGGCGACCGCGGCGAGGGCGGTGCGTGCGACGCGGCCTGCGCGTGCGACGCGGGTGACGGGGCTCATGCGGCGGCCTCCGCCCCGGTGGTCTGCGTCGTCCGGACGACGACGCCGTTCTCCACGGACACCTGCCGCGTCAGCCAGCGCTGCTTGCGGATGGTGGCGAGGGCGCAGAGCTTGACGACCGCCATCACGAAGGAGATCACTACGAATCCGGGCACCAGGAGGAGCGACGACGGCTTGCGCACGAGGTGCGGCAGGATCTTCATCGACCGGCTCACCCACCACCAGCCGAACAGGCAGGCAACGAAGAACCAGTCCTGGCGGATGATCGCCCAGGTCATGAAGAACGGGGAGAACAGCAGGGTGAAGCTGCTGACCCCCTTGTCGATCATGGTGTAGGCGAGGAAGGGGTGCCGCCAGACCCAGCGGCTCGACAGCGCCCTCAGGTCCGATCGCCAGGTGTTGCGGGCCCAGCGCAGCCGCTGCTTGACGAAGATCCGCAGGGTGCCGGGGAAGGTCGACCACACGCGGGCGGAGCGCTGCATGTAGCTGAGGTGACCGCGCTCCAGGATCAGCGTGGTCAGCCGCTTGTCGTCGCCCGACATGCAGGGGACGCCCCAGAACGTCTCCTGCATGAAGTCCTCGGAGATCTCCAGCAGCAGTTCGCGCCGGTAGACGGCGGTGCGCCCGGACAGACACGAGACGGCACGGCCCATGACGGTCTGCGCGGCGTTCTCGTCGAAGTACCGGTAGTCCAGGTACATGTCGTTGACCCGCTGCAGGAAACCCTTGGGGTTGTAGACGTTCTGCCGGGTCCCCACCCCGCCGACCCGGGGATCGGCGAAGGGCTTGCAGACCTCCCGGGCGACGTCGTGCGCCCAGATGGTGTCGGAGTCGACCAGCGCCACCAGGTCGGTGGAGCACGCCTCCCACCCCTTGCGCAGGGCGTCGCGCTTGCCGGGCACGTCGGTGATGACGACGGTGACGGGATAGCGCGCCGCGATGTCCTGACAGGCCTTGTCGGTGACGTCGATGACCAGGACGACCTCGTCCACTTCGTTCGCCAGCCACGACTCGATCGCGTGAGCGAAGATCTCCGGGTCCTCCTGGTACACCGGCACGACGACGCTGAGCGGGAGGGAGTGGTCGTTCTTCACGGGCTGGTACAGAGCCGCGGGTGCGCGCCGGAGGAGCCAGCAGGTCCAGCGGACCAGGCCGAGTATGCCCAGCGGCAGATAGACGAGGTAGTACCGGAAGTCCAGCAGGGTGTTGTCGATGAGTCCGCTCATGGGCCTGTTCTCACTGAATGCCTCGGGTGTCTGACGACCTGCGCTGCCGCGCCGTCGTGCGGCAGCGCAGGAAAGTGCCGTCCGGCCGGAGCCGGCCTGATCCGGAGGAAGGCCCTAGGCGGTGAGGGCCTCCGCCTCCAGTTCGGCCACCTCGGCGAGCTTGTCGTTCACCGCGACGACCGCCTTGAGCAGCGGCATCTCGACGCCGATCGAGGAGGCGAGGCCGAGAAAGCCCTGGGTGTCCTTCGGGAGGCAGACGCCGCCGTACGGGGCGCCGCCCCGGATGCCGTAGGACGGGTTGTAGGAGGCCTCGGCCGAGCGGGCCACGGTCTGCGCGATGGGGTCGAGGTCGATGCCGAGGTGCTGGCCCACCAGCCACATCTCGTTCCAGAAGCTGATCTTCGTGGCGTTGTAGATGTTGTGCGCGCACTTGACGAACTCGGCCTCGGCCGGGTTCGAGAACATGCGCGTCTCGCCGCCGAAGGGCGCCAGCACTTCGGCGAGCCGCTCCCGGGTACGGACGCTGCGCGAGGCGATGACGGTCATCCACGGGTGGCGGAAGTCCTCGACGGCGGTGGCCGCGCGGAGGAACTCCGGGTTGCTGGCGAGGGAGAAGCCCTCGCCGACGGTTTTGCCGGAGTGCTTCTCCAGCAGGGGCTGCACGAGGCCCTCGGCCGTGCCCGGCGGGACCGTGGAGCGGACGACGACGGTGTGCGTGTCGTCGGCGTCGGCCAGCGCCTCGCCCACCGAGGCGGTGCCCGCCTCGAAGGCGGACAGGTCATAGCGGTGGCCGACGTTGGGCGTGGGGAGCGTGAGGAAGAGGAACGCGTCCTGCTCGGCCCTGAGATCCAGTTCGTCGCGCGCGTCCAGGCCCTGGGAGCGCAGGTAGTCGAGGCGCTGCGGCGCCACGTCGATGAAGGTCACCTGGTGCCCGGCGTGGAGGAACCCCTTGCCCGTGGCCGTACCGACGACACCGGAGCCAACAATGAAGATCCTGGTCATTTGAATCTTCTCCTATTCGAATTCGGGCGCACAGAGCACACGCGAATACGGAAGCGGAATGCGGAATACGGAAGTCCGATGGCAGAGAAAGGTGCGGCCCCACGAAAAAATGCAATGGCGACCGCCGGAAAACCGCACCGGAGCAACACAAGTGCAGTTCACCGTGCATTGATGTGAATCCGTCCGACGTCAATGCGCATCCCCGTAAAGCGCATGACCGACGGCGCCGACGGCGCGACAGGACGCCGTCGACTACACCCCCCTCAACCCCCCTGTCATCACTGCTGCATCGGGCGCCAATCCCCCAACCGGCGCCCGCCCTTCGAGGTCAGACAGTAAGAGTTATACACGATATCTACACACATGCGGGGGCGAACGACTGTTAATTTCCCATGTCACAAGTTAAAGGTCGCCCCGGATCTCGCGACAGCCATGCGCCAGGCATATGCCAGCGGATAGCAGTGCACCGCACTGCACGCGGAAAAGGCGAGGTGACGACAGGGGCGCTGACTAGCCCCGGCTCGGGAACTCGGTGAGGGCGCGCTCCACGATGGCTTCCAGCTGGTCGTGGTGCGCGCCCTTCCAGTAGGCGCGACCGCACTCCCGGCAGCGGGCGAAGACGTCGTACGTCCGCAGCGTGCCGTGTGCGAGCTGGTCGGCGACCTCGTCCTTCGTGGCGTCGGACAGCAGACCGTTGCAGGCGGTGCACCGCGTCCACGGCCGCAGCTCGGGCGCGAACCGGTCGAGCACGTCCCGGAGTTGCTCCTCCGGCCGGGTGTGGTAGACGAACGCGCCCGCCCACAGCTCCCGGCGGCGCAGCAGCCCCCGGTCGCGGCTGAGCATCACCCGGCTCTCGGCGGCGGAGCGAGCGGCGAGGGCCGGGTCGCCGATGTCCGTGGACTCGTACGCGGCATCCACACCGAGCAGCCGCAGCCGGCGGGCGAGAGTGCCGAGGTGGACGTCCAGGAGGAAACGGAGCGGAGCGCCGGGCACCCGCTGCGGGCGCTCCACGGGGCGGACCTCGACGCACTCGCCGTCGGCCGGCACATGGGAAGGGGGTGTGACACGGCCGTCCACGACGAGCGCGCCGACCTCGGTCAGCGGCACGCCCAGCGACTCGACGACATGGCCGAGCGAGGAGGCGCCGTCGGTGACGACCTTCGTGGCGCGCCCGCGCCGCCCGTGCGGGACGAAGAGCCCCAGCTCAGGGGCGAACTCGACATGGATCTCGGGCCTGCTCACCTGATCAGGATCCCATGGGGACGACTCGGGACGCCTGAATTTTCCTCCGGCGGCAGGCCCCTCCCCTTCAGTGGACGAGACGTAGAAAAACCCCTCCCCGATGCGTGTCAGCCGTCGAGCGCGCTGCGCAGCCGCTCCGGATCGGTCGTCGGGGCGTCGCACGTGAAGTTGCGGCAGACGTACGCGGCCGGTTCACCGCCCACGAGCGGCCGGTCGGCAAGCAGCGGGAACTCGCCGCTCTCCGGAGCGCCGACGGCGACGACGGCCCCCGGGGCGTTGGCCAGAAGTGCCGTACAGTGCAGGGCGGCCGTCTTCTCGTCGGTGAGGGACGGCCCGACGATCGCGACCTCCTTCGGCCCGTCGAGGAGCGCCTCGGCTACGGCGAGCCCCCAGCCGATGAACCGGGGCACGCGCGGCCCGAGCGCCTTGACGACGCCCAACGCCCGCTCGGCGGCGGTCCGATGAGCCTCCGACCCGGTGTGCGCGGCGTAGCCCAGCAGGGCACCGGCCGCGGCGGTCCAGCCGGAGGGCGTGGCGTTGTCGGTGGGGTCCTGGGGGCGGCGGATGAGCCGCTCGGCGTCGGAGGCGGTGTCGTACAGCGCCCCGTTCTCGGAGTCGGTGAAGCGGGCGAGCACATGGTCGAGGAGCAGCCCGGCGAAGTCCAGCCAGACACCCTCCCCGGTCACGGAGGCGAGCGCAAGGAAGCCTTCGGCGACGTCCGCGTAGTCCTCCAGCACACCGGCGTTGGGGCCGACGCGGCCGTCCCGGCTGGTCCGGGCGAGCCGCGCGTGCTCGTCGAGATGCACCCGCACGAGGAGATCGGCGGCGCCGACCGCGGCCTCGACGAGGTCGGGCCGGCCGAAGTAGGCGCCGGTCTCGGCGAGCGCGGCGATCGCGAGCCCGTTCCAGGCGGCGACGACCTTGTCGTCCCGCCCGGGCGCGGGGCGCTCGGCGCGCCGCTCCAGCAGGCGCCGCCGGATGTCCGCAATCTTGGCGGCATCGAACACGCGCTCGCTCTGCGGGAGTTGGAGCACGGACTGACCGTGCTCGAAGGTGCCCTCGTCGGTCACCCCGAAGTACTGGGCGGCGAGTTCGGCATCGTCCCCCAGGGTCTCGCGGAGCTGCTCGGGGGTCCACACGTAGTACGCGCCCTCGACGTGCCGGCCGCTGCCGTCGTCGCTGTCCGCGTCCAGGGCGGAGGCGAACCCGCCCTCGTTCGTACGCAGTTCACCGACCAGGAAGTCGGCGGTCTCCAGCGCGACCCGGCGGGCGAGATCCGATCCGGTGGCCCGCCACAGATGCGCGTACACCCGGCACAGCAGGGCGTTGTCGTAGAGCATCTTCTCGAAGTGCGGCACGATCCAGTCGCGGTCCACGGAGTACCGCGCGAAGCCGCCCCCGAGCTGGTCGCAGATCCCGCCCCGGGCCATCCGCTCACACGTGTCCTGGGCCATCTGCAGCGCACCCTCGGCACCGGTCCGCGCATGGTGGCGCAGCAGGAACTCCAGCACCATCGACGGCGGGAACTTCGGCGCGCCGCCGAATCCGCCGCGCTGCGGGTCGTACTCCCGGGTGAGCCCGAGCAGCGCCTGCGCGAGCTCCTGGTCCCCGGGGACCTCGGCGGCCTGATAGCCGATCTCCCGCTCCGCGAGATCCCGCACGATCTTCCCGGCGACCTCCCCGACCTCGTCCCGCCGCTCGGCCCAGGCCTGCCGGACCCCCTCCAGCACCTGCCGGAAGGAGGGACTGCCGTGCCGGGGCTCGGGCGGGAAGTAGGTGCCGAAGTAGAAGGGTTCGGCGTCCTGGGTGAGAAAGACGGTCATGGGCCAGCCACCGTGCCCGGTGGCCGCCTGGACGGCTTCCATGTAGACGGCGTCGACGTCGGGGCGTTCCTCGCGGTCCACCTTGACGCTGACGAAGTGCTCGTTGAGGTAGTCGGCGGTGGCCTGGTCCTCGAAGGACTCGTGGGCCATGACATGACACCAGTGACAGCTCGAATACCCGACGCTCAGCAGGACGGGCTTGTTCGTCCTGCGGGCCTCGTCGAAGGCTTCGGCCGACCAGGGCCACCAGTCGACGGGGTTGTCGGCGTGCTGGAGCAGATACGGGGACGTCTCATGGGCCAGTCGGTTCACCGTTCCACTCTCCCATGGCCTCCGGCACCGCGTAGAAGCGCATCGAAACCGGGCGCGCCCCCTCGGGTGCCTCCTCGCGCGGGTGGCCGTAGCGGCCCAGCAGGGCGTGGTACTCGCGCATGAACGCGAGCAGTTCCTCCCTGGTCAGCCAGGTGCCGCTGCGCTGGACCTGGGCCCAGCCCTCGGGGCCGCGGTACTCCTGGTGGGCGCGGCGGAAGAGGGCGGTGTCGACCTCGATCTTCAGGTGGGCGAGCTGCGCGGCGGCTGCGTACTCCTCGGCGGGCATCGTGGCCGGGTCGGGGGTGTCGTGGCTGAACGGCAGCGCCCGCCACCAGCGCTCGCGCCCGCCGGACTTCTCCGGGATCTCCTCGATGAGCCGCTGCTCGGCGAGTTTGCGCAGGTGGTAGCTGGTGGTACCGGAGCTTTCGCCGAGTTCGCGGGCGAGGCCCGTGGAGTTCGCCTCGCCGTGCCGGCCGAGGTATTCGAGGATCCGGCGGCGCAGCGGGTTGCCCAGGGACTTGTAGAGCGCGGTGCGCTCCAGGCTGGTCATCTCGGGCATGCCGTCGGTCATGCGGCCACGGTAACCCTGAGAACCCTGAGCCGTCCCTGACCCGTCCCTGATGTCTGCCGAATTTTCTTTGCAGAATTTTCTCGGCGTTCTAGCGTTGTGGGTGGGACGACGACCGCCGGAAGACGGCAGACGGCAGACGGCAGACGGCAGACGAACGGCTGAGCGGGGACGGGGATGGGGATGGTGTGGAAGGCGACGGTCAAGAGGTGGACGCTGATCCTGCTCGGCGCGGGAGCCGTGCTGCTCGTGCCGTGGACGGTGATGCTCGCCCTGACCCTCCCGGGCGACACGGAGGTACGGCACTGGTCCCTGGCCTGGATCGGCCTGGACGTGCTGATGGCGGCGGGCTGCGCGGCCACGGCTCTGCTGGGCCTGCGCGGTGACCCCCGCGCCCGCCTCACCGCCTCCGCGACCGCGTCGATAGCGGTGCTGGACGCCTGGTTCGACATAACGACGGCCCAGGCGGGGACCGCCCTCACCCAGGCCCTGGCCTGCGCCATCGCGGAGGCGGCCCTGGCCGGCGTCTGTGTGCACCTGGCGGTGTCGCCGCGCCGCTCGCCACATGGCGCACGGCAATTCAGCACGAAACCCCCACCTGCCCCCTGATCGCCACCCTTCCCCATCCCGCCGCCCCCGAAGGACACTCGTACGCGGAGGAGTTGCCGCCGGAGGGGGACGGAACATGCGGGACAGCCATCGGGCGGAGGCCGAGCGTCTCCTGGTGCGGGCCGTGGAGGAGGAAGTACGGCGCTCGGGCGGGCGGGTCGACGGGCAGCTGCTGCTGTCGCGGGCGCGGGACGCGCTGGACGCCATGGGGCAAACGGCCGCCGAGGAGTACGACGCCTACACCCGGGCGCTGGACGAGTCCCAGGCCGGCCGGCTGACCTTCGGCCAGCGGTACGCGCGCGAGGGTGCCGGAACCGCCTTGCTGGCGGCCGTCGTTGCCGCGGGCGCCGCCGCCGTGGCCGACCTGTCCCTCGGCACCGGCGCGGGCACGGCCGTCGGCGCGGGCGTCGCCGCGGGCGTGGCGGGCGCCGCCGCCACGGTGGTGAAGGTCGCCGGGTCCCATCTGCCCGCCGCCCATCACCGCGCGGGCGAGGCGGGGCAGCCGGGCGGGCCCGAGCAGTTGCGGCTGGAGTGGCTGACGGCGCTGGAGGTACGGGGCATCCGCCCGTTCCTCGACCAGCAGCGGGTGCTCAGCGCTTCCACGGGCCCGAAGAAGACGGGCGCGCCTTCGCTGCGAGGCTCGGACAAGAGCGCGGCGGCGCGCAGGCGCACGGTGCTTGAGCAGTCGTTCGGTCAACTCCCGGAGCCGGATGGACCGTTCGCGGGGCGCCGGGCGGAGCTGGCGCGGATCAGGCAGTGGGCGCAGGCGGCCCGGGCGGCCACGGACACCCGGCCGACCGTGGTCGTGCTGCACGGTGAGCCGGGCTCCGGCCGCACGACGCTCGCGGTGCGCGCGACGCACGAGCTGCGGGACCACTTCCGTGGCGCGGTCGTCGTGGACCTGCGCGGCAACCGGCGGGAGGAGTCGCCGCTGCCCACCCGGGACGCCCTGCTGCACCTGTTGAACCGACTCGGCGCGCCCCGGGAGCAGTTGCTGTTCCGGGAGCGCTCCTCCCCCGACCAGCAGGTCAAGCGGCTCGGCGAGCTGTACCACCGGCAGCTGACCGGTCTGCCCGTGACGATCGTGCTGGACGACGCCTCGGACCCGGAGCAGGTGCGCGCGCTGGTCCCGGAGCGCTCCGACAGTCTGGTCCTGGTCACCGCCCGCACGGCTCTCGACCTGCCCGCGGACCTGTCGGCCTGGGTCCATCACCTCCCGGTGGAGCCGCTGGACACGGCGGGCGCCGAGGAACTGCTGAACGCGTCCGCGGAGGACGCGTCGGGGCCGTACGACGCCGAATCCGCCGACCGGGTCCGTCAGTTGTGCGGGGGTCTGCCGCTGGCGCTGCGGATCGCGGGCTCCTCGCTGGGCCCCCGTTCGCCGCGCGGGCTGGCGGCGGACCTGGCCGCGTACGGTCCGGTGGAGCCGGTGGAGCGGGTGCTGTGGCTGCGCTACACCGACCAGCCCGAGCCCGCGCGCCGGCTGCTGAGAAGGCTGGCCCTGGCCGGGCGTGCCTCGCTCGGCGCGGCAGCCGCCGCCGCGCTGCTCGCCACCGACGAGCAGGAGGCCGGCCGGCATCTGGGCGCGCTCGCGCGGGCCGGTCTGCTCGACCATGTGCGCGGCAGCCGGTACCGGCTGCACGATCTGGTCCGTGCCTTCGCGCAGGCCCGGCTGCTGGACGAGGAGGAGCCGGCCGAGCGTACGGCGGCGCAGGAGCGGCTGATCGTGAACTACGCGGAGCTGGCCGAGTCGGTGCTGCGGCTGGTCGACGGCAACATGTCGACGCGCTCGGACCGGTTCGGCTCGCACGGCTTCACCTCGCTGGACGAGGCGCTGCGCTGGCTGGACGACGAGTCGAGCTTCATCACGGCGGCCCTGCGGCAGACGGAGGGCGTGGACCAGGCGGCCGTGCTGAACCTGCTGGGTGCGCTGTGCGACTACTGCCTGCTGCGCGGCGACCTGTACCGGCTCGGCGAGATCAGCGAGCTGGCGCAGTCCGTGGACCAGGGTCTGCTGGTGCGCTCGGTGCAGTGGCGGACCGGTATCGCGGCCCGGCAGCTGGGTGAGCTGGACAAGGCCCGCACGACGCTGGCCTCCGTGGTGGACCTCTACCGGGAGGCCCATCATGACGCGGGCGCGGCCCGTGCCCTGTGCTCGCTCGGGATCACGCTGCACCACCAGGGCAACCTCACCGAGGCCGCCGCCAAACTCCAGGAGGCCCTGGAGTTTCAGGCGGCACCCGCTCTGGCGACGGACCGGGCCTGGACGATGCACGCGCTGGCGGCGGTGCAGCGCGACCGGGCGCGCCTGCCGGAGGCGCTGGACCTGCTCACCCGCTCCCTGGTCCTGCACCGCGAGGGCGGCTCGCTGCACGGCGAGGCGTGGGCCCACTTCCAGCTGGGCCAGCTGGCGCTGCGGATGGGCGACGTACCGCGGGCGGAGACGGAGCTGCGGGCGGCACTGGACCGTTACGGACAGACGCGCGACGCCCGCGGGGAGGCATGGGCGCTGACGCAGCTGGCCCGGGCGCGGCTGGTCGGCGGCGACGCCCCCGCTGCCGCCGAGAGCCTGCGGCAGGCGGCCGTCCGGCACCGGGAGAACGAGGACGCGCGGGGCGAGGCGTGGACGCTGTACTACCTGGGGCAGGCGCTGGAGGAGGCCGGGAGCCCGGACCGGGCGGTCCGTGAGCTGGAGCGCTCCCGCACGATGTTCTCCCGGATGCGCGATGTCTATGGTCTGGCCTGTGCCCGGCATCACTCGGCGCGGGTCACCCGCGACCAGCGGGCCGCGCAGACCGGCTCGCTGCGCAACTCGGGCTTCGCCCGGCAGCTGCTGGTGGACGCCCGCGCCGATTTCCAGCGCATCGGTGTCGCCCACGGCGAGGCGTGGACGTGCCTGGAGCTGGCGGTGGTGGACGCGGGCAACGCCCGTACGCAGCAGGCGCTGGCCCTGTGCGACGAGGCGCTGGCCCTGTTCACCTCGTACGGCGACCGGCGGGGCGAGGACTGGGCGCGCTTCCTGCGCTGCACCCTGCTGCCGTACGCGGCGCCGGGCGGGGTGGAGGTGGGCACGGCGGTCGCCCAGGAGGAGCTGACCCAGCTGGCCGGAGCCGCGCATCCGCTGCGGGACGAGAAGCTGGACGACTGCGTGACGGCGTACGCCCTGCTGCTGGAGCGGGGCGTGCAGCTGGAGGCGGGCTGGCAGGCCTGGCGGCTCGGCATGGTGCCGAGCCGCCACGCGCGCGAGGTGATGGGGGTCGCCGTGCCGGCCGGGCACTGACCCGCCGGGTCAGCCCCGCTGGGCCTTGGGCGTCGCCTTGGTGCCGGCCTCGGCGCCGGTCTCGGCGTCCGGGGCCTCCTTGAAGTCGATCTTGTGCATGTGCTTGTTCATCGACTTCATGAGGCCCCACACGGCCAGGGCCATCACCGCGAAGACGATGAAGCCGAGGACGCCGGGGGTGACCTTGTTCTCGTCCACCTCCTTGGCGAGGGGGACGAGATGCGTCAGTGCCAGGCTTGCAGTCATGTCAGGCATTGTCGCGGATGCCCGCGAAGAGGTCGTCCTCGGGGAGGGAGGTATCGACGAGGGACTTCGCCAGCTCGTACTCCTCCGTCGGCCAGACCTCCTTCTGGAGCTCCATGGGCACCCTGAACCAGCCGCCGTCGGGGTCGATCTGCGTGGCGTGGGCGATCAGCGCCTTGTCACGGATCTCGAAGAAGTCCGCGCACGGGACGTGCGTGGTCAGCGTGCGCTCGACGCGCTGGATCTCCTTCCAGCGCTTGAGCCACTCCCCGTAGGGCGACTCCAGGCCGCGCTCCAGCATGGCGTTGTGCAGCGCCTCGGTGCGGGGGCGGTTGAAGCCCTGGTTGTAGTAGAGCTTCAGCGGCTGGTACGCCGGGCCGAACTCGGACTCCGGGTACTTCTCGGCGTCCGCCGCGCCCTCGAACGCCACCATGGTGATCTTGTGGGTCATGATGTGGTCGGGGTGCGGGTACCCGCCGTTCTCGTCGTAGGTGGTGATCACGTGCGGGCGGAAGGCGCGGATCTTGCGGACCAGCTCTCCGGCCGCCTTGTCGACGTCCTCCAGGGCGAAGCAGCCGTCGGGCAGCGGCGGCAGCGGGTTGCCCTCGGGCAGACCGGAGTCGACGAAGCCAAGCCACTCCTGCTTGACGCCGAGGATCTCGCGGGCCTCGTCCATCTCCTTCTTGCGTACCTCGTGGATGTGCTCCTCGATGTACTTGTCGCCCTGCAGCTTGGGATTGAGGATGGACCCACGCTCTCCGCCGGTGCAGGTCACCACCAGCACGTCCACCCCCTCGGACACGTACTTCGCCATGGTGGCCGCGCCCTTGCTCGACTCGTCGTCGGGGTGGGCGTGAACGGCCATCAGTCGCAGCTGGTCAGTCAAGACTCAATCCTCGGTAACTCGGCGCCCCCGTGGCTCCGGGCGCGATTGGCGGCTTCTATAGTGACCGAATCGGGGGGCGAATAATTCCGGGGTGCTGCTTCGGGGCCCCTTTCGGGACATCCGTCCCGTCCCTGCCGAGAGGACGATCATGAGTACGGCGAGCACCGGGCTGCCCGAGGGCCGCTACGGCCGTTCCTCGGACGAGCGTGCCGACCGCAGGCTCAAGATCGCCGGGGCGGCGTTCGGCGCGGTGCTGCTCGCCCTGGTCGGCTACTTCGGCTACCACTACGTCGTACAGAACAAGATCAGTGCCCAGGTGATCACGTTCCGGGCCTCCGACGACGCGGTGAAGATCCACCTCGAGGTCCACAAGGACGCGGGCGCCTCCGGCTACTGCACGCTGCGGTCCCAGGCGGCCGACGGCACCGAGGTGGGCCGGGCGGACTTCCGCTTCACCGGCTCGGCCACGCGCATCGACAAGGTCGTCACGCTCCGTACGACGGCCCCGGGCACGACCGCCGAGCTGCTCGGCTGTCACGCCGGCTGACGCTGCCGGAGCACCGGGGGACATGACCGGATCTCACCCGGAATACGGCCCGGCCGACCTGCATTGATGCAATTCATGCGGCTTATGTCCTCCCCCTTTCGCTCGTGAATTGTTAGGCTCGTGGTTTCGCCCACCCGAGAGGGAACATTCTTCTGGGTAGGGCGATGCTTTGTATTCCCAGTACCGACGAGGAGCACCCTGTGACCCAGACCAGCGAGAACGTCACCTGGCTGACCCAGGAGGCGTACAACAAGCTCAGGGACGAGCTTGCGTACCTTACTGGTCCTGCGCGCACCGAGATCGCGGCCAAGATCGCCGCCGCGCGCGAGGAGGGCGACCTGCGCGAGAACGGCGGGTACCACGCGGCCAAGGAGGAGCAGGGCAAGCAGGAGCTGCGTGTGCGCCAGCTGACCCAGCTCCTCGAAAGCGCCCAGGTCGGCGAGGCTCAGGCCTCGGCGGACGGCACCGTGGCACCCGGCATGGTCGTGACGATCGCCTTCGACGGTGACGAGGACGACACCCTGGCGTTCCTGCTCGCCTCCCGTGAGTACGCGAGCACCGACATCGAGACCTACTCCCCGCAGTCCCCGCTCGGGTCCGGCGTCATCGGCCACAAGGTCGGCGAGGACGCGGAGTACGAGCTGCCGAACGGCAAGAAGGCTTCGGTGAGGATCCTGAAGGCCGAGCCCTACTCGGGCTGATCCCGGCCCCCTGATCCACGTCGATGCCCCCGGCGTCCGCCCATCGGACGCCGGGGGCATCGTCATGCCAGGGGCGTCCTCAGGCCGTGGCCGAGCGGTACTTGCGTACCGCGAGGGTGCGGAATATCGCGATGATCAGGAACGAGTAGATAAGCGACGCCCAGACCGGGTGCTCCATGGGCCAGGCGTGCGAATGGGACTGGCCCGGGTTGGCGAAGAGCACACGGCAGGCCTGCGCGGTGGCGGAGAAGGGGTTCCACTCGGCGATGTGCCGCAGCCACGGGGTCATGTGACCGGTGTCCACGAAGGCGTTCGAGATGAACGTGACCGGGAACAGCCAGATCAGTCCGCTGGACGTGGCCGCCTCGGGGGTGGGCACGGACATGCCGATCAGGGCGCCGATCCAGGTGAACGCATAGCCGAGCAGAAGCAGCAGGCCGAAGGCGGCGAGGACCTTGCCGACGTTCGTGTCGCCCTCGGTGCCGACGCGCCAGCCGACCAGCAGGGCGACCACGGCGAGCACGACCAGGGTCAGGGCCGTCTGCACGAGGTCGGCGAGCGTGCGTCCGGTCAGCACCGCACCGCGCGCCATCGGCAGGGACCGGAACCGGTCGATGAGGCCCTTGTGCATGTCGTCCGCGATACCGGCGCCGGAGCTGGCGGTCGCGAACGTGACGGTCTGCGCGAAGACGCCCGCCATGAGGAAGTTCTTGTAGTCCGCGGCGCTGGTGCTGCCGCCGATCTTCATGGAACCGCCGAAGACGTAGGTGAACAGCACCACGAACATGATCGGCTGGATCAGCCCGTAGATGATCATCTCGGGGATCCTGGACATGCGGATCAGGTTGCGTTTCGCGACGACCATCGAGTCGCGGAAGGACTGGGCGACCGGGTTGGTCGACGGTGCGGCCGGAGGCACGCCTCGCACGGCTTCGCTGACGGCACTCACTTCGCGGCCTCCTCGCCCTTGGCACCCTTGGCACCCTTGGCGCCCTTGCTGTCGCTCTTCGCCGCACCGTTCTCCTCGTCCTTCACCTCGGCCACGTGTCCGGTCAGGGACAGGAAGACGTCGTCGAGGGTGGGGCGGCGCAGTCCGATGTCGTCTATCTCGATCCCGCGGGTGTCCAGCTCCCGGATGACCTCGGCGAGCAGCTTGGCGCCGCCGGTGACGGGGACAGTGAGCTTGCGGGTGTGTTCCTCGACCGTGGCCTCGCCCTTGCCGAAGCCGCGCAGCACCTCCACGGCACCCGCGATGCGCGCGCGCTCGTGCACCACGACCTCGACGCGCTCGCCGCCGGTGCGGGCCTTGAGCTGGTCGGAGGTGCCCTTGGCGATGACGCGGCCGTGGTCGACCACCGCGATGTCATGGGCGAGGTGATCGGCCTCTTCCAGGTACTGCGTGGTGAGCAGCAGGGTCGTACCACCGGAGACGAGTTCGTTGATGACGTCCCACAGCTGCTGCCGGTTGCGCGGGTCGAGGCCGGTGGTCGGCTCGTCCATGAACATCACGGGCGGCGAGACCACGAGGGCGGCGGCAAGGTCGAGCCGGCGGCGCATGCCTCCGGAGTAGGTCTTGGCGGGGCGGTCGGCGGCGTCCGCGAGGTTGAACCGCTCCAGCAGTTCCGCCGCGCGCGCCTTGGCCGCCTTGGCCCTCATCTGGTACAGCTGCCCGACCATCTGCAGGTTCTCCCGGCCGGTCAGGTATTCGTCGACCGCCGCGAACTGGCCGGACAGGCCTATGGAGCGGCGGACGGTGTCGGGGTGCTTGAGCACGTCGACGCCCGCGACGACCGCCTTGCCGCTGTCGGGGCGCAGCAGGGTCGTCAGGCAGCGGACGGTCGTCGTCTTGCCGGCGCCGTTCGGCCCTAGCAGGCCGAGGACCGTGCCCTCGGGGACATCGAGGTCGACGCCGTCCAGTGCCCTTACGTCGCCGAAGGTCTTCACCAGGCCTTCGGCATAGATGGCGCCTGGCATGTGAGTCTCCACGTCGTCGGGGATTTCATCGGGAAAGGGAAAGGCTAGGTTCGCGCGCCCGGATCCGCCTTCGGTTTTCCGGATGCGGGCAGGCGGTCGGCGAGCGCAACAGGACACACAGTAACGCGATGTATCGCGTCTCTCAATGGATTTCCACGAACGAGTGACACAACTGCTTTCCGCGCTGCCCGGCCTCAGTCGATGACCGTGTAACCGGCCGCGCGCAGGGCCTGGCCGACCTCGGCGCAGTGCGCCGGACCCTTCGTCTCGAGGTGCAGCTCCACCTCCGCCTCCGTGAGCCCGAGCCGTGGGTCGGTTCGTACGTGGCTCACGTCGAGGACGTTGGCGTCGACCACTGACAACACCCCGAGGAGCGTGGCGAGGGCGCCCGGCCGGTCCGTCAGCAGGAGCCGGACGGCCAGGTAGCGGCCCTGCGCGGCCATGCCGTGCCGCAGCACCCGCTGGAGCAGCACCGGGTCGACATTGCCGCCGGAGAGCACCGCGACGACCGGTCCGGGAAACGCGCCGGGCTCGCCGAGCAGCGCCGCGACCGGGCTCGCCCCGGCCGGCTCGACCACCAGCTTGGCCCGCTCCAGGCACAGCAGCAGCGCGGCCGACAGCTGGTCCTCGCTGACCGTGCGCACCTCGTCGACCAGCTCCTCGACGATCCCGAACGGCACCACGCCCGGCCGCCCCACCTTGATGCCGTCGGCCATCGTCGTCGGGTTCTGCACGGACACCGGGTGCCCTGCCGCCAGCGAGGGCGGGTACGCCGCCGCGCCCTCCGCCTGCACGCCGACGATCCGGACGTCCGGCCGCAGCGCCTTCACCCCGACCGCGATACCGGCCGCGAGCCCGCCGCCGCCCATGCCGACGACGATCGTGCGCACCTCCGGGCACTGCTCCAGGATCTCCAGGCCGACCGTCCCCTGGCCGGCGATGACGTCCGGGTGGTCGAAGGGGTGGATGAACACCGCGCCGGTCTCGGCGGCGTAGTCCTGGGCGGCGGCCAGTGTCTCGTCCACCACCTGGCCGTACAGGCGCACTTCGGCGCCGTAGTCCCGGGTGGCGCTGATCTTCGGCAGCGGGGCGCCCTTCGGCATGAACACCGTGGCGTGCACGCCGAGCAGCGAGGAGGCGAGGGCCACGCCCTGCGCGTGGTTCCCGGCGCTCGCGGCCACCACTCCGGCCGCCCGCTCCTCCGGCAGCAGCCCGGCGATGCGCACATAGGCGCCGCGCAGCTTGAACGAGCCGGTCCGCTGGAGGTTCTCGCACTTGAAGTGCACCGGCGCGCCGACCAGCTGGGACAGGTGCCGACTGCCCTCCATGGCGGTCACCCGTGCCACACCCGAGAGCATCTTCTGGGCTCCGCGCACGTCGTCGAGGGTGACGGAACGCAAGAAGCCAGTGGTGCCGTAGCTCATGACTCAAGTCTCGCAGCCGACGGTGCCGAACGACGGTGGCGACCAACCTCCGAGACCGGTTCGTGCAGCGCCGGTACGGCCTGGCTCCGGGCCGCGTACCCTGTCCCCCAACCCACAGCACCCTTCATGAAGTGAGCCCCCGGCCATGCCCACAACACCAGGAATGTCGATGGACATGACGACCGTCGGTGACACCGGTCTCCTCGACACCCTCCAGCACGAGGTGGCGGTGTTCGCGCGCCGTGCCGAACAGACCCGGCTCGGCGGCGTCGGGCAGGTGCGCACCTCCATGGACCGCGCCGCGTACCTGCTGCTCAACCGCCTCGACAACGAGGGCCCGATGGGCGTCAAGGCGCTCGCCGCGAGCATGGGGATCGACTCCTCCACGGTCACCCGGCAGGTGGCTCCGCTGGTCGACACCGGGCTCGTCAAGCGCACCTCGCACCCGGAGGACGGGCGCGCGGTGGTGCTTCAGCTGTCCCCGCGCGGTGTCTCCCGGCTGGAGGAAGTGCGCTCTTCCAGGCGTCAGTTGATGGCCGAGCTGACGCAGGACTGGGCGCCGGAGGAGCGCGAGCAGTTCTGCACGCTCCTGACGCGCTTCAACACCGCGCTCTCCTCGCGGATGGCGGTTCACGTCGTGCCGTCGGCGGAGCAGACGCCGGCTTCCTGAGCCCCGCGCGGGAGATGGGTTCCGGACTCTTGACCCCGGGCCGCCACTGGCCTCATATGAGACCGGGTCCTGCGTCGTACGCGGTCCGCCTGTCCCGTACCGGGCAGGGCCCCGTCCAGGGGGAGGCGCGGTGCGTGATCGGCAGGCATTGCGTGGTGCCCGTCGGGCCCGGGAGTTCGAGGCGTTCGTCGCGGGCGCGGCAGGGCGGCTGCTGCATGCCGCCACGCTGCTCACCGCGGAGGCGCCGGACGCCAACCCGCGCGCGCGGCGCCTGCTGACACTGGCGCTCGCCCACACCTACGCCCGCTGGGACCGGCTGCGCGGCGAGGACCCCTACGACTGCGCCCGCCAGTACCTGGCCACGCGCTTCGCGCGCGGGATGTGGCAGCAGTACGGCGCCTTCGGCCGCGCCCGCCCGCATCCGGACAGCCCGCTCGCCGTCCTGGGGCCGCTGGAGCGGCTCATCCTGGTGCTGCGGCTGTACGAAGGCGTCGCCGCGGAACAGGCGGCGGCCCTGCTCGGGATGCCCACGGAGCGCGTGCACACCATCTGCGACCGCGCGACCGCCACCCTGCTGCATCCGGTACGGCCGGCCGCCCCGCGCGCGGTGGGCACGAAGGTCGCACCCTCATGAGCCCACGGCACGCGGGGAGGCCCCGGTGAACCGGCCCGAGCGGGAGGCCGCCGCACGGCGGCTGATGGAGCGGACGCCGCCGCCGGTGCCGCCGGATCTGTACCCGGAGGCGGTGCGCCGCGGCACCCGTCTGCTGCGGCGCCGGCGGCTCGCGCAGCGGGTGCTGTGGCTGCTGCTGTGCGCCGCCGTGGTGGCGTTCACCGTGTGGGCGGCGCAGGCGCACCCGTGGGTGGAGCCGCCGTCGCAGACGACTCCGGAGGTCACCGGCTGGTGACCGGCCCGCCGGCTCAGGGCCTGGGCCGCCCACCAGCACAGGTTCCGCTAGCCCAGGGCCTGCTGGAGGTCCTCCAGCAGATCGTCGACGTTCTCGATGCCCACGGACAGGCGCACCAGGTCGGCGGGGACCTCGAGGGCGGAGCCGGCCGCGGAGGCGTGCGTCATGCGGCCCGGGTGCTCGATGAGGGACTCGACGCCGCCCAGCGACTCGCCCAGGGTGAACACCTTGGCGCGGTTGCACACCTCGACGGCGGCCTCCTCGCCGCCCTCGACCTGGAAGGACACCATGCCGCCGAACGCGCGCATCTGCTTGGCGGCGATCTCGTGGCCGGGGTGGTCCGGCAGGCCCGGGTAGAGAACGCGCGTCACGCGCGGGTGCCGGGTCAGCATGTCGGCGGCCTTCGTGGCGTTCTCGCTGTGCCGGTCCATGCGCACGGCGAGGGTCTTGGTGCCGCGCAGCACCAGGAAGGAGTCGAAGGGACCGGCGACGGCGCCCATCGCGTTCTGGTGGTAGGCCAGTTCCTCGCCGAGCGTCTCGTCGGAGACGATCAGCGCACCGCCGACCACGTCCGAGTGGCCGCCCATGTACTTGGTCAGGGAGTGCACGACGACATCGGCCCCGAGCGCCAGCGGCTGCTGGAGGTAGGGCGTGGCGAAGGTGTTGTCGACGACGAGCTTCGCGCCCGCTTCGTGGGCGATCTGAGCGACGGCGGCGATGTCGGTGATGCCGAGCAGCGGGTTGGAGGGGGTCTCCACCCACACGGCCTTGGTCTTCGGGGTGATCGCGGCGCGCACGGAGGCCGGGTCGCTGGTGTTGGCCACGGACCACTCCACGCCCCAGCGGCTGACCACCTTGGCGAAGAGACGGAAGGTGCCGCCGTAGGCGTCGTTGGGGATCACCACGTGGTCGCCGGGCGTGAGCAGCGTCCGGAGCAGGGTGTCCTCGGCCGCCAGGCCGGACGCGAACGCGAGGCCGCGGCTCCCGCCCTCCAGCGCGGCGAGGTTCTCCTCCAGGGCGGTCCGGGTCGGGTTGGCGCTCCGGCTGTACTCGTAGCCGCCGCGCAGCCCGCCGACGCCGTCCTGCTTGTAGGTCGAGACCTGATAGATCGGCGGGACGACCGCGCCGGTGAGGGGATCCGCGGTGTTGCCCGCATGGATCGCGAGGGTCTCGAAGTGCTGACTGATATGAGTGTCGCTCATTGCACCGAGCGTAGTGCGCCTGGCCGGATGATGACGCACGGACGACGGGCTAGCCCGGCCGTACGGTGGTGTCGCACGCCCCCTGTCATGAACCGGCCCGAAGTTTTCCACAGGGCAGGCGGGCGGGGTTGGCCATTTGTCGGCGGCGTCTGGTTCGCTTGAGTCATGGTGATTCTCTGGCTGCTGATTGCCCTGCTCATGCTGAGCTTCGCGCTGCTCCCGGTCCTCCGGCGCAGGCGCGGGCTGATCGAACAGGTCACGCCGGACCACCCCGACGCCGCCGACCCGGCGGACTACGGCTTCGTACGCCAGGAGGAGCTGGACGTGCGCATGCCCGGCCCGGACCAGGACCTGCTGGACGTCCTGGACCTGGTGCAGCGTACGGGGGACTACCGCGCGGCGGCCCAGCTGCTGGCGGGTACGGAGACGGAGGGGGAGCTGCGCTGGCAGCGCGTGCAGGCGTTCGCCGGTGCGGCGGCCCTGGAGCTGCAGCAGCGGCCCGGCGGGGTGCACGAGACGCCCGGCGGTCAGTGGCTCAGGGTGTGGCGGGCCGAGCAGCCCAAGGACGCGGGCGGTGCGGCGGTGCACGCCGAGTTCCTGGTGCAGCAGGCCTGGCGGACGTCACAGCCGGGCACGGACGAGTTCCGGATCATCATGGAGGAGGCCCGGGACGCGTGCGGGCAGGCGGCGCTGCTGGCACCCGGCGACCCGGTCCCGTACATCGTGGAGCTGTCCGTCGCCCGCGGCCTCGCCCACCCGCAGCCGGAGTTCGAGCAGCTGTGGCTGAAGATCCTCGACCGCGCGCCGAACCACATGGGCGCACATCTGGCGGCGCTGCACTACTGGTGCGAGAAGTGGCACGGCTCGCGTGAGCTGGCGTACTCCTTCGCCGAGAGCGCGGCGGCCCGCGCCCCGCAGGGCTCGCTGCTCGCCGCGCTGCCGCTGTTCGCGGTGTTCGAGCACCTCCCCGAGGTGAACCTGGTCGCGAGCTTCTACCAGAGCGAGGTCGTCACCAAGGCGATCCACGGCGCGCTGCACGCGGTGCACGCGGCCCGCCCGGACGACCCGATGCTGTCGCACGTCCGCCACCTGCTGACGTTCTTCCTGGTCCGGTCCGAGCGCTGGGCGGAGGCCATGGACCAGCTCATACACGTCGACGGCCATATCGGCGCGCTGCCCTGGACCCTGTGCGCCGACCCGGCCGCCGAGTTCGCGCTCTACCGCGCCCTGGCGGTGGCCGGCTACGAGGCCAACGGCGGCAGCCCGGCGACGCTGCCCGGCTGAGGCCACGCCTGACCGGAGTCCGACGGGCACCGCGTCTGCGCAGGAAGTGCCGGAGAAGTAGCCGCGCGTGGCCACCCCATTCATTGCACGCGCTGAGCGTCGCCGTGGCACTCCTGCCGAAGCTCCGGTCGAGGGGAACGGGAGAGTCGCGGACGCAGACGGCGGGGAGGAACATCGGAGTCACGGAGGCAAGGTGGTGGCTATGGGGACGCCGTCGATGCATTTCAGCGAGAGCCCTGAGGATCCGTTCGCCCTCGGGCGTGGTGCCTCGGCCGTGCTCGACGATCGAGGCACTGTGGTCGGCTGGAGCGCACGCGCACAGGAGTTGCTCGGCTATCCGGCCAAGGAAGTGCTCGGACAGCCGTGGCAGGGCCTCCTGGTCGACGCCCATGACCTGCCTGTCGCGCGGTCCGTCGTCGTGGACGCCGTGAAGACGGGGGGCTGGTTCGGCGTCCTGCCCGTCCGACACCGCGACGGACGCCGCCTGGAGTTGGGCCTCCGGGCCCGTGCGGTCACCCGGGAGGGGGGCAGTCAGGAGTGGCTGCTGGTCGGTGCTCCTGCCGCGGAGGTCGTTGCCTGGCAGCGGGACCGTGCGCTGCTGGACGGCCTGTACCACCGGTCCCCGATCGGCCTGGTCGTCCACGGCCCGGACAGGAGAGTGATCCGGGTCAACCGTGCGGTCGAAAAGGCAAGCGGCGTCCCGGCCGAGGCGCCGGTAGGCCGTCGCCCTCGCGAATTCATGGTCGACGAGGACGCAGGTCCGGCAGAGGAACGGGTACGGCGCGTCTTGGAGACCGGCGAGCCGTTGATCTTCACAGAGCAGTCCGCCCGGGCACGCCACGATCCAGGTCGGGAACGGTTCGTGTCCGTCTCGGCGTTCCGGATGGAAGACCCCTCGGGCCGGGTTCTCGGCGTGGCCGAGACGATCGAGGACGTGACCGACCGACACCGGGCGCAACGCAGGCTCGCCCTGCTGAACGAGGCGAGCGCCCGGATCGGAACCTCACTGGACGTGACACAGACCGCTCGGGAACTGGCCGAGGTGGCCGCCCACGGCTTGGCCGACCACTGCTCGGTGGACCTCCTCAAGCCCGTGGCACTTGGTGACGAACCAGTTGCCGGTTCAGCAGGTCCGCTGCTCCGGGCTGCCCTCTCACCACCGGAACACCGCGTCCCTTTCCGGGAGGGCGATGTGGTCCCGCTGCTTCCGGAATCTGCGCAGGCGCGGTGCCTGGCCGAGCGCCGCCCGATTCTCGAAGAACAGCTGTCCCTCCGCCCCGAGTGGTACGCCATGGACCACCGGCGGATCGAGATCGCCTTGGGTCTCGGCGTTCATTCGCTGATCGCGGTGCCCCTGATCGCGCGCGGCCTGGTACTGGGCGTGGTGAGCCTGTGGCGGTCGCGCAATTCGGAGCCTTTCGAGGGCGAGGATGCTGCGGTGGCCCAGGAGCTTTCCTCGCGAGCGGCCGTCTGCATCGACAACGCGCGCCGCTTCACCCAGCAGCAGAGCGCCGCTCTGACTCTTCAGCGCAGTCTGCTGCCGAGCGCGGCGTCCGACCTGCCGGCCGTGGAGGTGGCCTGCCGGTACCTCCCGGCCAGCGGTGAACCAGGCATCGGTGGTGACTGGTTCGACGTGATCCCGTTGTCAGGGGCCCGGGTCGCCCTCGTTGTGGGAGACGTGGTGGGCCACGGGATCCACGCGGCGGCCTCGATGGGGCGTCTGCGCGCCGCGGCGCGCACCCTGGCCAGCCTCGACCTGGAAGCGGACGAGGTAGTGGCGAGGCTGGACGATCTGGTCAGCCTGCTGGCCACCGAACTGGAGGCGAACACTGACGGGTCGGCGATTGAGCAGGTGCTCGGAGCCACCTGCCTCTACGCGGTCTACGATCCGGTCTCCCAGCACTGCTCCCTGGCACGCGCCGGCCACCCGGCGCCGATGGTGTCCACCCCGGACGGCGAGGTGACCGTGCTCGATCTCCCCGGGGGTCCACCGCTGGGCCTGGGCGGACTGCCGTTCGAAACGTACGATCTGGACCTCCCCGAGGGCAGCCTGCTCGCGCTCTACACCAACGGCCTCCTGGAGGCACGCAACGGCGACATAGACGCCGCGCTGGAGAACCTTCGCACCTGTCTCGCCGACGCCACAGAACCTCTGGACCAGACCTGCCAGACCGTGGTCGAAGCGCTGCTGCCCAAGGACCACCTCCCCGCCGACGACATCGCGCTGCTCATCGCCCGTACCCGGGCGCTACGGCCAGAGAATGTCGCCTCATGGCAGCTGCCCCTGGAAGCGACCGCTGCTGCCCGTGCCAGGGAGCTGACCACGGCGAAACTGACCGAATGGGGGCTGGCGGAACTGGCCTTCACCACCGAGCTGGTGGCCAGCGAGCTCGTCACCAACACCTACCGGTACGCGGCCGGCCCCGTCACCCTGCGCCTCATCCGTACGCACTGTCTGATCTGCGAGGTGTCCGACACCAGCCACACTTCCCCACACCTC
The DNA here is from genome assembly GCF_053592475.1 of Streptomyces sp. NPDC002671. NCBI lineage: Bacteria > Bacillati > Actinomycetota > Actinomycetes > Kitasatosporales > Streptomycetaceae > Streptomyces > Streptomyces sp. NPDC002671. The sequence continues at coordinate 107,929 of NZ_JBSFVU010000011.1, forward strand.
CGACGGGCCCTCAGCACGGACGAGGGCGGACGCGGGCTCTTCCTGGTCGCGCAGCTCACGGAGCGGTGGGGCACCCGCTACACCCGCGACGGCAAGACCGTGTGGACGGAACAGCCTCTGCCGCCCGCATGACCCGCGACCCCGAACAACATGTGCGTCACCCGTACGGCGGCCCTGGCGTGCAGCCGGTTACTCCGGCCGAAAGCCTAGGATCCGTCACTGGATAACGAGGAAAATATCCGCTTTGTGACAATGTGGGCGGACTCGCGCCATGAGCGAAGGAGACGGGATGTCGCACTGCGCCGGCAGAACCCGTTGGCGGCGCTTTGCGGCAGTCCTGGTACCCAGCGTCGCAGCCTGCGCAGCCCTCGGCATCGCCATGGGACAGGGGGCACTGGCCGCGTCGTTCCTCATTTCCGGCCAAAGGTTCCAGGTCACCGCGCGCACCCTGACCGCTCGCGGACTCAGCATCTACGGCATGGTGGACGTGACCAGGCAGGGCCAGCTTGTGCCGGTCCAGGTCACCGGATCCCGGCACTCGACGATCAGCAGGCTGTGTCAGTCCGTACTGGTCGAGGTCCCGGTGCTGGGCGTGCAGACGCTGAAGCTCACCGGCGGAAACGAACGACCGGTCGAAGCGTCGAACCTGTTCCTCGACACGACATTCCAGTCGGCCAGGCAGGCGGATTTCAGGGGCCTCGACCAGGGAATCGCGCAGGGGGAGATCACCAAGGGTCCGATCAATCCGGGCGACAGGAGCTCGCGCTTCTTCGACCCCAACGGCTTCGGGCAGCAGGCCACGTCGGTCGCCCTGACCGACGTGCGCGTGACCGCGGTCGCGCTGTCTGCCGGTACGTTCAACATCCCCGGCCTGCGCGTGCAGATCGAGCACGGCCGTCACGAATGCTTCTGAGTCCTGGGCGGGCCGAACCTGCCGAACGCCCTCGCAGCCGCCTCACGCGGCCCGTGCGCACGCCGCACCGCCGATCAGGAAGACACGTGATCACCAATCTCTTCGGTGGACGGCCCCGACTGCGCGTCACCGCGGCGCGCGCCCGGCACAGGTTCAGAACCTGGCGTGGCGAACGTCCCTTCTGGGCCGGACTCTTTACCTCGATGGCGGGACTGCCCATCCTGTACTGGCCGTACGCGCATCTGGACCTGGGCGGAATCCCGCTGGCCATGTCGACCACGTCCGGTGCCGGAGCCCTGGTCATCGGAGTTCTGCTCATCACCCTGGGGCTCACCCTCTGGTACCACCCGCACCTCCGCGTGTTCTCCGGGATTGCCACTCTTCTGCTCAGCCTCATCTCCTTCCCCGTCGCGAACCTCGGCGGCCTCTTCCTCGGACTGATCACCGGTCTGATCGGCGGCTCCCTGGCCTGCTCCTGGACTCCCGTCGCCACCGAACCGTCGACGGCGCCGGCGGACTGCGCGTCCACGGCCGTTCCGGCAGGAGAAAGCCGACGTGGCGACTGACCACGCCAGTCGGACCACGGACTCCCCCGCCCCGAGCCCCGCCACCAGGGCCGCACCCAGCCGCCCGACCGCATGCTGGGATCCGATCGCGGACCAGGGCCCGTCAGGTGGCCCTGCGCTGTTGCGGAGGGCAGCGGCCCGGCGTTGGAATCAAGTGTGAGGCACTTTGGCGGCGCCGAGTCCCCAGGCCGCCCCGCCCCCGGGACGGGGCCCGGCCGGAAGGGGCTCAAGAACGACGCGCTGGGCATGTTCTCCTCGGTGGTCATGGGCCTTGCCTCCACCGGCCCGGCGTACAGCCTGGCCGCGACGCTGGGCATCATCGTGGCCGGGGTCGGACTGCAGGCCCCGATCGTCACGATGCTGGCGTTCGTCCCGATGCTGCTGGTCGCGTACGCCTTCCGGGAGCTCAACGCGAGCAACGCCGACTGCGGGACCACCTTCGCCTGGACCACCCGCACCTTCGGCCCGCGCACCGGCTGGATGGGCGGCTGGGGCATCATCGTCGCCGACGTCCTCGTCATGGCGAGCCTCGCCCAGATCGCCGCTGTCTACGCCTTCCGGCTGGTGGGCCTGTACGGACTGGCGGAGGACCGGCTGTGGACCACGGCGGCGGGCGTCGTCTGGATCGCCGTGCTGACCGTGGTCTGCTACGTGGGCATCGAGTTCTCGGCGGCTGTCCAGCGCTGGCTGCTGTGTCTGGAAGTGGTGATGCTGATCCTGCTCGCCGTCTCCGCGCTGGTCAGGGTCTACACCAAACCTCCTCCGACGGCGATCCATGTGTCCGCCTCCTGGTTCAACCTCTTCGAGGTGCCATCGACATCGGCCCTGACCTCGGGTGTCCTCGCGGGGGTCTTCCTGTACTGGGGCTGGGACACGGCTTTCTCGGTCAACGAGGAGACCGTCGACAGCAAGCGGGTCCCCGGGCGTGCCGCGGTCGTCTCCATCGTCCTGCTCCTGGTCGTGTACGGGCTGGTGTCCACGTCCGCACAGGCGTTCGCGGGAGTCGGCACGTCGGGCATCGGGCTCGGCAACGCGGCCAACGCGGACGACGTGTTCTCGGGACTTGGCCAGGCCGTCTTCGGGAGCCACGACACGGGCCTGCTCCTGGCGCGGCTGCTGATCCTGATGGTGCTGACCTCCGCGTTGGCCTCCGCGCAGACCACCATCCTGCCCCTGGCCAGGACCGTCTTCTCCATGGCGGTCCACAAGGCCGTCCCGGCCCGGTTCGCCCGGATCCACCGCAGGTTCCTCACCCCGACCTGGGGGACCATCGGCATGGGAGCGGTCTCGACCGCCTTGTTCGTCCTGCTGACCTCGTTCAGCCAGAACGTCCTGGCCGACACGGTCGACTCGGTCGGTCTGGCGATCGCGTTCCAGTACGGGCTGACCGGCTTCGCCTGCGTCTGGTACCACCGCAGGGTCCTCACCCGCAGCGTCGGGGACCTGGTCTTCAAGGGCGTGCTGCCGGGGCTGGGCGGGCTGATGATGGTCCTGCTGTTCCTCTACGCCGCCTTCGTGGTCTACGCGAACCCCCGCTACGGCACGACCGCCGTAGACCTGCCGCTGATCGGCAGGACCGGCGGGGTCACCGTCCTGGGCCTGGGCGCCCTGCTGATCGGCCTCCTGCTGATGCCGGTGGTCACCCGTGGCCACAGCGTGGCCCTCAGACTCCAGCAGAGCATGCTTCCGCGCCGCCTGCCGGCGCACGTCGCCTGCGACTCGGCGAGCCGCTATCAGCCCGCCGACAGCGGGTCGGGGGTGGGCGGCGACTGGTACGACGTCATCCCCCTGTCGGGAACCCGGGTCGGCCTGGTCGTCGGGGACGTGGTCGGTCACGGCCTGCGTGCCGCGGCCACCATGGGACGCCTGCGCACGGGTGTGCGCGTGCTGGCCCGGCTGGACCTGAGCCCGGACGAGCTGCTGTCCCGCATGGCCGACCTGGTCGAGCAGACCGCGCACGAGACCGGGCCAGGCCACGGCCCGGGCCGCCTGAGGCCGCACACCGACGAGGCCCTGGGCGTGAGCTGCCTGTACGCGGTGTACGACCCCGTCTCGGGGATGTGCAGCCTGGCCCGGGCCGGGGAGTCGGTGCTGGTGGTCGTCGAACGGCCCACAGGCGTCGTCGACCGTCCGGAGCTGCCGCCCGGACCACCGCTGGGCATCGGTGGCCCGCCCTACGAGAGCATGGAACTGGAGCTCTCGCCGGGCAGCCTCGTCGTCCTCTTCACGGGCGGCCTCCTCCAGGCGGCCGTCGACCGTGACGCCGGGCTCGCGCAGCTGTCCCAGGTCCTCGCCGACGACCGAAGCTCCCTGAAGGAGCTGTGCGACCGGGCGGTGGCCACCCTGCTGCCCGGGGCGGTGGACGTGGACGCGACGCTGCTCGTGGTCCGCACCCGCCGGCTCGACCGGAACCAGTTCGCCGAGTGGGCGCTGCGACCGGACCCGGCGGCGGTGTCCACCATCCGCGCCGCCGTCGGCAAGCAGCTCGGCGACTGGGGGCTGGACGACCTGGCGTTCGCCAGTGAGCTGATCGTCAGCGAACTGGTCACCAACGCCATCCGCTACGTCGGCGGTCCGATCCAGGTACGCCTGATCCGCGACCGGACCCTGATCTGCGAGGTCTCCGACACCGGCCACACCACGCCCAATCTGCGGCACGCGGCGAGTGACGACGAGGGAGGCCGGGGCCTGTTCATCATCGCCCAGATGACCCACCGCTGGGGCACGCGCTACACCGCCACCGGCAAGACGCTCTGGACCGAGCAGGATCTGCAGTGACCGGACGGCCGTCAGGAGACTTCAGACCGCTGCCGAGCGTGGAAATCAGGCGACGGCTTCCGGGGCCGCGTCGTACATTCGCCGCTCACGCAGGGAGCGTGTGTGAGGGGGAGGCGAGTGAGAATGGTGTTCCTGGTAGGCGGTGGGTGGGACGCCGCCGAGTTGTACGCGCCGTTCGTGCGGGCCGCGGGTGGGGACGGGGCGCGGATCGGGTGTGTGGTCGTGGACGAGGGGGACGGGGGCGCGCAGTTCGAGCGGTATGCGGGCGCGCTGCGGAAGGCCGGTGCGACGGGTGCGCCCGTGCCGCTGCTCGTGCCGCTCGGCGGGCGGTTCGAGCCGGAACCGGCGCTGGACGGGATCGACGGGCTGCTGGTGTGCGGTGGGCTGACGCCCGCCTACCAGGAGGCGTTCGCCGGGTGCCTGGACCGGTTGCCGCAGCTGCTCGCGGAGCGCGGTGTGCCGTACGCGGGCTTCTCCGCCGGCGCCGCCCTCGCCGCGCGGCGGGCCGTGGTCGGCGGGTGGCTGCTGGACGGGGTGCCCGTGTGTCCGGAGGAGACCGGGGAGGACCTGGCGGAGATCGACGTACGGGCGGGGCTGGGGCTCGTCCCGTTCGCTGTGGATGTCCACGCTGCTCAGTGGGGGACGCTGGCGCGGCTGGTCGCGGCGGTCGGTCGCGGTGACGTGCCGTACGGGGTCGCCGTGGACGAGAACACCCTGCTGGAGGTGGCCGGTACGAGGGCCCGGGTGACGGGGCGCGGGCGTGTTCATGTCGTACGGCCCGGTGGGGAGGCAGGCGTGCTCGTGCGGTCGTACGGGGAGGGGGACAGCTTCAGCGCCGAGGCCGGGTGAACCGGGTGAACCGGGTGAACCGGTGAAGGGCGGCCTCGGCGCTGACTACTGCTGTGAACAGTCCCGTCAGATCGTCGCCGTGTCGATCACGAAGCGGTAGCGGACGTCGCTGGACAGGACCCGCTCGTACGCCTCGTTGATCTGGTCGGCGTTGATCAGTTCGATCTCCGCGCCCAGGCCGTGCTCCGCGCAGAAGTCGAGCATCTCCTGGGTCTCGGGGATGCCGCCGATCATGGAGCCCGCGAGGGTCTTGCGGCCCCCGATCACCGAGAAGAGGTTCAGGGAGACGGGCTCCTCGGGGGCGCCCACGTTCACCACCGCGCCGTCCACCTTCAGCAGGGACAGGAGCGCGCCGAAGTCCTGTGGGGCCGACACCGTCGAGATGATCAGGTCGAGCGTGCCGCGCAGCTCCTCGAAGGTCTTCGGGTCGCTGGTGGCGTAGTAGTGGTCGGCGCCCAGCTTCAGGCCGTCGTCCTTCTTGCGCAGGGACTGCGAGAGGACCGTGACCTCCGCGCCCATCGCGTGCGCGAGCTTGACGGCCATGTGGCCCAGGCCGCCGAGGCCGACGATCGCGACCTTCTTGCCGGGGCCGGCGTTCCAGTGGCGGAGCGGGGAGTACGTGGTGATGCCGGCGCACAGCAGCGGGGCGGCCACGTCGAGGGAGAGGCCGTCCGGGATGCGGACGACGAAGTTCTCGTCGACGACGATCTTCTCGGCGTAGCCGCCGTACGTGGGCTCGCCGTCCTTGCCGATGGCGTTGTAGGTGCCGACGCCGCCCTTGAGGCAGTACTGCTCCAGACCCTTCTGGCAGTTCTCGCACTCGCGGCAGGAGTCGACCAGGCAGCCGACGCCCACGCGGTCGCCGACGGCGAACCGGGTGACACCGGAGCCGACCTCGGAGACGACGCCCGCGATCTCGTGGCCGGGGACCATCGGGAAGATCGCCTCGCCCCAGCCCTCGCGGGCCTGGTGGATGTCGGAGTGGCAGATGCCGGCGAACTTGATGTCGATCAGGACGTCGAACTCGCCGACCGCTCGCCGCTCGATGGTCGTCCGCTCCAGCGGGGCCTTCGCGGCGGGCGCGGCGTACGCAGCAACAGTGGTCATGCCGGGGTTCTCCTAGCGGACTGGCGGGGGTCTCGTGCCCGGTTGTCATGGTTCAACCAGGTAGTTCGACCGGATATGGCTTCCAGCCTGCCGGAACGCTCGTACGGCACCCAGACCACGCCTTTGCGTACGACTGCCGTGCCTACTACTGGCGGGGTCAGGCTCCCGGGCGTACGACCAGCCGGGACGGCCGATACTGGCGGTATGGACGAACAGCCGGAAGCAGCCGCCGGCCGGCCCCTGGACCGGCGGGCCGAGCTGAGCGAGTTCCTGCGCAGCCGACGGGCCCGGCTGAAGCCCGAGGACGTGGGGCTGCGCGACTTCGGCCGGCACCGCCGGGTGCCGGGGCTGCGCCGCGAGGAGCTGGCGCAGCTGGCCGGGGTGTCGGTGGCGTACTACACGCGCCTGGAGCAGGGCAACGGCCGGAACGTGTCGGCGGAGGTGCTGGACTCGATCGCGCGGGCGCTGCGTCTGACCGACGCGGAGCATGCGCATCTGACGCATCTGGCCAAGCCGAAGGGGCACAAGAAGAAGCCGGCGGAGCGGCAGCAGCAGGTGCGGGCCTCGCTGCGGAACCTCCTGGACTCGATGGAGGGGGTGCCGGCGTACGTCGTCGGGCGGCGCGCGGAGATCCTGGCCTGGAACCATATGGCGGCGGCCCTCTTCGGCGACTGGGGGGAGCTGCCGGCCGCCGAGCGCAACTGGGCGCGGCTGGTGTTCCTGAAGCCCGAGTACCGCGAGCTGTTCGTCGACTGGGAGCAGAAGGCGATCGACATCGTCTGCGCCCTGCGCATGGACGCCGGCTGCCACCCGGACGACCCGCGGCTGTCCGCGCTCGTCGGTGAACTCTCCGTCAAGAGCGAGGAGTTCCGGCGGCTGTGGGCCACGCACGACGTCAAGGAGAAGAACCACGGCGTCAAGCGCCTGCACCATCCGCTGGTGGGCGACCTGTCCCTGAACTTCGATGGCTTCCGCCTGTCGGGCGACACGGACCAGGTCATGGTGGCGTACCACGCAGAACCCGCCTCCCCCTCGGCCGAGTCCCTGCGCCTGCTGTCGAGTTGGGGGGCGGACGCCTCCCGTCCGGTGTCGCAGCCCTACTAGTCTTCGACGCCCAGGTCGGCCCGCATCAGCCGGCGCATGGCCGTCAGCTGCGGCTCGGCCTCCTTCAGGTCCACAAGGGCCCGCTCAGCGCTCTCGCCCTCGCGGGCCAAGTCCCGGTCGAGCCGTTTGACGACGGCGTCGATGCGGGCGAGCACACGGTTGAGGTCCCGCGAGGCATCCAGGATCCGCTCCGGTACGACCATCTGCGCCTCCGCATAGCGATCCCGGTGCTCCCGGCGTACCTCCTCCAGCTGCTCGCGGTCGTGATCGGTGTAGACGCCGTCCCGGAGCCGGTGCAGGGCGTCCTTCAGGAGGGTGTGGAACTGCCGGGAGGCGCGGTTCATCGCGGTGTACGCGGCGCGCCGCTCCTCGAACAGCCGCCTGTGCTCGGCGCGTTCGGCCTCCCGGTCCTCCCGGCGTACCGCGTGGCGCTGGCTCAGCACCGGGGCGAGGAGCGTACCGAGGACACCGACGACGGCGGTGATCATGGCGGAGAGTGCGGCGGTCACGAAGGGGACCCTACGCCGCCGCCTCCCCAGCCCCGGTACGGCCTCCTCACCCCTGATACGGCGGCATCGCCCCCCACGTCCACCTCGGCACCGGCTGCTCCGCCGGAGGCTTCGCGTCGGGGCCGGAGAAGTAGAGGGCCAGGCGGGTGCCCCATTCCACGTAGGCGAGGAAGGCCGAGCGGAACTCGGCGTCCGTCGGGAGGCCTGCCTCGTCCGCCGCGTCCTGGATGAGGTTGACCCAGCGGCGGCGCTGGGGCTCGGTGATGTGCTTGCCGAAGTGCTTGGCCACCATGTGACCATGGCCGCCCTCGGTCTCCGAATAGCCTGCCGGGCCGCCGAAGACCTCGGCGAGCCAGAGAGCCACGTGGGCGGCGTGCTCGGGGGCCAGGCCGGCGAAGAGCGGGGCGAGGAGGTCGTCCTTGGCCACCTTGGCGTAGAAGACCTCCGTGAGGCGGGAGAAGGCCTCGGCGCCGCCCGCCCAGTCGTACAGCGACGGGACCGCCGCGCCGGTGCCGCGCACGGAGGTCGGCGCGTAGTGGCGCATCTCCTCGATGTTCTCGACGTACGGGCGGATCTCCGCGAGGAACGGTGGGAAGAACGGGGACGTGCGGAAGCCCTGCACGTGCTCCTCCACCGACGTCCAGGTGATCCGCAGAATCCAGGACTCTGGGTCCTCTTCGCAGCGCGCGAGGTCGTAGTCGACGCACTGCGGGGCCGCCGCCAGCTGACCGGCGGCGCGGGTGTAGGCGGCGAGGAACTCCGCCGACTGCTGCTCGGGGACGCGATAACGGATGTACTCGACCGTGTGAGCCGTCATGCGTGCACACAAACACGAACGGCCCACCGGAAGCTGCCCCTCCGGCGGGCCGTTCGCTCACGGCCTACTCAGGCCACGCGGGTACGGCGGCTCACTTGCCGTAGTACGCGTCGTGGATCGTGATCGTCGACGTGTTGCCCTGCTTGTCGACGATCTTGGCGCGGAAGGAGATGGACTTGCCCTTCGCGGGGTTCTTCACGGTGACCTTCTCGCCGCCGCGGACCTCGACCTTCTTCCAGGTCTTGCCGTCGTAGGAGACGTACAGCGCCAGCGACTTCAGGTTGTCGCCCGCGGCCGAGCCCTCCACGGTGACCGGGAAGCTGACCGTCTTTCCGGCCTCGACGCGGCTGTCCAGGCCGGTCGCGGCGCCGAAGTGCAGGGCGGAGGCGGGGAGCTTGGCGGAGCTGGTGGCCGGCTTCCTGGAGCGGAAGGTCCAGGTGGCGTCGATCCGCGAGGAGGCCGCCGCGACCTTCGCCGAGCGCTTGACCGAGGTGGTCAGCTTGTAGGCGGCGTCACCGGACGGGACCTTGAAGGACTTCTCGCCGAACAGCGGGTCGTCGTTGGAGCCGACCTTGACGCCGTCGCGGTACAGGGTGGTGGTCACCGAGGTGAACTCCGAGTACCCGGCGTGCTTGGCGGAGTCGGCGAACAGCGGCAGCGAGCCGGAGATCTCGTTGCCGTAGCGGTACAGACCGAGGCCGGCGCCCAGGTGCGGGCCGAAGACCGCGGTGTTGACCGTCTTCGTGTAGGTCTCACCGGCCTTGAAGACCTGGTCGCCGAGCGCGTATCCCGCCTCGGTGACCGGGAAGCCGTCCTGGTCGGCGCCGCCGGCCTGCTCGAACTCCAGCCCCCAGCTCACCCCGCCCCGGGCGGACAGGTGCAGGGTACGGGTGCCGGGCAGCGTCTGCTGGATGCCGATGGAGGAGGCGCCGGAGCTGCCGGGCAGCCACCCGACCGCGCCGACGGAGCCCTTCTTGCCGCTCGCGGCGGCACCCATGCGGACCTTGACGGTGGCCAGGTCGCCCGCCTTGAAGTGCTTGGTGTAGCCGGTGGCGAGCTGGGTGACCGGACCGCCACTGGTGACGTCGTACTCCTCGGCCGTGCCCTTGGTCCAGTGGCCGTCCCACTGCTGGAACAGCGAACCGGCGGGCAGCTGCGGGCCCAGGTGGGCGGAGCGGAAGTTCTTGTACGAGTCCAGGAACCAGCCGTAGCCGTACTGGTTGTTGCCGATCGTGACGTCGTACTCAGGCGCGTCGAACTCGGACTTGAGGTGCGTGGCCGGGACGGTGATGTCCACCGGCTTGGCCTTGCGCGCGTCGATCGTGATGGTCTGCTTCTTGCCGATGGTCAGCTTCGGCTGGGCGATCCAGTCGGTGCCCTTGGCGGCGTCGGCCGGGTCCACGAAGACGGAGCTGTTGAGGATGTACGTGCCCTTGGGCGCGCGCACCTTCACCGTGCCGGACGGGTCGTACGGGTTCAGGTCGGTGCCGTTCGCCAGGCCGGCGACGCCGTTCAGGTCGGCGTTGTAGAACTTGGCCGGCTTGCCGTCACGGCCGACGAACTTCAGCGTGACGTCGTACGACTCCACCTCGCGCTGCACCGCGGCGGCCGTGCGGACGCTCTGCCCGCCGCCGGTCGCGGTCACGTACGCCGAGTACGCGCCGTCGAGGGTGCCGCCCAGCTTGGTGTTGACCGTGAGCTTGACGGACGCCTTGCCGTGCGCCGGGACGGTCACCTTGGTCGCGCCGAGCTTGAAGAAGCCCGCCGGAGCCGCCTGGCCCTTGGGGTTCTTGGCGGTGGCCGCGAGGTCGAGGGTGACGGGCTCGGCGCCGAGGTTGCGGTACGTCACCTTCTTGGTGACCGGCTTGTCGTCGGTGTGCGGCCACGCCTGCGTGCCGAAGCTCACCGAGACCGGGTCGGCGACCACGGACTGCTTGATGGCCTTGTCGACCGCGATACGGCCCGAGCCCTGCTCGAACGGCGTGTAGTCGCCGCCCTTCGCGGAGCCGGTGAGGGCGCCCTTCAGCTCGGCGTAGCCCCAGTCGGGGTGCTCCTGCTTCAGGATCGCGGCGGCGCCCGCGACGTGCGGGGTGGCCATCGAGGTGCCGGAGATGGTCAGGTAACCCTCGGGCTTCTCACCGACCTCCTTGTCGATGACGCTGCCCTTGGCCGCGGCGGCCGTGATGTCCACGCCGGGCGCGGTGACGTCCGGCTTGATCGCGCCGTCGCCGACCCGCGGTCCGGTGGAGGAGAATTCGGCCAGCTTGTCCTTCTTGTCGACGGCGCCGACGGTGAGCGCGGCGTCCGCGCTGCCCGGCGAACCGATCGACTGGGGGCCCTCGTTGCCCGCGGCGATCGCGAACAGGACGCCCTTCTCGGCGGAGAGCTTGTTGACCTCGGCCTCGAGCGGGTCGATGCCGGGCGAGTCGTAGCCGCCGAGGCTCAGGTTGATGACGGAGGCGCCCTGGTCGGCCGCCCACTCCATGCCCGCGAGGATGCCGGAGTCGTCGCCGGAGCCGGTGTCGTCCAGGACCTTGCCGTTGAGGAGCTTGGCGTCCGGGGCCACGCCCTTGTACTTGCCGCCCGACTTGGCGCCGGTGCCCGCCACGATGGAGGCGACGTGGGTGCCGTGGCCGAAGTGGTCCGTGGCGTCGGCGGCGTGGGTGAAGTTCTTGGACGCGATCACCTGGTCCTTGAGGTCCGGGTGGCTGGTGTCCACGCCCGTGTCGAGGACCGCGACCTTCACGCCCTTGCCGGTGTAGCCGGCCGCCCATGCGGTGGGGGCGCCGATCTGCGGCACGGACTGGTCGAGGGCGGCCTTGCGGACGCCGTCGAGCCAGACGTGGGCGATGCCGGAGGCGGCCTGGTCTCCGTGGGTGACGGCGTGCCACAGCTCGGCGGTGTCCTTGGCCGGGGTCTGCACGGCGTCCGCGTTCAGCGCCTTGAGGCTGCGGCGCAGGGTGCCCGCGCCGCGGACGCCGGCCTTGGCCGCCTCGGCGGCACCGCGGTACTCGACGATGACCTTCAGGCCGTTCTGCTGAGCCCTGCGGGTGGCGGCCTTGTTCAGCTCGGTGATGTCGAACAGCCGCTGGTCCAGCCTGCCGGAGGCGAGCAGGTGGGCCGCGTCGGCGGGGACGACCAGGGTGTGCCCCTCGGCCTTGCGGACCTGGAAGGGTATGTGCTCGCGGCCCTTGGCCCGTTCCAGGCCGACGACCCGGCCCTTGGCGTCGAGGGCGACGCGGTCGCCGGTGATCAGCGTGACGTGGTGCGTGGCGGTGTGCGCGGAGGCAGCGGCAAGGGCGCGCTGCTCGGGCTTCGCCGACGCGGGGGTGGTCATGCCCGCCGCGAGGGCGACGGCTGCGGCGGTGGCCACGGTGGCCGCAGCTGCTCTCTTCACTTGTGTGCGCAAGTTCTCCCCCTGGAGATGGCGTACCAGGCGAATTCCCCTTCACCCGGCCGGAGGTGGTCTCGTGCACATGTGCGACACCCCCCGGATCACAAAGTATGCCGGGGGGCTGTTCGTGCGGATGAATTCCGTTACACAACCGGGAGGTTACGAGCCAACGTTCTCCGTCAGCTCGTCGGCAACGTTTCCGACGGCAGATGTTCGAGGCGTTCGCCGAGTCCGACGGATTTCAGCGCCTCCGTGGCGAGTTCGCGCCTCAGGTAGGTCACCTTCTCAGCCGTGAACGCCCGAGCCTGTGCACTCGGTCGTTCACACCTTGTCGCGCTCCCGACTGTCCCCTACGGCAGGACGGTCACGGGTCGCATCTCCCAGCTCCGGCTAGGCCGGTGACGGGACGGGCATGGTGACGAATACCCACGCCGAGCGTGCGCGGTCGCGCACGTTGACCCCGGCGACGTGGTCGGCTGAGCCAGCGAGCCCGCACCGACGACAGCGGAAACGGTCCCGGTCAGGCCGGTTGGCCCGACCGGTGTGGCCGCAGCGCGGGCAGCGCTGCGAGGTATGGCGCGCGTCCACCTCCAAGAACGGCACCCCGACCTTGCGTGCCTTGTAGGCGAGGTGCTGTCCGAGCTGGTGGAAAGGCCAGGAGGAGAGGGTGCCCCGCTGGTCGCGGCGAAGCCGTACCCGCTCGCGGATCCCGCCGAGTTCCTCGACGGCGATCCCTCGACCGGTGCTCCCCCACTGCCTTCAGGGCGTGGGAGGTACCCCCAGCGACGGACACAATCTCCTTGCTGATCCGGTGGTTCACCTGCGTGGCATGACGCTTCTCCTTCCGCGCACGGCGCGCGAGGCGGCGGGTGGCCGAACGGGTCTGCTTCTGCTGGAGTTCGGCGCGTTTGCGGGCCTGCCAACGCCGGTACCGGCCCAGACCACGGCCCTGGTGATTGCTGCCGTCGGACGTGGTGGCCAGGTTGACGATGCCCCGGTCCACCCCGATCCAGTCGACCGGCTCATACGGCTCGGGATCCGGGATGTCGCAGGTGGCGATCAGGAACCACTTCCCGCCCCTCGACACCAGGTCGCTCTCGCCCTTGCGGTACTGCACGAGAGTCTTGAACTGGTCCGGTGAACAGGCGAACCGCACCCCCTTCATCCGCCCGTCCACCGTCCAGATCGACACGGTGCGCGCGTCGTACTGCCAGGACAGGCAACGGTCGTCGAACGGCTGCGCCGCCTCCAGACGGAAGACAATCGGGGTGCCGGTGGCCTTGCGGTACCGCCTCGACGTGGGCGGGCCCAGGTTCCCGGCCTGCAGGTTGGCCTTCAGAGCCGCGTAGGCGTCGACCACCTTCTTCACCACCCGCACCGCCGGCTGAGCCGACAGCCCGAACACCGACTTCAGGGAGAAGGCCAGGGCCGGCCCGACAAAGCCCCGGAAACACCGATGCCGCCCCTGGGGGCGGCATCGGAGAAGCTGTGGACGGCCTGTCAGACGGCCGAACCGGCCTTCCACTGCGTCCAGTCCATGTTCCAGCCGTTCAGGCCGTTGTCCGGAGAGACGGTCTTGTCGCCGGTGTTCTGGACGACCACGACGTCACCGACGAGCGAGTGGCCGTAGAACCAGGCGGCCGGCATGTTCGCGTCGCCCGCGCCCTTCTTGTCCTGCAGGCCGACGCAGCCGTGGCTGGTGTTGACGCTGCCGAACACCGAGGGGGCACCCCAGTAGTTGCCGTGGATGAAGGTGCCGGAGTTGGTCAGGCGCATGGCGTGCGGCACGTCCTTGATGTCGTACTCGCCCTTGCCGTCGTCGTCGGTGAAGCCGACCGTGGCGCCGTTCATGCGGGTCTCCTTGAACTTCTCCGAGATCACCATCTGACCCTCGTACGTGGTGTGCTCGGGGGCGCCGGCGGAGATCGGGATGGTCCGGATGACCTTGCCGTCCTGCGTGACCTTCATCTGCTTGGTCTTCGCGTCGACGTAGGAGACCTGGTTGCGGCCGATGTGGAAGGTGACCGTCTTCTGCTGCACGCCGTAGACACCGGAGGCGCCCTCGACACCGTCGAGCGCCAGCTTCAGCGTGACGGTGGAGCCCCCCTTCCAGTAGGTCTCGGGGCGGCAGTCCATGCGGTTGGCGTTGAACCAGTGGCAGGCGACCTCCTGGCCGCTGCTGGAGGTGACCGTGACGCCCTTCTGCACGGCCGCCTTGTTGGTGATCGCCTTGTTGAAGTTGATCGACACGGGCATACCCACGCCGACGGTGGAACCGTCCTCCGGCGTGAAGTTGCCTATGAAGCTGTTGGCCGGGGAGACCGTGGTGAAGGAGGCGTTCTCGTGGGCTATGCGGCCCGCGGAGTCCTTGGCCTCGGCGGCGAGCTTGTAGGTGGTGGACCGCTCCAGCTGGACGCTGGGCTTCCAGCTCAGCTTGTCGGCGGAGAGCTGACCGGCGACGGCCTTGCCGTCCTCGGTGGTCATCGTGACGCCCGTGAGCGTACCCTTACTGACCGTCACGGCAGCCGAGTTGTTGATGGAGGTGTTGTTCGAGCCGTCCTTCGGCGTGATCGTGATCTGCGCCTCGGACGACTTCTTGGCCGCTGCCTCGTCGACCTTGGCCTGAGAGGTGTCGCCGTTGTCGGCGGCCTTGGCGTCACCGCCGCCGGAACAGCCCGTGAGCACGAGCACGCCACCGAGCAGTGCGGACGCGGTCATCAGACCCTTGCGCCGCATACTGTCCGTCATCACAAGCTTCTCCATCGTTGCCGATCCGCGAAATCCCCGAGAGTCCCCGTTACGAGCCATCAACGCTAAGGACGTTTCGTCCCTTTCCACACCCCTTTGTGGGGCACACCACGCCTCAGTCCGGCGGGTGGCGCAGGAGTGGTCCGTGTAGTGCCCGAGACGACGAAACCCCGGACGGCGGTTGCCGTCCGGGGTGACAGGTGCCCCGTGACGCTCAGCCGATGCCGTCTTCTTCGTCGTCGTCCTCCCCATCATCCTCGTCCCGCTCCCAGTCGGGCGCATCGGGGTCGTACTCGATGTGCTCGCTGGACCAGGACGCCTGCTGGAGTTCCAGTCCGGGCACCTCGCTGACCAGGTCGAACGGGTCCACGAGATAGGCGAGGGCCTCCGCGGTGTCCTCCGTCACAGCGGTCTCCGCGTGCGCCCGCTCCTCCTCGGGCACCTCGGGATCGGCGGCGAGCCTGCGCAGTGCCGCCTTGGTCACCTCGTCCGCGTCCTGCACTTCGAGGACCAGCTCCACACGAAGCCGTACAAACTGTGCTGTCTCTTCGACGTTCATGGCGCGAGCGTACGACTGAAACCTCCCGTGACTTTCCCGTGACCCGCGACTTTCACTAACATCACCTCACACGGCCAATTCACCAGCGTCACAAGGGGATCGATATTCCGTGTCATCCGCTCGCCGCCCGCTGCTGACCGCCACCGCCGCCGGCACCCTGCTGTGCGCCCTGTGGTTCGTCCCCTCCGCCAACGCGTCGCAGGACGACCCGGCGAGAGCTGTGGTGACGGAAGTCGCGTCGACACAGGTCACCCAGCAGGCCAAGGCAGTGTCGACGGTGACCGCCGAGGCCGCCGGAACCGCCACCGACGGAGCCGAACTCGCCGACACCGGAAGCTTCGACACCACCCCGTACGTCGTCGGCGGCACCGCCTTCCTCGCCCTGGGAGCCGGCTTCGTGGCGTATTCGGTACGCCGGGAACGCCTGGGTTTTTAGTCCCACTTGTGCCGGTCGTCAAGGCGCAGGCGGCCAGGCCGAAGTGAAGCAGGAACAGACGAAGGGGCCCCGCGCGCGGCGGGGCCCCTCTCCTTGTGCGGGGACGTTACTGCAGCGGGCCGGTGACCGACTCCGCCGCGGTGACGAGGTGTCCGCCGCGCACGAAGGCGTCGGCGGCGGCCAGGTCGGGGGCCAGGAAGCGGTCCGGGCCGGGGCCCTGCACGCCGGCGGCGCGCGTGGCCGCGATGACGGCCTGGGAGGCGGGCGCCGGGGTGAGTCCCTCGCGCAGCTCGATGGCGCGCGTGGCGGCGTACAGCTCGATGGCGACGACCCGGGTGAGGTTGTCGACGGCGGTGCGCAGCTTGCGCGCGGCCGACCAGCCCATGGACACGTGGTCCTCCTGCATGGCGGAGGACGGGATGGAGTCCGCGGAGGCCGGTACGGCGAGCCGCTTCAGCTCGCTGACCAGCGCGGCCTGCGTGTACTGGGCGATCATCAGGCCGGAGTCGACACCCGCGTCGTCGGCGAGGAACGGCGGCAGGCCGTGGCTGCGGTTCTTGTCCAGCAGCCGGTCGGTGCGACGCTCGGCGATGGAGCCGAGGTCGGCGGCGGCGATGGCGAGGAAGTCCAGGACGTACGCGACGGGGGCGCCGTGGAAGTTGCCGTTCGACTCGACGCGGCCGTCCGGCAGGACGACGGGGTTGTCGACGGCGGAGGCCAGCTCACGCTCGGCGACGGTCCGGGCGTGGGCCATGGTGTCGCGGCCGGCGCCGGCGACCTGCGGGGCGCAGCGCACCGAGTAGGCGTCCTGGACGCGGGGCGCGTCGTCCTGGTGGTGCCCGGTGAGCTGGGAACCCTTCAGCACGGCCAGCATGTTGGCGGCCGAGGCGCCCTGTCCCGGGTGGGGACGGATGGCGTGCAGCTCGGGCGCGAGGACCTTGTCGGTGCCGAGCAGCGCCTCCAGCGTGAGGGCGGCGGTGACGTCGGCGGACTTGTACAGGGTGTCCAGGTCGGCGAGGGCCATGATCAGCATGCCGAGCATGCCGTCGGTGCCGTTGAGGAGGGCCAGGCCCTCCTTCTCGCGCAGCTCGACGGGCTGGATGCCGTGCTCGGCGAGCAGCTCGCCGGCGGGGCGTACGACGCCGTCGCGGCCCTCCGCGTCGCCCTCGCCCATGAGGGTCAGGGCGCAGTGGGAGAGCGGGGCCAGGTCGCCGGAGCAGCCGAGGGAGCCGTACTCGTGCACGACCGGGGTGATCCCGGCGTTGAGCACGTCGGCCATGGTCTGGGCGACCTCGGGCCGGACGCCGGTGTGCCCGGAGCAGACGGTCTTGAGCCGGAGGAACATCAGGGCGCGGACGACTTCCCGCTCCACCCGCGGGCCCATGCCGGCGGCGTGCGAACGGACGATGTTGCGCTGCAGCTGGGCGCGCAGTTCCTGGCTGATGTGCCGGGTCGCCAGGGCTCCGAAACCGGTGGAGACGCCGTAGACCGGGTCCGGCTTGGCCGCCAGCGCGTCCACGATCTCCCGGGCCGCCGTGAGTGCCGCGACCGCCTCAGCAGACAGCTCGACGCGGGCGCCGCCGCGCGCCACGGCGAGAACGTCGGACGCCGTGACACCGGACGTCCCCACCACCACAGTGTGCATATCCATATTCAGGAGCGTACGCATTGAATGCGGGGATGTCACTAGGGTGGATGTCACTAGTGGGGAACGGGAGTGCCCCTTACCGCCGGCGACAGGCATCTCATGCCTTCCGGCCTCGGACACCTCATGACTTCCGGCCACGAAGACCTCATGGCTGCCGGCCGCGGAACGTGCGCCGCTCGGCCTGCGCGGGCGTGGGCTCGTCCGCCAGCCGTAGGACCGGGTCGTCCGGGCCCTCGCGGCCCGCCACCACCGGCCGCCGCGCCCGCATCGCCTTCGCCCGGTACTGCGCGGCGTCCGCCAGCCGGAACAGCCGGCGCGCGGAGCGTACGGTGCCGATCGGATCCGCGGTCGAGGCGATACCGCACGCCACGCCCTCACCCAGCTCCAACTCGGCCGCCCGGCGGCACAGTTCCTCCGCCGCCTTGACGACGTCGTCGGCGGACGGGCCGACCGCGAGCAGACAGAACTCGTCCCCGCCGAGCCGCGCGGCGAGCGCGCCCGGCACCATCGCCCCGCACAGGGACAGCACCGAGCCGAAGCGTTCGAGGAGCCGGTCGCCGACGGCGTGGCCCTGGGTGTCGTTGACCCGCTTGAGCCCGTTGAGGTCACAGACGACCAGGCTGACGACCGCCCCTTCGGCACGGTGGCGCTCGACGGCCTCCTCCAGGCGCACGTCGACGGCACGCCGGTTGGCGAGCCCGGTCAGGGCGTCGGTGTACGCGAGCCTGCGGGCCTCCTCCAGCCGCTCGGTCTGCGCGATGCCCGCGGCGACGACGGCGGCCAGGACGGTGGCGAAGTCGGCGTCGGCCCGCTCGAACACGGGCTCGCCGACCGGGCGGGCGACGTACAGCTCGCCCCAGGCCCGGCCGTGCAGCACGACGGGCGCGACGACACAGCAGCCACGGCCGCGGCGGCGCAGGGCGGCGACGCGCCGGTGGTGGTACCCGGGGGTCCCGGCGGCGGTCCCCTCGGCGGTCTCCACCCACGCGTTGGGGCCGCCCCCGCCGGCCCACCGCTCGTGCAGGAACTCGGTGATCTCCGGGAACTGGTGCACCGGATAGGTCTCGGCCTCCGGGAACTCCTCCTCGTCCGGGCGCCGGTCCCCCACGTTCACGAGGACCCGCAGCCGCCCCAGCCCCCGCTCCCACACCGACAGCGCGGCGAAGCTCCCGTCCAGCGCCCGGCACGCACCGAGCGCGGCGGCCCGCCACGCCTCCCGCGGAGTGTGCGCCCCCGCCATCCACTGAGCCAGTGCCACGACGCCGGCGAGCCGCTTGTCCTCACCCATCACTCCAGGTTAGGGAGTAAATCAGACAAACGGGTGCATTGATGTGCAGCTGCGGACAGTCGTGCCGCAGAGCGGCCTACTACTCCCCCGGCCACTCCGGCTTCCGCTTCTCGTTGAACGCCGCCACGCCTTCCGCCCGGTCCCCCGAGAACGCCACCGAGCGCCACGCCGCGTCCTCGACCTCGAGGCCGGCCCGCAGGTCCAGCCCATGCCCCAGCCGCAGCGCCCGCTTGGCCGCGCGCAGGCCCACCGGCGAGTTCCCGGCGATCCGCTCACCCAGCGCCAGCGCCTCCTCGCGGTCCCGGCCCGCCTCCACCAGCTGGTCCACCAGGCCCAGCTCGCGCGCCTCCTCGGCCTCCAGCCGCCGCGCCGAGAAGATCAGCTCGGCCGCACGCGCCGCGCCGACCCGCCGCGGCAGCAGCTGCGTACCGCCGCCGCCCGGAATCACACCCACGGACACCTCCGGCAGCCCCACCACGGCCGTACGGTCGGCCACGATCAGGTCGCAGGACAGGGCCAGTTCGAAGCCGCCGCCCAGCGCGAAGCCGTGCACGGCCGCGATCGTCGGCATCGGCAGCTCCAGCACCCCGGTGTACGCACCGCGGGCGACCGGCCGCTGCCGCACCAGGTCCGCGTCGCTGAAGGAGTTCCGCTCCTTCAGGTCCGCGCCGACGCAGAAGGCCCGCTCGTGCGACGAGGTCAGGACGACGACCCGCGCGTCCCGGTCCGCGGCCAGCGCCGCGCACGCGCCCGCGATGGAGCGGGCCATCTCCGTCGAGACGGCGTTCATGGCCTTGGGCCGGTCCAGCACCAGCTCTGCCACGTGTCCGTGCCGCCGTACCAGCACGAACTCCCCGAACCGCTCCTCGCTCATGGCACCCTCCGGTTAACGCGGGTTAACTCACTGTCGGCCTGATCATCGCAGCCGTACCCCGCCCCGCGGAAGAGCCGCCCCTGTCGCCACCCCTACGCCCGTTCGAGTGACATCCCGCCCTTCTCACCCCACACCGCCCACGGCACCGCATAGCGTGCGCTGCGCCATGACGCGCCCCCGGCGCGCGGCGGGGAGGGAACCATGACACCGATACGCACAGGTGCACCGTCCACGGCCGAGTCCGACGTACGACGCGGGCGGCACCGCAAGCCCCGGCCCCGCAAGGTGCTGCTCGCCGCCGGGGGGCTCGCCCTGGCCGCGGGCGTGCTCAGCCTCGTGCGGGTCTCGCCGGAGTCCGGGGTCGGCGCCCCCGGCACCGCGGAGGCCGAGCCGCGGCTCGGGCCGGACGCCGGGGCCACGGACGGCTCGGCGAAGCCCGTCGCCACCGTCGCCGCCGGCCCCTCGGCCGTGCCCTCCGCGACCTCCGTCATGGGCGGCGTGAGCGCCGTACCGACGTCCCCGGACAGCACGCCGACCGCGCCCGGCGCCGCGCCCACGGCAGCGCCCGCCGGCAGCGCCGTACCGACCACCGCCCCGACCGCGGCCCAGCCCGCGCCGAGCACCACACCGCGGCCCCCTGCGACGACGTCCGCCCCGCGCCCGGCCCCGACGACTCCCGCCGCCACGCCGACGCCCGCCCCGGCCCCGAGCCACAGCACGGCCGCGCCCGACCCGGGCGACGTGTGCCTGCCGGTGCTCGGACTGTGCGTGGACCTGGACCTGCCGGTAAGCGCGAAGAAACAGAAGAAACAGCAGAAGTAGAGGGCGTCTACTGCTGCGCCTCGCGGCGCGCCAGCAGCCACGGTTCCACCACGCCGAGGCCACGGACCGGGCGCTGCCACATCGGCTGGAGTGCGAAGCGGTACGTCGGCGGCTCCTCGCCCTCCTTCTCCGCGGCTGCCGCCGCCTCGGCCGCCTCCGCCTCCGAGGCGGGCGCCTCACCGGTGCGGATCAGCTCCTCGGCGAAGGCGCTGTCGACGAGGACGGCGTCGCGCGGGGCTATGGACGTCAGGCGGGAGGCCAGGTTCACCGTCGTACCGAAGACATCGCCCATCCGGGTCGTCACCGTGCCGAAGGCCATGCCGACGCGCAGTTCCGGCATCGTCTCGTCGTTGGCCATCGTCTCGACCAGCCGCAGCGCGATGTCCGCGGCCGTCCCCGCGTCGTCCGCGGAGTACAGCACCTCGTCGCCGAGGGTCTTGATGAGCCGGCCGCCGCGCGCGGCCACCAGGTCGGCGGCGGTGGTCTCGAAGGCCTCGACCAGCTCGCCGAGTTCCTCCTCCTCCATCCGGCGGGTCAGCCGGGTGAACCCGACGAGGTCGGCGAAGCCGACGACGAGCCGCCGGTCCACCATCTCCTCGTCGTCCCCTGCCTGGACGACCCGCCCGGTCGCGGCGGCGAGCTGACGGCGCCAGACGTAGACGAGGAACTCCTCCAGCTCGGGCAGGAGCAGCTCGACCAGCGGGTACGTGACCTCCGTGCGGGTCATGCCGGGCTCGGGCGGCTCGGTCAGGCCCTCCAGGAAGGAATCGATCTGCCATTCGGCCAACCGGGCGGTGGTCTGCCCCGTGGACCGGGCCACCTGCACCGCCATGGCCTCGCTCAGCAGGCCCGCCTCGACCAGGCCGGCGAGCCGGCGCAGGGCCAGTACGTCGGCCTCGGTGAGGGCCTTGGCCTGGCCTATGTCCGCGAAGCCCATCGCCCGCCAGAACCGCGAGGCCAGCTCCATGGAGACGCCGGCGCTGCGCGCGGCCTGGAAAGGCGTGTAGCGCCGCTCGGCGCCCAGGATGAGCTGTTCGAGACGCAGGGCCAGCGGGTCCTCGCCGGTGTCGGCGGCGTCCGCGCCCGCGCCGGAGCCCGTGTCGTCGACGGTCACGCCTGCTGCCCTTCCGATCTGCCGCGGTCACGTATCGACCGGCCTCAACTCTACGGCAGGTGTGGGTTAGCTCACTCCCGGGAGGCGAGCGTCGCCTCAGGTGCACTCATCTGGGCCGAAGGGCCGCTCACGCAGGTCGCAAGCCGCACTCGCGCCGGTCGCGAGGGGCCGCGCGCACCGGTCGCAAAGGGCGGCTCACGAGAGTCACACGGTGGCGCACGCCGGTCGCACGGGTGCGCCCACGAGGGTCGCAAGGGGTGCGCTCACGCCGGGCGCAGGTGGACGATGTCGCCCGCCCCCACCGGCTCCTGCACCCCGTCCGCCGTGGCGATGACCAGCCGCCCGTCACTGTCGAGCGCGACGGCCTCCCCGACGACCGCCCGGCCCCCGGGCAGCTCGGCCCGTACCGAGCGGCCGAGCGTGGCGCAGCCCGCCGCGTACGTCTCCTGGAGGCCGCTCGCGGCCGGGTCGCCGCCCGCCGCGCGCCAGCGGCCGTACCAGGTCTCCAGTTCGCGCAGCATCGCCCGGAGCAGCGGGTCCCGGTCCGTGCTCACCGCGTCGGCCAGCACCAGCGAGCCCGCCTGCGGTACGGGCAGCTCCTCGGTGCGCAGGGTGACGTTGATGCCGACGCCGACGACGACGCCGTCCTCCCCGGCCCGCTCGGCGAGGATGCCCCCGGCCTTGCGTTCCTCGCCGCCGACGGTCACGAGCAGGTCGTTGGGCCACTTCAGTGCCGTGTCGACCCCGGCCGCCCGGGACAGGCCCGTCGCCACCGCGACGCCGGTGAGCAGCGGCAGCCAGCCCCAGCGGGCCACCGGCACCTCGGCCGGCTTCAGCAGGACGGAGAAGAACAGGCCCGAGCGGGCCGGTGCCGTCCACTGGCGGTCCAGCCGGCCCCGCCCGGCGGTCTGCTCCTCGGCGACCAGGACCGCACCCTCGCCCGCCTCACCGGCCCTGGCGCGGGCCACGAGGTCGGAGTTGGTGGAGCCGGTACGCGGAACCACGTCGAGCTGCGACCACAGGCTCCCCTCCCGCAGCAGGCCCCGGCGCAGTGCCGTGGCGTTCAGCGGAGGGCGGTCCAGATCGGACCAACGGTTGTCGTCTGCTGCATTGTGCGGCGTCATGCAAGTCACCCTAGGTGTGGGAAACGCCGCACTGCTGACCGGCAGGCGCGCCACTACTCTACGGCTGAGTAACCGTTCCCCCATTTGAGCAGGCAGGGAGCCGCGATCCCGATGTCCGAGCCGGTACAGATCGACATTCACACGACCGCGGGCAAGCTCGCGGATCTGGAGCGCCGTAACCACGAGGCGACGCACGCCGGCTCGGAACGCGCCGTAGAAAAGCAGCATGCCAAGGGCAAACTGACGGCCCGTGAGCGGATCGAGCTGCTGCTCGACGAAGGATCGTTCGTCGAGCTGGACGCGTTCGCGCAGCACCGCTCCACCAACTTCGGGCTGGAGAAGAACCGCCCGTACGGTGACGGCGTCGTCACCGGGTACGGGACCGTCGACGGGCGGCCCGTCGCCGTGTTCTCGCAGGACTTCACCGTCTTCGGCGGTGCCCTCGGCGAGATCTACGGCCAGAAGATCGTCAAGGTCATGGACTTCGCGCTGAAGACCGGCTGCCCGGTCATCGGCATCAACGACTCCGGTGGCGCCCGCATCCAGGAGGGTGTCGCCTCCCTCGGTGCCTACGGCGAGATCTTCCGCCGCAACACGCACGCCTCCGGTGTGATCCCGCAGATCAGCCTGGTCGTCGGACCCTGTGCGGGCGGTGCGGTGTACTCCCCCGCGATCACCGACTTCACGGTCATGGTCGACCAGACCTCGCACATGTTCATCACCGGGCCCGACGTCATCAAGACCGTCACCGGCGAGGACGTCGGCTTCGAGGAGCTGGGCGGCGCCCGCACCCACAACAGCACCTCGGGTGTGGCCCACCACATGGCGGGCGACGAGAAGGACGCCATCGAGTACGTCAAGCAGCTGCTGTCGTACCTGCCGTCCAACAACCTCTCCGAGGCGCCGGTGTTCCCGGAGGAGGCGGACCTCTCCCTCAGCGACGAGGACCGCGAGCTGGACACGCTGGTCCCGGACAGCGCGAACCAGCCGTACGACATGCACTCGGTCATCGAACACGTCCTGGACGACTCCGAGTTCTTCGAGACGCAGGCCCTGTTCGCGCCGAACATCCTCACCGGTTTCGGGCGGGTCGAGGGCCACCCGGTGGGTGTCGTCGCCAACCAGCCCATGCAGTTCGCGGGCTGCCTGGACATCGACGCGTCCGAGAAGGCCGCGCGCTTCGTGCGCACCTGCGACGCCTTCAACATCCCGGTGATCACCTTCGTCGACGTGCCCGGCTTCCTGCCCGGCGTCGACCAGGAGCACACCGGCATCATCCGGCGCGGCGCCAAGCTGATCTACGCCTACGCCGAGGCGACGGTCCCGCTGATCACGGTCATCACCCGCAAGGCCTTCGGCGGCGCCTACGACGTCATGGGCTCCAAGCACCTGGGCGCCGACCTCAACCTGGCCTGGCCGACCGCCCAGATCGCCGTCATGGGCGCGCAGGGCGCCGTCAACATCCTGCACCGCCGGACCCTCGCCGAGGCGGAGGCGACCGGGGAGGACGTGGAGGCCGTGCGCGCCCGGCTGATCCGGGAGTACGAGGACACTCTCCTCAACCCGTACGTGGCGGCCGAGCGCGGTTACATCGACGCGGTGATCATGCCGTCCGACACCCGCTCCCACATCGTCCGCGGCCTGCGTCAGCTGCGCACCAAGCGGGAATCCCTGCCCCCGAAGAAGCACGGCAACATCCCGCTCTAGCCCTGGCCCCGGCCGATCGAGAGGATCGAGGAGAAAGCCGTCATGACGATCAAGGTCGTACGAGGCAATCCCACCCCGGAGGAGCTGGCCGCCGCCCTGGCGGTGGTCCGCGCCCGCGCCGCGGCGGCAGCGGTGACGCCGTCCGGCGCGACAGGACCGCGCGACGCGTGGTCCGACCCGTCCCGCATCGCCGCGGCCCACCTGCCGAAGCCGGGCCCGGCGTCGTGGACGCGCACTTACTGGCCAAGCTGAGTACGCGTACTCAGGCACTCGCAGCTCCCTCCGGCCACGCTGGAGGGATGCTGTGGTCAGACCCCGAGAACGAGCCCCCCGAAGAACTGCGCGACATGCAGGAGATGCTGCGGCGGCTCGGCCTCCTCATGGCTCTGGCCATGGTGCTGACGATGATCGTGATCGGCCTGAGGTAGCGCAGCGACACCGCTAACCTGGCGGCATGACTGCTAAGCCCCGCAGGCGCCTCGTCCTCGCCTCCGCGTCCCCCGCCCGGCTGGGCCTGCTCCGGCAGGCCGGACTCACCCCCGAGGTGATCGTCAGCGGGGTCGACGAGGACGCCGTCACCGCGCCCACCCCGGCGGAGCTGGCGCTCGCCCTGGCCGAGGCGAAGGCCTCCGTCGTGGCGGCCAAGCCGGAGGTGCAGGGCGCCCTGGTGATCGGCTGCGACTCCGTGCTGGAGCTGGAGGGCCAGGCGCTCGGCAAGCCCGCCGACGCCGAGGAGGCCACCGCCCGCTGGAAGTCGATGCGCGGGCGGGCGGGGACCCTTCAGACGGGGCACTGCATCTGGGACACGACGGCCAAGCGGTTCGTCGCCGGGGTCGCCTCCACCGTCGTCCGCTTCGGCGAGCCCTCCGACGAGGAGATCGCCGCGTACGTGGCCTCCGGCGAACCCCTCTACGTCGCCGGGGCGTTCACCCTGGACGGCCTTTCGGCGCCGTTCATCGAGGGCATCGACGGCGACCACGGCAACGTGATCGGTATCAGCCTGCCCCTCGTACGGCGCCTGCTGGCCGAACTGGGGATCGGCATCACGGAGTTGTGGGCACCAGCTGAGTGACCTGCTCGGGAACGACCTGGGGCGGGACCGAGTCCTGCGGCTCGTCGTCCCCGTCCTGGGGTTCACCCGTACGGCCCTCCGGCTCGCCCGCCCCGCTGGGGGCCGCGGCCGGCGGGACCGGCTCGGTCTCGGCCTTCGGGTCGCCGCCCGCGCCCGGGGCACCGCCGGAGGCGGCCTGTTCCGGGCCGGCCGTGCGGTCGTACGTCACCAGGAGCAGCACTATCAGCCCGAGGACGACGACCATGAACAGGAACGCCGTCCAGCCGACCAGGCCCCAGGCGAACGCGCCGAGCAGGCCGTGCACCACCGCCATGCTGATCAGCAGGATGCGCCCGAAGCCGGCGGGCGCGCGGTCGCGTATCGCGACCAGGACGGCCACCAGGGCGCACAGCGCGAAGTAGAGGCCGAAGACGACTCCACCGACCTTCGAGGACGTCGACATGACGTCAGGGTCGAGGCCGGCCAGCGACATCCTCTGCCGGTCCACGACCACTCCGAGGAACCAGTTCAGAGCGGCGATGCCGAGGGCCTCCGCCAAGAGGACGACCGCCACGGCCAACGCCACCGGTCTGCGCACCACCGGCCCCCACCCACTTTCGACCTCAGCCCAAGCAGAGCTGCTGTTACCTGAAGTACGTTCGAGTCATCGCGAACGCTACTAACGGGTAAACCCAGGGACAAGGGTCTGTACCGCAGCAAAGAATCGTTGGGCCATTCGTAGGGACTCGACAAAGAAACCGAGTGGGGCGCAGCACGCTCTCACAGAGACCTTGGCCACATGACAGGGCTAGGGTTTTCCGGAGGAGTCCTGCGTACCGAGGTACGACAAGGACTTTCGCAGGTCGAGCGGGCCTCGAATCACACTCCGTGTGGGCAAGCTCACCATTGGGGATGGGTCGATGCGCCGTGTCGGCAGTCCCTAAACTCGGCTTGTTTCAAGGAGGGAGCCTCAATCGTGCGCAAGGTGCTCATCGCCAACCGTGGCGAAATCGCTGTCCGCGTTGCCCGGGCCTGCCGGGACGCCGGGATCGCGAGCGTGGCCGTCTACGCCGACCCGGACCGGGACGCTCTGCACGTCCGGGCCGCGGATGAGGCGTTCGCCCTGGGCGGTGACACTCCGGCCACCAGTTACCTGGACATCGAGAAGGTCCTGAACGCCGCGCGCGAATCCGGCGCGGACGCCATCCACCCCGGCTACGGCTTCCTCTCCGAGAATGCCGACTTCGCGCAGGCGGTGCTGGATGCGGGCCTGATCTGGATCGGCCCGCCGCCGCAGGCCATCCGCGACCTGGGTGACAAGGTCGCCGCGCGTCACATCGCGCAGCGCGCGGGCGCCCCGCTCGTCGCCGGTACGCCCGACCCGGTCTCCGGCGCCGACGAGGTCGTCGCCTTCGCGGAGCAGCACGGCCTGCCCATCGCCATCAAGGCCGCCTTCGGTGGCGGTGGCCGCGGCCTGAAGGTCGCCCGGACCCTCGAAGAGGTCCCGGAGCTCTACGAGTCCGCGGTGCGCGAGGCGGTCGCCGCCTTCGGCCGTGGCGAGTGCTTCGTCGAGCGTTACCTGGACCGTCCGCGCCACGTGGAGACCCAGTGCCTCGCCGACAAGCACGGCAACGTGGTCGTCGTCTCCACCCGTGACTGCTCGCTGCAGCGCCGCCACCAGAAGCTGGTCGAGGAGGCCCCGGCGCCGTTCCTGAGCGACGAGCAGGTCGCCGAGCTGTACCGCGCCTCCAAGGCCATCCTGAAGGAGGCCCACTACGAGGGCGCCGGCACCTGTGAGTTCCTGGTCGGCCAGGACGGCACGATCTCCTTCCTGGAGGTCAACACGCGTCTCCAGGTGGAGCACCCGGTGACCGAGGAGATCACCGGCATCGACCTGGTCCGCGAGATGTTCCGCATCGCCGACGGCGAGGAACTCGGCTACGACGACCCGGCGCTGCGCGGTCACTCCTTCGAGTTCCGCATCAACGGCGAGGACCCGGGCCGCAACTTCCTCCCAGCCCCTGGCACGGTGACGAAGTTCGACCCGCCGGCCGGCCCCGGTGTCCGCCTGGACGCGGGCGTGGAGTCCGGCTCGGTCATCGGCCCGGCCTGGGACTCGCTGCTCGCCAAGCTGATCGTCACCGGCCGCACCCGCAAGGAGGCCCTGGAGCGGGCCGCCCGCGCCCTGGAGGAGTTCCAGGTCGAGGGCATGGCCACGGCGATCCCCTTCCATCGCGCGGTGGTCAGGGACCCGGCGTTCGCCCCCGAGCTGACCGGCTCCGAGGACCCCTTCTCGGTCCACACCCGCTGGATCGAGACGGAGTTCGTCAACGAGATCAAGCCGTTCACCGCTCCCGCCGACGCCGAGGCGGAGGAGGAGACGGGCCGTGAGACGGTCGTCGTCGAGGTCGGCGGCAAGCGCCTCGAGGTCTCCCTCCCGTCCTCCCTGGGCATGAGCCTGGCCCGCACGGGCCTCGCGGCGGGCGCCAAGCCGAAGCGCCGCGCGGCCAAGAAGTCCGGCCCGGTGGCGTCCGGCGACACCCTCGCCTCCCCGATGCAGGGCACGATCGTCAAGGTCGCGGTCGAGGAGGGCCAGGAGGTCAAGGAGGGCGAGCTGGTCGTCGTCCTGGAGGCCATGAAGATGGAGCAGCCCCTCAACGCCCACAAGGCGGGCACCATCAAGGGCCTGACCGCCGAGGTCGGCGCGTCGGTCACGTCCGGCGCGGCGATCTGCGAGATCAAGGACTGACGGAACCTTCTACGACACGCCCGGTGGACCTCTACGGTCGGCCGGGCGTTTCGTTTTCACCACAGGCAAGCTGCAACACCCTTGGGGGCGCGGAGCTGTATCAGCGCCGCCGGAGGTCGGCAACGCGCCCCCGCTCAGCCCCAGCTGACGGCTCTCCCAGCATCCCCCGCAACCCACCCCCGGGCACCTGCCCTCGCCGAGGCCCCGGCAGGGAGGCGGCACGCCTCGCTGCCGCCCCCTGCTCACCCCCCGGGAGGGATCCGGCCCCGGCCACAGCGATCTGCACCCCCTGATCCGCAAGGGCTTGGAGTTCGGTCGCGGCGCGGTCGTCGTGGGCCAGAGGCTCGTCGGTCACGAGCCGCGTGATGACATCCGTCGGCACCGTCTGGAACATCGTGTCCGTACCGAGCTTGGTGTGGTCGGCGAGGACGACGACCTCCGCGGCGGCCTGCACCAGCGCCCGGTCGACGGACGCCGAGAGCATGTTGGACGTGGACAGCCCGCGTTCCGCGGTCAGGCCGCTGCCCGAGAGGAAGGCCTTGGACACGCGCAGCCCCTGCAGGGACTGCTCCGCGCCGGAGCCGACGAGGGCGTAGTTGGAACCACGCAGGGTGCCACCGGTCATCACGACCTCCACCCGGTTGGCGTGGGCCAACGCCTGGGCCACCAGCAGGGAGTTGGTGACGACGGTCAGCCCGGGCACCCGCGCGAGCCGGCGGGCCAGCTCCTGCGTGGTGGTCCCCGCCCCGACCACGATGGCCTCGCCCTCTTCGACGAGGCCGGCGGCGAGATCGGCGATGGCCGTCTTCTCGGCGGTCGCGAGATGTGACTTCTGGGGAAAGCCGGACTCCCGCGTGAACCCGCCCGGCAGTACCGCACCGCCGTGCCGGCGGTCGAGGAGTCCTTCTGCCTCCAGTGCCCGCACGTCCCGCCGTACGGTCACTTCGGAGGTCTGGACGACGCGGGCGAGCTCACGGAGCGACACGGCTCCGTTCGCTCGCACCATTTCAAGGATCAATTGGCGACGTTCAGCAGCGAACACGAAACTGACAGTAACCCCGACGACCGTCTGGTTTCAGCAGTTTGCGCCGAATAACAGAAGATGACCGCACGGTGGGGCGGGAAGTGGTATAGGACCTACCCGCCCCGACTATGCCGCATGCACGCGCGGCAACTCCCCGTGACCAGCGGGGAGTTCGCGCCGGGCTCGTCAGGCTTCGCCGGCCGCCTTGCGGGTGGCGAGCTGCCGCGCGACCTCCGCGATCGACCCCGAAAGGGAGGGGTACACGGTGAATGCGTTCGCGATCTGTTCGACCGTCAGATTGTTGTCGACCGCGATCGAGATGGGGTGGATGAGTTCCGAGGCGCGCGGCGCCACCACGACACCGCCCACGACGATCCCGGTGCCCGGCCGGCAGAAGATCTTGACGAAGCCGTCCCGGATGCCCTGCATCTTGGCGCGCGCGTTGCGCAGCAGCGGGAGCTTGACGACGCGCGCGTCGATCTTGCCCGCGTCCACGTCGGCCTGCGTGTAGCCGACGGTGGCGATCTCGGGGTCGGTGAAGACGTTGGACGAGACCGTCTTCAGGTTCAGCGGGGTCACCGTCTCGCCGAGGAAGTGGTACACGGCGATACGTCCCTGCATGGCCGCCACCGAGGCGAGGGCGAAGACACCGGTCACGTCACCGGCGGCGTACACGCCCGGCGCGGTCGTACGCGACACCTTGTCGGTCCAGATGTGGCCCGACTCGCGCAGCTTCACGCCGGCCTCCTCCAGGCCGAGCCCCGCGCTGTTCGGTATGGCGCCGACCGCCATGAGGCAGTGCGTGCCGCTGATGACGCGCCCGTCGGCCAGCGTCACCTCGACCCGGTCGCCGACGCGCTTGGCGGCCTGCGCGCGGGAGCGGGCCATGACGTTCATGCCACGGCGCCGGAACACGTCCTCCAGGACGGCGGCGGCGTCCGGGTCCTCGCCCGGCAGCACGCGGTCGCGGGAGGAGACCAGGGTGACCTTGGAGCCCAGGGCCTGGTAGGCACCGGCGAACTCGGCACCGGTCACACCGGAGCCGACCACGATCAGCTCTTCGGGCAGCTCGGTGAGGTCGTAGACCTGGGTCCAGTTGAGGATGCGCTCGCCGTCGGGCTGGGCGTCGGGCAGCTCGCGCGGGTGACCGCCGGTGGCGATGAGCACGGCGTCGGCGGTGAGGGTCTCCTCGGTGCCGTCGGCAGCGCTGACGACGACCTTCCGGGAGCCGTCGAGGGCCTGCATGCCCTCCAGCCGGCCGCGACCGCGCATGACCCGGGCGCCGGCGCGCGTCACGGACGCGGTGATGTCGTGGGACTGGGCGAGCGCGAGCCTCTTCACACGGCGGTTGACCTTGCCGAGGTCCACGCCGACCACCCGGGCCGCCTGCTCCAGCGGCGGGGTGTCGTCGGCGACGATGATGCCGAGTTCCTCGTACGACGAATCGAAGGTGGTCATCACCTCGGCCGTGGCGATCAGAGTCTTCGACGGCACGCAGTCGGTCAGCACCGACGCTCCGCCCAGACCGTCGCAGTCGACGACGGTCACCTCCGCACCGAGCTGGGCGGCTACCAGGGCCGCCTCGTATCCGCCGGGTCCGCCACCGATGATCACGATCCGAGTCACGTACCCCATTGTCCCGCACGCCTCAAGGTGCCACTGCCCGGGGGCGTCCGTGAGACCGGTGGGGCGGGAGTTTCCGGCTGCCGTACCCTCTCCCCATGTCGCTCTATGCCGCGTACGCCGGCAACCTCGACGCGCGGCTGATGTCCCGCCGCGCCCCGCACTCCCCGCTGCGCGCCACGGGCTGGCTGAACGACTGGCGGCTGACGTTCGGAGGCGAGCAGCTGGGCTGGGAAGGCGCGCTGGCGACGATCGTCGAGGCGCCCGGGGCGCAGGTCTTCCTCGGCCTGTACGACCTCGCACCCATGGACGAGGAGTCACTCGACCGGTGGGAAGGCGTGGGCCTCGGCATCTACCGCCGGGTCCGGATCCGCGTACACACCCTGGACGGCGAGGAAGCCGCCTGGACGTACGTCCTGAACGGCTACGAGGGCGGCCTGCCCTCGGCCCGCTACCTCGGCGAGATCGCGGACGCGGCCGAGTCCGCGGGGGCTCCGCACGACTACGTGATGGAGCTGCGCAAGCGTCCGTGCTGACGGACCTGCGGACCGACCTGACGACGGGCTTGCCGACGGATGTCCTCGTCGGAAACGACAAGACAACGATCCCGATCCCGTGGGCTCTGTCATCTACGCGCGTAGGCGAAGAGCGGTTACTCTCGTTCACGTGAACGCATCTCTTCTTCCGGACGACATCCAGGGCGACCCCTACGCCGCCGCCGACGCCGCCGCCGCGCGCCTGCGCGAACTGACCGGCGCCGAGACCCACGACGTCGCCCTCGTGATGGGCTCCGGCTGGGCCCCGGCCGTCGACGCCCTCGGCGCCCCCGAGGCTGAGTTCCAGGTCACCGAGCTGCCCGGCTTCCCGCCGCCGGCCGTCGCGGGCCACGGCGGCAAGATCCGCTCGTACGCCTTCGGTGACAAGCGCGCGCTGGTCTTCCTGGGCCGCACGCACTACTACGAGGGCCGCGGTGTGGCCGCCGTCGCGCACGGCGTCCGTACGGCCGTGGCCGCGGGCTGCAAGACCGTGGTCCTCACCAACGGCTGCGGCGGTCTGCGCGAGGGCATGCGCCCCGGTCAGCCGGTCCTGATCAGCGACCACATCAACCTGACGGCGACCTCGCCGATCGTCGGCGCCAACTTCGTCGACCTGACCGACCTGTACTCCCCCCGCCTGCGCGCCCTGTGCAAGGAGATCGACGACTCCCTGGAGGAGGGCGTCTACGCGCAGTTCCCCGGCCCGCACTACGAGACCCCGGCCGAGGTCCGCATGGCCCGTGTCATCGGCGCGGACCTGGTCGGCATGTCCACGGTCCTGGAAGCGATCGCCGCGCGCGAGGCAGGCGCCGAGGTGCTGGGCATCTCCCTGGTCACCAACCTCGCGGCCGGCATGACCGGCGAGCCCCTCAACCACGAGGAGGTCCTCCAGGCGGGCCGCGACTCGGCGGCACGGATGGGCCAGCTGCTGGCGCAGGTGCTGGGCCGGCTGTAAGCGACCTTTCCGGCCCACCGAGTCAGGTGGGCGGGTGGGCACGACCAACGAAAGGTTGACCACGACGTGCACGACGATCTCATCGCCAGGGCCGAGGCTTGGCTCGCCGAGGACCCCGACCAGGAGACTCGCGACGAACTGGCCAAGCTGATCGAGGCCGGTGACGTGACGGAACTGTCGGCCCGCTTCAGCGGCACCCTGCAGTTCGGCACCGCCGGCCTGCGGGGCGAACTCGGCGCCGGCCCCATGCGCATGAACCGCAGCGTCGTCATCCGCGCCGCCGCGGGCCTCGCCGCGTACCTGAAGAAGAACGGTCACGCCAACGGCGTCGTCGTCATCGGCTACGACGCCCGCCACAAGTCCGCCGACTTCGCCCGGGACACCGCCGCGGTGATGACCGGCGCCGGTCTGCGTGCCGCCGTGCTCCCCCGCCCCCTGCCCACCCCCGTCCTGGCGTTCGCGATAAGGCACCTGGGCGCGGTCGCGGGCGTGGAGGTCACCGCCAGCCACAACCCGCCCCGGGACAACGGCTACAAGGTCTACCTCGGCGACGGCTCCCAGATCGTCCCGCCCGCCGACGCGGAGATCGCCGCCGAGATCGACGCGATCGTCTCGCTGAACGACGTACCGCGCCCGGAGGCCGGCTGGGAGATCCTGGACGACACGGTCCTGGACGCCTATCTGGCCCGTACGGACGCCGTCCTGGCCGAAGGCTCGCCCCGCACCGCCCGCACCGTCTACACGGCGATGCACGGCGTCGGCAAGGACGTCCTGCTGGCCGCGTTCGCCCGGGCCGGCTTCCCCGAGCCGGTGCTGGTCGCCGAGCAGGCCGAGCCCGACCCGGACTTCCCGACGGTCGCCTTCCCCAACCCGGAGGAACCGGGCGCGATGGACCTGGCGTTCACCCAGGCCCGTGCGACCGACCCGGACCTCGTCATCGCCAACGACCCCGACGCCGACCGCTGTGCCGTCGCCGTCAAGGACGGCGGCGAGTGGCGGATGCTGCGCGGCGACGAGGTCGGCGCGCTGCTCGCCGCCCACCTGGTCCGGCGCGGCGTGCAGGGCACCTTCGCCGAGTCGATCGTCTCCTCCTCCCTGCTCGGCCGTATCGCCGAGAAGGCGGGACTGCCGTACGAGGAGACCCTGACCGGCTTCAAGTGGATCGCCCGCGTCGAGGGCCTGCGCTACGGCTACGAGGAGGCCCTCGGCTACTGCGTGGACCCCGAGGGCGTACGGGACAAGGACGGCATCACCGCCGCGCTCCTGATCACCGAGCTGGCCTCGGTGCTGAAGGAGGAGGGCCGTACCCTCCTGGACCTCCTCGACGACCTCGCCGTGGAGCACGGCCTGCACGCCACCGACCAGCTGTCGGTGCGCGTCCAGGACCTCTCGCTCATCGCCGACGCGATGCGCCGCCTGCGCGAGCAGCCGCCGACCGAGCTGGCGGGTCTGGCCATCACCAGGGCCGAGGACCTCACCCAGGGCACCGACAGGCTGCCGCCCACGGACGGCCTGCGCTACACGCTGGACGGCGCCCGTGTCATCGTGCGGCCCAGCGGCACCGAGCCCAAGCTGAAGTGCTACCTGGAGGTCGTCGTGCCGGTCGCCGAGCACGCCGGTCTGCCGGCCGCCCGGGCCCGCGCCGCCGAGCTGCTCACAGCGGTCAAGCGCGACCTGTCCGCCGCGGCGGGCATCTGAGGTTCCGCCCGTAAGGGCCCAGCAGGGGTGCTCCCGAGTCCGGGGGCACCCCTACGGCATTCCGGGGGCTTCGCTCACCCCACCGCGAGCAGAATCGCGAGCAGCACCGCGCCGGCCACGGCGGGCGCGATCACCTCGTAGGCCCAGCGGACCGTGACCTCGCCCTGCGCCGACTCGGCCGTCGCGCGGCGTTCCTGGAGGTCGCGCAGGTCGGTCATGATCTGGTCGCTCTGGGCCCGCGTACGGCCCGTCGCGCCCGCACCGGCGCCCAGGCCGCCGAAGCCCGGACGGCCGAACCCCAGCCGCCCGGCGGGGCCGCCACCGGCCGCCTCCGCCGCCGCGCGGACCCTGCGGTCGGCCGCCTTCTTGCGGCCCCGCAGCGAGACCGGGATGGACCACAGCTGGTACTTGGTGCCGGACTTGGCGACGACCTCGTTGGAGTAGCCGGAGCGCAGGACGGAGATCTCGCCCCAGGGCAGGGTGATGACCCGGAAGGGGTTGCGGACCCGCAGCCGGTCCTCGTTCGCGAAGACGGCCGGGCGGAGCGTGAAGGCTACGGTCAGCGGCACGATCAGGATCAGCCCGGCGAGCGCCAGCCACGGCGTCCGCCCGTGCCCGCTGATCAGCGCGTCGATGCCCAGCCAGCCCACGAGCGCGAGCAGCAGCACACCGCCCACGAGCGCCATGGGCGAGCGGTAGATCAGGTCCTTGGCAGCGGGCTGCGGCGGCTGTGGCGCGGGTGACTGGTGGTCCGGCGTCGTCATGTCGCCGATTCTGCCCGACGCCCGGGGAAACGCTCATACGTGGTGCGCGATGACGAGATGAGCGCCCGGGACTGTACAGCCGCTACGCGCGTAGATATGCTCGTCTGGTGACCATGCCCAGTACTGCACCCACAGCTAGCGCTCTCGCAGACGTCACCGCGTCCGACAGCACGCTGCGCCGCTTCCTCCACGGGCTGCCCGGCGTCGACGCGGTCGGCCTGGAGGCGCGCGCCGCGTCTCTCGGCACCCGTTCCATCAAGACCACCGCGAAGGCGTACGCCATCGACCTCGCCATCTCGATGGTCGACCTGACGACGCTGGAAGGCGCGGACACCCCGGGCAAGGTCCGGGCGCTCGGCGCCAAGGCCGTCCATCCCGACCCGACGGACCGCACGACCCCGACCACGGCCGCGGTCTGCGTCTACCCCGACATGGTGGCCGTCGCCAAGGAGGCCGTCGCCGGTTCCGGCGTCAAGGTCGCCTCGGTGGCCACCGCCTTCCCGGCCGGCCGTGCCGCGCTCGACGTGAAGCTGGCCGACGTGCGTGACGCCGTCGCCGCGGGCGCCGACGAGATCGACATGGTCATCGACCGGGGCGCGTTCCTCGCGGGCAAGTACCTGAAGGTGTACGACGAGATCGTCGCCGTGAAGGAGGCCTGCGGGACGAGCGCCCGGCTGAAGGTCATCTTCGAGACCGGCGAGCTGTCGACGTACGACAACATCCGCCGGGCGAGCTGGCTGGGCATGCTGGCGGGCGCGGACTTCATCAAGACGTCCACCGGCAAGGTCGCGGTCAACGCCACCCCCGCCAACACCCTGCTGATGCTGGAGGCGGTACGCGACTTCCGCGCCCAGACCGGTATCCAGGTCGGCGTGAAGCCGGCCGGCGGCATCCGCACCACCAAGGACGCCATCAAGTTCCTGGTCCTGGTCAACGAGACCGCGGGCGAGGACTGGCTGGACAACCACTGGTTCCGCTTCGGCGCCTCCTCGCTGCTGAACGACCTGCTCATGCAGCGTCAGAAGCTGGCCACCGGCCGCTACTCCGGCCCCGACTACGTGACGGTGGACTGATCACCATGGCTTCCGCATTCGAGTACGCACCGGCGCCCGAGTCCCGCTCGGTCGTCGACATCGCCCCTTCCTACGGCCTGTTCATCGACGGCGAGTTCGCCGAGGCGGCCGACGGCAAGGTCTTCAAGACGGTCTCCCCGTCCACCGAGGAGGTCCTCTCCGAGGTCGCCCAGGCGGGTGAGGCGGACGTCGACCGCGCGGTGAAGGCCGCCCGCAAGGCCTTCGAGAAGTGGTCGGCGCTGCCCGGCTCCGAGCGCGCCAAGTACCTGTTCCGCATCGCCCGGATCATCCAGGAGCGCAGCCGTGAGCTGGCCGTCCTGGAGACGCTGGACAACGGAAAGCCGATCAAGGAGACCCGCGACGCGGACCTCCCGCTGGTCGCCGCGCACTTCTTCTACTACGCAGGCTGGGCCGACAAGCTCGACCACGCCGGCTTCGGTGCCAACCCGCGTCCGCTGGGCGTGGCCGGCCAGGTCATCCCCTGGAACTTCCCGCTGCTGATGCTGGCGTGGAAGATCGCCCCGGCGCTCGCGACCGGCAACACGGTCGTCCTCAAGCCCGCCGAGACGACCCCCCTCTCCGCCCTGTTCTTCGCGGACATCTGCCGCCAGGCGGGCCTGCCCAAGGGTGTCGTCAACATCCTTCCGGGCTACGGCGACGCGGGCGCCGCGCTCGTCGCGCACCCGGACGTCAACAAGGTCGCCTTCACCGGCTCCACGGCGGTCGGCAAGGAGATCGCGCGGACCGTCGCGGGCACCCGGAAGAAGCTCACCCTCGAACTGGGCGGCAAGGGCGCCAACATCGTCTTCGACGACGCCCCGATCGACCAGGCCGTAGAGGGCATCGTCACCGGCATCTTCTTCAACCAGGGCCAGGTGTGCTGCGCCGGCTCGCGCCTCCTCGTCCAGGAGTCGATCCAGGACGAGCTGCTGGACTCCCTGAAGCGCCGCCTGTCGACGCTGCGCCTCGGCGACCCGCTCGACAAGAACACCGACATCGGCGCGATCAACTCCGCCGAGCAGCTGGCCCGGATCACCGCGCTCACCGAGCAGGGCGAGGCGGAGGGCGCCGAACGCTGGTCCCCGGTCTGCGAACTGCCCTCCTCCGGCTACTGGTTCGCCCCGACGCTGTTCACGAACGTCACCCAGGCCCACACCATCGCCCGCGACGAGATCTTCGGCCCGGTGCTGTCGGTCCTCACCTTCCGCACGCCCGACGAGGCCGTCGCCAAAGCCAACAACACGCAGTACGGCCTGTCGGCGGGCATCTGGACGGAGAAGGGCTCGCGCATCCTGGCGGTGGCGAACAAGCTCCGCGCGGGCGTGATCTGGTCCAACACGTTCAACAAGTTCGACCCGACCTCGCCGTTCGGCGGTTACAAGGAGTCGGGCTTCGGCCGCGAGGGCGGTCGTCACGGCCTGGAGGCGTACCTCGATGTCTGAGAAGACCGAAAAGACTGAGCGACTCTCCGTCTTCAAGACCTACAAGCTGTACGTCGGCGGGAAGTTCCCGCGTTCCGAGAGCGGCCGGGTGTACGAGGTGGCGGACTCAAAGGGCAACTGGCTGGCCAACGCACCGCAGTCCTCCCGCAAGGACGCCCGTGACGCGGTCGTGGCCGCGCGCAAGGCGTTCGGCGGCTGGTCCGGCGCGACGGCGTACAACCGCGGCCAGGTCCTGTACCGCGTCGCGGAGATGCTGGAGGGCCGCAAGGACCAGTTCGTCCGCGAGGTCGCCGAGGCCGAGGGGCTGTCCAAGTCGAAGGCCGCCGCCGTCGTGGACGCGACCGTCGACCGCTGGGTCTGGTACGCGGGCTGGACCGACAAGATCGCCCAGGTGATCGGCGGCGCCAACCCGGTCGCGGGCCCGTACTTCAACCTCTCCTCCCCCGAGCCGACCGGCGTGGTCGCCGTCCTGGCCCCGCAGGAGTCGTCCTTCCTGGGCCTGGTCTCGGTGCTCGCCCCGGTGATCGCCACCGGCAACACGGCGGTCGTGGTCGCGAGCGAGAAGTCCCCGCTCCCGGCCCTCTCCCTGGGCGAGGTGCTGGCCACCTCGGACGTGCCGGGCGGTGTCGTCAACGTCCTGTCCGGCCGTACGGCGGAGCTCGCGGCCCCGCTGGCCGCGCACCAGGACGTCAACGCGATCGACCTCGCGGGCGCCGACGAGGTGCTGGCGAAGGAGCTGGAGATCGCGGCGGCCGACAACCTGAAGCGCGTCCTGCGTCCACAGCCTGTGGACGACTGGTCGGCGACGCCGGGCATCGACCGCATGACGGCCTTCCTGGAGACCAAGACCGTCTGGCACCCCACCGGGTCGCTGGGCGCGTCGGGTTCGTCGTACTGAGCCGTCCGTCCCGCGGCCGTACCGGACCCACCCGCGAACGAGCCGCGTCGCCCCTCCGTCCGGGGGCGGCGCGGCTCTTCGCCTGCGCACCTGCCGTGCGGGTCAGCCCAGCGGGGCGCCCTGGCCGGCGCCCAGCAGCCCCGTCACCAGCCCCGCCCCCGGCACCGCCCCGAGCGACTGGGCCTGGGCGACCGGGCCTGTCAGCATCCGTGAGTCGACCGGCTTGAAGTCGGCCACCTGTGTGCCCAGCCCGTTGTCCAAGGGGTCGGCCCCCGTGCCGGCCAGCGGATTGGGCTTGAGGCCGGCGACCGGGCCCGTGACATAGCCGACCGTGCCGGTGAGGGCGGCCAGGCCCGTCTGCGGGTCGATCCTGCCGAGCGAGGTGGGCCGCGACGGCACGTCCACGAGCGGTGCGGCGGCCTCCGCGTGGGCCGTCGCCGCGCCCGCCCCCAGGGCCGCTCCGGCGGTCGCGAGGGCGATCAGGGCGCGCTGCACGGTGGGGTGCTGGGGGGAGGTGTGTCGGGCCATCGCTGGTGCCACCTTCTGGTGCGCAGAGTAATGAGGTCGACACGTAGAGTAGTTGAGGTACGGCTCACGCTCAAAAGCCGACCCGCGGGGTCGGCAGGCGGCCCCCCATACGTCAAACTGGTGTTCCGTGAGCATTCATCCCCCGTCCCCCGCCCGTGTCGTGCTGCTGTGCGGCCCCTCGGGCTCGGGCAAGTCCCTCGTCGCCGCCCGTTCCGGGCTCCCTGTCCTGCGCCTTGACGACTTCTACAAGGAAGGCGACGACCCGACTCTGCCCCTGGTGGCGGGGAGTTCGGACATCGACTGGGACCACCCCGGGTCCTGGGACGC
The DNA here is from genome assembly GCF_053592475.1 of Streptomyces sp. NPDC002671. Taxonomy (NCBI): domain Bacteria; kingdom Bacillati; phylum Actinomycetota; class Actinomycetes; order Kitasatosporales; family Streptomycetaceae; genus Streptomyces; species Streptomyces sp. NPDC002671. Next base: position 146,954 of record NZ_JBSFVU010000011.1, read on the forward strand.
GGACGTCGCCGTCGAGGCCATCGCCCGGCTGTGCGCCACCGGGTCGACGCCGGTGCCGGTGTACGACATCGCGCAGAGCGCCCGTACCGGCGAGGAGACCCTGCACATCGGCCGCACCCCGCTGTTCATCGCGGAGGGCATCTTCGCCGCGGAGATCGTGCAGCGGTGCCGGGAACTGGGCCTGCTCGCGGACGCGCTGTGCCTGACCCGCGGGGCGGTCACCACCTTCCGGCGGCGCTTCCTGCGGGACCTGAAGGAGGGCCGCAAGTCGGTGCCGTTCCTGCTGCGCCGCGGCTGGCGGCTGATGCGCGCGGAGCGGTCGATCGTGGCCCGCCAGGTCTCCCTGGGCGCCCACGCCTGCGACCGGGACGAGGCGCTGGGCCGGCTGGCGACTGCCGCGGCGGGGCGCCATGTGTCCACGAAGAGCACCGCAACCATCAACTGAGGAACCACGACGGCGATCGGCCACGTCCGCGAGAGCGGCGCCGGTTCAGGCGCAAAAAGGCGCGGGACTGGACGGACCCCCCGGCCCTCCAGTCCCGCTTCTGTGCTCCCCCGTGTTCCCCCGTGGTCTCCCCCGTGTACCCCCTCTCGGGCCCACCCCCCAGTGGTCCCCCGTGTTCCCCCGTGTTTCCCCGTATTCCCCCGTGTTTCCCCCGTAGGGCCGCCCCCCAGCGGCCCGTCCACCTTCAGGCGACCAGTTCGCCGAAGGCATCCTCCTCGTCACGGCCGAAGCTGAGGACGTCGTCCTCGCGCAGCCGGCGGAGCGACCGCCAGATGCTGGACTTCACCGTGCCGACACTGATGCCGAGGATCTCCGCGATCTCCGGGTCCGTGCGGCCCTCGTAGTAGCGCAGGACCAGCATGGTGCGCTGGAGTTCGGGCAGCCGGGCCAGCGCCTGCCACAGGACCGCGCGCAGTTCGGTGCCGCGCATCGCGTCCGTCTCGCCGACCGTCTCCGGCAGTTCCTCGGTCGGGTACTCGTTGAGCTTGCGCCGCCGCCAGGCGCTGATGTGCAGGTTGGTCATGGTGCGGCGCAGGTAGCCGCCGACCGCGGCCTTGTCGCTGATCCGGTCCCACGCCTTGTACGTCGAGAACAGCGCGCTCTGCAGCAGGTCCTCGGCCTCGAAGCGGTCACCGGTGAGGTGGTAGGCGGTGGCGTACAGGGAGGCGCGGCGCTCCTGGACGTAGGCGGTGAATTCCGCCTCCGTCAGCGAACGACGCTCCCCCGAGTCCTCCCTGTACGCGGCTCCCCCGTGCGTTTCCCCCGTGAAACCGTCAACCACCGTCATGATCGCGGTGTGCTGACGTCCGGTGCCGCGAGCGCACCCCCGCCCGCTCACGGCACCGGACTTCTCGGAACCCCGGTGCACGTCGTGCAGACGCGTGACAACTGCGCTGGTGCTCATGCTGTGCAGCGTGTTCATCTCGCGCTCCCCGTCGTGGACGTCCGGAAATTCGGCTTGTTCGGGCCGGGCCGGCCTGCTCGTTTCGCCGCCCTGCCTGTGCCCAAAAGACTGCCGGGGCCACTTCATGGCCGTGTCCGTCGACTGTCACAGACCTGTCACAGGGGCCGGTCCGAGCGTCGTCACAGAAAGCGCACAGGTGGTTCCGGTAGCGAAGGCCTGGTGTCATCAGGTCGTACGACACCCCCTTCATGGGCCAGAATGAGCCCGTGCCTTCCCTGTTGCTGATCGAGGACGACGACGCCATCCGTACGGCCCTGGAGCTCTCCCTGACGCGCCAGGGACACCGGGTGGCCACCGCTGCCAGCGGTGAGGACGGACTGAAGCTGTTGCGCGAACAGCGCCCGGATCTGATCGTGCTGGACGTGATGCTGCCCGGCATCGACGGGTTCGAGGTGTGCCGGCGCATCCGGCGCACCGACCAGCTGCCGATCATCCTGCTGACCGCGCGCAGCGATGACATCGACGTGGTCGTGGGGCTGGAGTCCGGTGCCGACGACTACGTCGTCAAGCCGGTGCAGGGCCGGGTGCTGGACGCCAGGATCCGGGCCGTGCTGCGGCGCGGGGAGCGCGAGTCCAACGACTCGGCGACGTTCGGGAGCCTGGTCATCGACCGTTCGGCGATGACCGTCACCAAGAACGGCGAGGATCTGCAACTGACCCCGACCGAGCTGCGGCTGCTGCTGGAGCTGAGCCGGCGTCCCGGTCAGGCGCTGTCGCGGCAGCAGTTGCTGCGGCTGGTGTGGGAGCACGACTACCTGGGCGACTCGCGCCTGGTGGACGCGTGTGTGCAGCGGCTGCGCGCCAAGGTGGAGGACGTGCCCTCGTCCCCGACCCTGATCCGTACCGTCCGTGGTGTCGGCTACCGCCTGGACGTTCCTCAGTGACCGACAAGCAAGGTGGGCTGCGCGGCTGGGCCGCGGGGCGTGTGGGAAGTCTGGCGCGGCTGCGTTTCACCAGCCTGCGGCTGCGACTGGTGGTGGTCTTCGGCCTGGTCGCCCTGACCGCCGCGGTGTCGGCCTCGGGCATCGCCTACTGGCTGAACCGGGAAGCGGTGCTGACGCGCGCTCAGGACGCGGTGCTGCGCGACTTCCAGCAGGAGATGCAGAACCGGGCCGGCGCGCTGCCCGTGCACCCCACCCAGGACGAACTCCAGCGCACGGCCGGTCAGATGGCCTCCGGCAGCCAGCACTTCAGCGTGCTGCTCGTCGGCCAGGACGCGAGCGGCAAGACGGTGTACGGCAACTCGGGCGGTATCAACGGCTTCGCCCTGGAGGACGTGCCCGAGTCGCTGCGCAAGGCGGTGGACCGGCGGCAGAAGGTGACCGACGAGAACACCTCGCCGTACCACCTCTACTGGCAGCGGACCGAGGAGCGCGGTACGCCCTATCTCGTCGCCGGTACGCGGCTGATCGGCGGCGGTCCGGCGGGCTACATGGCGAAGTCGCTGCAGCCGGAGGCCAAGGACCTCAACTCCCTTGCCTGGTCGCTGGGGATCGCCACCGGCCTCGCGCTGATCGGCGCCGCGCTGCTCGCGCAGGCCGCCGCCACGACCGTGCTCAAGCCGGTGCACCGGCTGGGCGTGGCCGCCCGGCGGCTCGGCGAGGGCAAGCTGGACACCCGGCTGCGGGTGTCCGGCACCGACGAACTCGCCGATCTGTCACGGACGTTCAACAACGCGGCCGAGGCGCTGGAGAAGCGGGTCGCGGACATGGCCGCCCGGGACGAGGCCTCGCGCCGCTTCGTCGCCGACATGTCGCACGAGCTGCGCACCCCGCTGACCGCCATCACCGCCGTGACGGAAGTGCTGGAGGAGGAGCTGGAGTTCGAGTCCGGGAGCATCGACCCGATGATCGAGCCGGCCGTACGGCTCGTGGTCAGCGAGACCCGACGGCTGAACGACCTGGTCGAGAACCTGATGGAGGTCACCCGCTTCGACGCGGGCACCGCCCGGCTGGTCGTGGACGACGTCGACGTCGCCGACCAGATCACCGCCTGCATCGACGCCCGCGCCTGGCTGGACGCGGTGGACCTGGACGCCGAGCGCGGCATCCACGCCGTCCTCGACCCGCGCCGCCTGGACGTCATACTCGCCAACCTGATCGGGAACGCGCTCAAGCACGGCGGGTCGCCGGTGCGGGTGTCGGTGCGCATCGACGGCGACGACATGGTCATCGCGGTGCGCGACCACGGGCCCGGCATCCCCGAGGACGTCCTCCCGCACGTCTTCGACCGCTTCTACAAGGCGAGCGCCTCCCGGCCGCGCTCCGAGGGCAGCGGCCTGGGCCTGTCCATCGCCCTGGAGAACGCCCACATCCACGGCGGCGAGATCACCGCGGCCAATTCCCCCGAGGGCGGCGCGGTGTTCACACTGCGGCTGCCGAGGGACACCTCACGGGTGACGGAGGAGGACGGCGAGAACGGCGAGAACGGCGAGAACAGCGACAACGGCAAGCAGGATGACAAGGGAACGGAAAGGAGGGGTGATGACCGCTAGAACCGCTGGACGTGTACGGCGGCTGCTGGCACTGTCCCTCCTGGGCGCGCTGGTCACCGGGTGCGGGATCCGGGCCACGCAGGTGCCGACCGACTTCGGCGGGGCGCCCTCGCGGGTACCGTGCTCGCTGGCCGGACCCGACGTGTCGACACAGTCCTCGCACGGGGTGCCCGTACAGGTGTTCCTGCTGTGCGCCTCGTCCCTGGTGACCGTCGACCGGACCGTGCACGTCCCGGACGGCACCCCGGACGCCAAGCGCCGGGTGATCGTGGCGCAGGGCCTGCTGGACCAGCTCGCGCAGTCCCCGTCGGCCGCGGAGAAGGAGGCGGGGTACAGCACGTACGTGCCGGGCGGCATGAGCGTGACCGGGCCGGGCCCGCTGGACCCCGAGGACACCCTGCGGCTGAGCACCGCCCCGGACCGGCTCACCTCCTACGCCCTCGCGCAGGTGGTGTGCACCCTCTCCGACTCGGCGGCGACCGAGGGCAACGGCTCGGTGATCCTGGGCGGTCCGTCCGCCGGTCCACTGCGCCGCTACGAGTGCACCGACGAGGTCCGCAGCCGCCCCGGCACGACCGAGCCGCCGTCGAGCGGGGTCGCGCGGGGCTAGCGGGGCTCGGGGGCACGACTGTGTGGCCTCGGGGAACCGTTCGTGCGGGTGGGCGCGTCTACGGGTGCGTGCAGCTTCAAGGCTCCATCGGCGGCAGCGCCGCGATCCGCATCCGTGTGACAGGGGGTGTCCTCCTCGTCGCCCATCTCGCGCTCGTCGCCTGGCTGATGCTGCGGCCCCTGGACGTGCCCTGGGTGATGCCCGCCAACCTGCGCCCGCTGGCCGGCATCCGGGCCGACCTGGCGCTGGGCTGGCCGGAGGCGGCCCGGCGCATCGGCGAGGGGCTGGCGCTGCTCGCGCCGCTGGGCGTGCTGCTGCCGATGGCGCACGGCAGGCTCGCCGTGTCCCGGCTCTCCTCCCTGGTCCGTACGACCGCGGCGGGCGCCCTGATCTCCGTGGGGATCGCCCTGTTGCAGACCGGGGTGCCCGGCAGGGTCGTGGACGTCGACTCGCTGCTGCTGAACACGACGGGCGTGCTGCTGGCCCATGTGGCCGTGGTGCCCGCGGGCCGTGCCTGGCTTCGGCGGCGGGGCGAACGCGAGGGCCGTGCGGCCGAGGGCCGGGAGGCCGAGCCGGTCACCGTCTTCGAGGACCGCCCTCAGGGGCGCACCCCGACGATTCCCAGGGTCGGCATAGCTCCGTAGAGGGACGTTTCGTCCCGTTCGGCTCCGTACGGTGGAACACAGTTGGGGCGGCCACACCGGCGGCCCCGAACGAGCGGCTCACCAGCGAGCCGACGACCACGGAGGAGCCGACATGACCGCTCTCGCCCGCCCCACCCACGGCCGCATGCTCGGCGGAGTGTGCGCAGCGCTGGCACGGCGCTTCGGCACCTCCGCGTCGACGATGCGGGTGATCTTCCTGGTCTCCTGCCTGCTGCCCGGCCCGCAGTTCCTGCTCTACATAGCCCTGTGGATCCTGCTGCCGTCCGAGGACAAGGTCCGTTCCACCGACTGGTGACCTCCGGCCGGGCGTGCGAACGCCGTTGGGGCGCTCCCGGAAGGCACCGGTGCGCCCCAACGGTGGTGGGGGGTGGGCTCAGCCGAGCGGGATCCCGTTCACCGGCAGACCGTGCGTGGGCAGCCCCTTGCCGATCGGCAGTCCGCCGAGCAGCCCGGCGACCGGCTTGGTCGGCCCGTCGGCGAGGACCCGCTCGGCGACAGGCTGCGCGGCGGCCAGACCGGTGCCGAGGCCACCCTGCCCCTGGGCGAGCGTCTCGGCGGCACCCGGCAGCGCCTTGCCCACGTTCTCGGCCGGCAGCGTCTTGGTGACGCCGTCCAGGGTCTGCGTGGCGTCCGGGACGGCCGGGGCCGCGTTGGCCGCTCCCGCGCCGAGGGCGGCGAAGGCGGCACCGAGGGCGGCGACACCGAGGGTCTTGGCAGCAGACTGCTTCATGGTGAATGCGTCCTTGAATGCGGAGACGGAGAGAAAAACGATCCGATCGGTCCACGACCGTAAACATGCCGTGCCACCCGCCGCAAACACCGAAATGCGGACGGCTCGCGAAAGCGCGTCCGCATTCCGTACGACCGATCAGGCCGCCGTCACCCCTCCGAGCCTGCGGAACCGCTGGTGGAAGCGGTCTGCTGGAACAGCCATTCGGCCTTCAGTTCGGAATATCCGGGCTTGATGACGTCATTGATCATGGCGAGTCGTTCATCGAAAGGAATGAACGCTGATTTCATCGCATTGACGGAGAACCACTGCAGGTCATCGAGCGTGTAGCCGAATGCGTCGACCAGGTGCTCGAATTCCTGGCTCATGGTGGTGTGCGACATCAGCCGGTTGTCGGTGTTCACCGTGGCCCGGAAGTGCAGCCGGCGCAACAGCCCGATCGGGTGCTCGGCGTACGAGGGCGCGGCCCCGGTCTGCAGGTTGGAGCTGGGGCACAGCTCCAGCGGGATCCGCTTGTCGCGGACGTAGGACGCCAGCCGCCCGAGCCGCACGGAGCCGTCCTCCTGGACCTCGATGTCGTCGATGATCCGCACGCCGTGCCCGAGCCGGTCGGCGCCGCACCACTGGAGCGCCTGCCAGATGGACGGCAGCCCGAAGGCCTCGCCGGCGTGGATGGTGAAGTGGTTGTTCTCGCGCTTGAGGTACTCGAACGCGTCCAGGTGCCGGGTGGGCGGGTAGCCGGCCTCGGCACCGGCGATGTCGAAGCCGACCACGCCCGAGTCGCGGTAGCGGTTGGCGAGTTCGGCGATCTCCAGGGCACGGGCCGCGTGCCGCATGGCGGTCAGCAGGGCGCCGACCCGGATGCGGTGACCGTTCTCCCGGGCGAGCCGCTCCCCTTGCCGGAAGCCCTCGTTGACGGCCTCGACCACCTCTTCGAGGCTCAGCCCGCCCTCCAGGTGCTGCTCGGGGGCGTACCGCACCTCGGCGTAGACGACCCCGTCCTCGGCGAGGTCCTCGGCGCACTCCCGGGCGACCCGGATCAGCGCGTCCCGGGTCTGCATCACGGCGACGGTGTGCGCGAAGGTCTCCAGATACCGTTCCAGCGAGCCGGAGTCGGCGGCCTCGTGGAACCAGATGCCCAGCTTGTCGGGGTCGGTCTCGGGGAGCTGGGTGTAGCCCGCCTCGCGGGCCAGTTCGACGACGGTTCCGGGGCGGAGCCCGCCGTCGAGGTGATCGTGCAGCAGAACCTTGGGCGCCCGGCGGATCTGGTCCGGCGTCGGAACGTTCGTCGGGACGGTCCCAGTCGAAGCAGTCTGGCTCGTCATTTCCGCACTCTAACGCCTACGCGCGTAGAGAACCCCTCAAATGGCACGAATCGCTCCGCACGTTTTCCGTCGATACGGAACGGTGACCGCAGGGACGGGTTTCGTACACCGATCCTTCTGAAACTGTTCTGTCATGGGACAGCAACCGACGCCGGTCCGAACGGCCAGGCTGGGCAGGGCAGTCGGCCAGGAGCCGAACGCCGTGAGCGGAGCGGTACTCCTGCTCCCCGGAGGGGAGGAGGTCTCCGCCCGCAGGCCGTCCCTCGTACGGGCGACAGCCCTCGTCCGCTCCCTGGGCCGCAGGCTCGCACGCGCGGGCCGCGCCGACGGACTCGTCGTGCACACCGTCCACTACCGGTACCGGGGCTGGAACGGCAGCGAGGCGCACCTCGCGGCGGACGCGTCCTGGGCCGCCGACGAGATCCAACGGCGGTACGGCGACGTCCCGGTGTGCCTGGTCGGGCAGGACATGGGCGGGCGGGCCGCCCTGCACGCCGGAGGCCACGAGGCCGTCAACTCCGTCGTGGCACTGGCCCCCTGGCTGCCGGAGGACGACGTGGCCGCCCCCGCCGAACCGGTCAGACAGCTGGCGGGGCGGCGGGTGCTGATCGTGCACGGCACGAACGACGAACGGACCGACCCCGAGCTGTCGTTCCGGCTGGCGGCACGGGCGAAGAAGGCCAACCGCGAGGTCTGCCGGTTCGAAGTGCACACCGACGGACACCGGTTGCACGGCTACCGCGAGGAAGTGCTCTGCCTGGTGGCCGACTTCACGATGGGGGCGCTGTTCGGGTGGCCGGTGTCGCGCCCGGTGGAGGATGCGCTGGCCGCTCCGCCGCCGATCGGGTTGCGGATGCCCTTGGCCGCGGGGTTCGGACAGTCGCTGCACAGGGTCTAGGGCAGAAGGCTGCCTCTTCTCGACAGCAGGAACTTCTTGAATGCCGCCACCGGCGGGGTGTCCGGGCGGTCGGCCAGCCACGCCACGCCGATCTCTCGTACCGCTCTCGGGGCCGTCACCGTCAGTTCCACGACCCCCGGCCTCGGCACGGTCGGCGGGGGCAGGAGGGCGACCCCGAGGCCGGCCGCGACCAGGCCCCGCAGGGTCTCCGCCTCCTCGCCCTCGAAGGCGACGCGGGGCTTGAAGCCCGCCTCCCGGCACAGGGCGTCGGTGATGCGGCGCAGGCCGTAACCCGTTTCCAGGGTCACGAACGTCTCCTCGGCGGCCTCGGCCAGGCGGATCCGGCGGCGGGCGGCGAGGCGGTGGTCGGCGGGGACGACCAGGCGCAGCTTCTGCTCGTCCAGGCGGCGCGCGACGAGGTCGGGGGCGTCCGGGACCGGGGAGGTCAGGCACAGGTCCAGTTCGCCCACCCGCAGCCCCTCCAGCATCGCCTCGCCGTAGTTCTGGACGAGGCTGAAGCGGACGCGCGGATGGTCGGCACGGAAGGCGTGGATCAGGCCAGGCACGGTCTCGGCGCCCATGGTGTGCAGGAAGCCGAAGGCGACCTTGCCGGTGGCCGGGTCGGCGTCTGCGCGGACCTCCTCGGCGGCGCGCTCGATCTCGGCGAGGGCGCGCTCGACGGAGCCGAGGAAGGTGCGGCCGGCGGGGGTGAGGGAGACCGTACGGCCGTGGCGGGCGAACAGGTCGACGCCCAGGTCCTGCTCCAGGCGGGCCATCGCGCGGGAGAGGGTCGACTGCGGGACGTTCATCTCGTGGGCGGCCCGGGTGACGTGCTCGGTACGGGCCACTCCGGCGAAGTACGCGAGGCGCGGAGCCAGCACCATCGACATCGCAGACGTGTCTTCTGTGTCACCGGACGGTGACAGTCGAGGCTGTGAGCTTTGCTGATGCACCATGGGAACGATTATGGCGATTCCATGCATTGGACGGATGAGCGGGATCGTACAAAGCTTCTGGGTATGAATCCCGCCAGTACCGGGGCGTCCACCACCGTGGACGCCGTTGTGCCCGTCCGTTCCTCCGACGCCGTGTCCGACCTCGCGTCCGACTCGCGCATGACTCCGGGCGGCCCCGGCTACCGCCGGATGAGCTTCGCCCTCTTCCTCGCCGGTGTCGCGACCTTCGCCCTCCTCTACTCCACGCAGGCCCTGCTGCCGCTGATCTCCGGGGAGTTCGGGGTCGCGGCGGGCGAGGCGAGCTGGACGGTGGCCGCCGCGACCGGCGGTCTGGCGCTGTGCGTGCTGCCGATGAGCGCCCTGTCGGAGCGCTTCGGCCGCCGTACGGTGATGACGGGTTCGCTGGCGGTCGCGGTGGCCGTAGGCCTGCTGGTGCCGTTCGCTCCGTCCATCGGCGCCCTGGTGGTGCTGCGGGCGGTGCAGGGCGCGGCGCTGGCCGGTCTGCCGGCTTCGGCGACGGCGTACCTGGCCGAGGAGGTCCGGCCGAAGGCGCTGGTCACGGCGATCGGCCTGTTCGTCGCGGGCAACAGCGTCGGCGGGATGAGCGGCCGGGTGATCACCGGCTGGGTGGCGCAGGAGTGGGGCTGGCGGGTCGCGGTCGGCGTGATCGGCGTGGTCGCGGTGGTCTGTGCGGTGGCCTTCCGGCTGCTGCTGCCCGCCCCGCAGCACTTCAGGGCCGGTTCGCTGCGCCCGCGCGTCCTGCTCGGCACGGTCCGCGACCACCTCTCCGACCCGCTGCTGCGCCGTCTGTACGCGATCGGCGCGCTGTTCATGACGGTGTTCGGCGGCGTGTACACGGTGATCGGGTACCGGCTGACGGAAGAGCCGTTCGGGCTGCCGCAGGGCATCGTCGGCTCGATCTTCCTGGTCTACCTGGTCGGCACGGTCTCGGCGTCGACGGCGGGCCGCCTGGTGGGCCGCCTCGGCCGCCGGGGCGCCCTGTACCTGGCGGGCGGCACGACGGCGGCGGGCCTGCTCCTCTCCCTGGCCGACTCCCTCCCGCTGGTCCTGCTGGGCCTGGTCCTGATCACGGCGGGCTTCTTCGCGGGTCACGCGGTCGCCTCCTCGGCAGTCAGCAAGACGGCCACGCACGGCCGCGCCCAGGCCGCGGCGCTCTACCAGTCGACGTACTACATCGGCTCCAGCGCGGGCAGCACGGTGGGCGCGATGGCCTTCCACGCGAGCGGCTGGTCGGGCACGGTCGGCGTCGGACTGCTCGCGGTCCTCGGCGTCGTCACGATCACGGTGCTCGGCTCCCGGGCGGCCCGGGTGGCGGCCCGCCGGGAACCGGTGCCGGCGCACTGAGGAAGCCGGTTCGCTGGGGCGCGCGGTTCACCGGACCGCGCGCCCTGCGGCATCCGTTCAGGTCCGTAAGAAACTGAACCGGACCGCTCTGAGCTGCGCTCTTTCGCACTCCCCGGGCCATTGTCAGTGAGCCGCTGTACCTTCCCGATTACTGGGGCGCACAAGCGCGCGAACGGAACGGCCACAGGGGTGAGTGGACGATGGGCAACGGCACGGCGACGGCGGACCTCGAAGTCGCACTGGAGAAGCACCGTACCGAGCTGACCGGTTACTGCTACCGGATGCTCGGCTCCTCCTTCGAGGCCGAGGACGCGGTGCAGGACACCCTGGTGCGGGCCTGGCGCAACTACGAGAAGTTCGAAGGCCGTTCCAGCCTGCGCTCATGGCTGTACCGGATCGCGACGAACGTGTGCCTGGACATGCTGACGGCGGGCAACAAGCGGGCGAGGCCGATGGACCTGACGGAGTCGACCCCGCTCGCCCAGGCCGCGCTCGCCCCCCGCCCGGACAACACCTGGCTGGAGCCGGTGCCGGACGCGCGCGTGCTGCCCTCGGTGGAGGACCCGGCGGAGGCGGCGGTCGCCAAGGAGTCGATCCGGCTCGCCTTCATGGCCGCGCTCCAGCAACTGCCGCCCAAGCAGCGGGCGGTGCTGATCCTGCGCGAGGTGCTGGCGTGGAAGGCGAGCGAGGTCGCCGAGCTGCTCGACACCTCGGTCGCCTCGGTCAACAGCGCGCTGCAGCGGGCGCGGGCGACGCTCGCGGAGCGCGCGGACCAGGGCGCCGAGGGCGCGGTGTCCGACCCGCTGGACGAGGAGCAGCAGAAGCTGCTGGAGCGGTACGTCAAGGCCTTCGAGGGCTATGACATGACGGCGCTGACGGCCCTGCTCCACGAGGACGCCATCATGACGATGCCGCCGTTCGACCTGTGGCTGCGCGGCACGTCCGACATCACCGGCTTCATGACCACCCTCGGTGCCTCCTGCGCCGGTTCCCGTCTGCTGTCGGTCCAGGCGAACGGCCTGCCGGGCTTCGCGCACTACAAGCCGGACGAGGAGAAGGGCGGTTTCACGCCCTGGGCGGTTCAGGTGCTGGAGATCTCAGGCGGCCGGATCACCGGTTTCCACTTCTTCCTCGACACCCAGCGCTGGTTCCCCCTGTTCGGCCTGCCCCTCCACCTCGAAGGTGAGGCCGACGAGGTCGAGCAGGGCGAGTAGCGCCGGGTCGGGATCACGCAGCCGTATCCGCCCGCCGGCCCGGCGGGCGGCCAGCTGCAGCCGCGCCAGCAGATCGACCGCCGCCAGCCCGGGCGGCCGGAGCCGGCCCACGTCGCACACCACCACCCCGGCCCCTCCCGCCTCCAGCAGCGCCCGCGCGGAGGCACACAGCCTCGGCACCTCGTCCCGGTCGACGGGGCCGGGCAGCACGAGCACAGCAGGTTTCTTGGTGTCCACGGGCGGTAGACCGGCGGGGCGGGCGGAACTCATCGAAGCCCCGCGCGGTCCGCTCTCGCTTGAGTACTCCGGCTGAGTACGAGCGCTCAGGTCCTGCCCGTGCCGCGCGGCGCAGGATGCTGTGCATGACGAGAACGCGCATGGCGGTGAGGGTCCTGGCCGTGACCGGGGCCGCGGCGGTGTCCCTCTGGCTGGGGCGGCAGGCGTGGTTGCTCTGGACGGGCGAGCCCTTCCCGGTCGCCGATCCGGCCGCCACCGCACAGCAGTTGGACGAGAGCACCCAGGAGACCTACGACGCCCTCGGCCTGCCGGAGGCGCGGCTGGACACCGAGTGGTCCGGGACCGGCCGGGCGGCGGAAGAGGGCGAGTGCTACTACCGCGGCCTGAGCCACTTCGGCGACCAGATAAGTGACGCGGCGCCGCCGAGCGTGCCCGGTGTGGTCGTCGTACGCACCGAGTGGGCCCTGAAGGGCGTCACCGCGCAGGCGGGGCAGGCGGCGCTGCGGCGGGCCCGGGGCACGCTGGAGGAGCGGGGCTGGCACGTCACCACGTACAAGACCCTCGGCGGGGACATCGACCTGGCGGCGACCCCGCCGGAAGGCGGCGCGACCGTTCGCCTGGCCGCCGACCCGGGTGACCGCCTCGAAGTGTCCGCCCGCTCGGAATGCACTCGCGTGCCCAAGGGCACCCCCATCGACGATGCGGGAGAGGTCCCGCTCCCGCCCCAGCAACTGCCGTTGCGGCTGCGCGGCTGAGGCAACTCCGACCGAGATCACATTGACCCGTACCCCGGGTCGGCCGGAGGGTTGGATCCCGTGGAGGGGGTACTGAGCGGGTTCGCGGTGATCGCCGTCGTCATCGGGGTGGGGTATGTGCTCGGGCGGCGCGGTTCGCTCGGCGGTCAGGGCCAGGAGGTGCTGACCGGGCTGGCCTTCTCGGTGGCGACACCGGCACTGCTCTTCACGACCCTGGCCAAGGCCGACCTCGCGGTGCTGTTCTCCAGCCGCCTGGTGGTGACGGCGCTGAGCACGGCGGCGGTCTCCGGGGTGTTCGTGGCCGTCGGCGCGGTACGGGGCTGGGGGGTGGGCCGCACCACGATCGGCGCCCTGTGCTCCGGTTACGTCAACTCGGGCAACCTCGGCATCCCGATCGCCGCGTACGTGCTGGGCGACGCGTCCCTGGTGGCACCGGTGCTGCTCTTCCAGGTCGTCCTGGTCGCGCCCGTCGCCGTGACGATCCTGGACCTGTCCGGCATGGGCGAGAAGGCCACGGTGTGGCAGCGCCTGCTGACGCCTTTGCGCAATCCGGTGGCGATGGGCTCCCTCGCGGGCGTCGTGGTGTCGGCGGCGGGCCTACGGGTCCCCGGCCCGGTGATGGCCCCCGTCACCCTTATCGGCAACATGTCCGTGCCGGCAGCCCTGCTCGCCTTCGGCATGTCGTTGCACGGCAACGCGCCCCTCAGCCCCGGGCGGGACCGTCAACTGGTCCTGCTCTCGGTGGCGTTGAAGTCCCTGGGCCAGCCGGCCACGGCCTGGGCCCTGGCAACGGCCCTCTTCGGCCTGCACGGCGCCCCCCTCCGCGACGTCGTGGTCACCTCGGCCCTCCCCTCCGCCCAGAACCTCTTCACCTACGCCAGCCGCTACCGAGTGGCCAGGTCCCTGGCCCGCGAGTCGATCCTGCTGTCGACGGTGGTCTCGGTGCCGGTACTGGTGGGGGTGGCGACGGTGTTGGGGTGAGGGTCAGCCGCAGACCCGGCCAACATGCCGAACGGGACCGGCGGAGGTCCACCGATCCCGTTCACCCGCAAGAGGAAACTGCAGGTCAGGCAATACGCTCCAGCACCACCGGCGTAGCCGTGAACTCGGTCCCCTCGGCCGCGATGTCGTACGAACCCTCGACCGCCTGGAGGGCGTAGTCAAAGCGTTCGGGGGTGTCCGTGTGGAGGGTGAGGAGGGGCTGGCCCTCCGTCACGGTGTCGCCCGGCTTGGCGTGCATCTCCACGCCGGCCGCCGCCTGCACCGGGTCCTCCTTGCGGGCGCGGCCTGCGCCCAGGCGCCAGGCGGCGATGCCGATGTCGTAGGCGTCCAGGCGGGTCAGGACACCCGAGGACGGCGCCTTGATCACGTGCTGTTCCTTCGACGTGGGGAGCACGGCGTCGGGGTCGCCGCCCTGGGCCGCGATCATGCGGCGCCAGACGTCCATCGCCGAGCCGTCGGACAGGGCCTTCGCCGGGTCGGCGTCCTTCACGCCCGCCGCGTCCAGCATCTCGCGGGCCAGGGCGATGGTCAGTTCCACCACGTCCGCGGGGCCGCCGCCGGCCAGGACCTCGACCGACTCGCGGACCTCCAGGGCGTTGCCCGCCGTGAGGCCGAGCGGGGTGGACATGTCCGTGAGGAGCGCGACCGTCTTCACCCCGTGGTCCGTGCCGAGGCCGACCATCGTCGACGCCAGCTCACGGGCGTCCTCGATCGTCTTCATGAAGGCTCCCGTGCCCACCTTCACGTCCAGGACCAGACTGCCCGTGCCCTCCGCGATCTTCTTCGACATGATCGAGGACGCGATCAGCGGGATCGCCTCGACCGTGCCGGTCACGTCACGCAGGGCGTAGAGCTTCTTGTCGGCGGGGGCCAGGCCGTCACCGGCCGCGCAGATCACCGCGCCGACGCCGTCCAGCACGGACAGCATCTCCTCGTTGGAGAGCAGGGCGCGCCAGCCCGGGATCGACTCCAGCTTGTCCAGCGTGCCGCCCGTGTGGCCGAGGCCCCGGCCCGAGAGCTGCGGGACGGCAGCCCCGCACGCGGCCACGAGCGGCGCCAGCGGCAGGGTGATCTTGTCGCCCACGCCGCCCGTCGAGTGCTTGTCCGCCGTCGGGCGGGACAGGGACGAGAAGTCCATGCGCTCGCCGGAGGCGATCATGGCCGCCGTCCAGCGGGCGATCTCACGGCGGTTCATGCCGTTGAGCAGGATCGCCATGGCGAGCGCAGACATCTGCTCGTCGGCGACCTCGCCGCGGGTGTAGGCGTCGATGACCCAGTCGATCTGCGCGTCGGTCAGCTCACCGCGGTCCCGCTTGGTGCGGATGACGGAGATGGCGTCCATGGCCATGGCTGATGGCTTCCTTCCGGGAGGTGCGAAGGTGGTGCGAAGGTGTACGGCCCTCCTGAGCGGGTCAGGAGGGCCGTACGGGAGTTACTTGGCGAGATGGTCCGGGCCGAAGGCCTGGGGCAGCATCTCGGAGAGCGGGAGGACGCCCGCGGGGGTGTCCAGGAGCAGGTCGGGGCCGCCGAACTCGTAGAGCAGCTGGCGGCAGCGACCGCACGGGACCAGCAGGCCGCCGGTGCCGTCGACGCAGGTGAAGTGCGTCAGCCGGCCGCCGCCCGAGCGCTGCAGCTCCGAGACCAGCCCGCACTCGGCGCACAGGCCGAGCCCGTACGAGGCGTTCTCGACGTTGCAGCCGGAGACCGTGCGCCCGTCGTCGACCAGGGCCGCCACGCCGACCGGGAAGCCGGAGTAGGGGGCGTAGGCGTGGGACATCGCCTCCCGCGCCTGGGCCCGCAGCGTCTCCCAGTCGAACTCGGCGGCCGGCGTCGTCACTTGCCCTGACCCTTCCGGTACCGCATGCCGTCCGCCTTCGGCATCCGCAGGCGCTGCGCGGAGAGCGACAGCACGAGCAGGGTGACGACGTACGGGGTGGCGCCGACGAAGTCGCTCGGGACCTCGTCCGTGAACAGGTACCAGACCAGCACGAGCGCGGCCATGACGGCGCTGATGACGCCCTGCCACAGGGCCTTCTTGTACAGCTTCCAGCCGGCCAGCCCCGCGAGGAGGACGACCAGGAGGAGCAGCAGGGCGTGGACGGTCACGCCGCCGTTGCGCAGCTGGAGCGCGTCGGAGTAACCGAACAGGCCCGCGCCCATCGCGAGGCCGCCGGGGCGCCAGTTGCCGAAGATCATGGCAGCGAGGCCGATGTAGCCGCGCCCGCCGGTCTGGCCCTCCAGGTACGTGTGCGAGGTGACCAGCGCCAGGAAGGCGCCGCCGAGGCCGGCGAGGCCGCCGGAGACGGCCACGGCCGCGTACTTGTACTTGTAGACGTTGACGCCGAGGGACTCCGCCGCGGTCGGGTTCTCACCGCAGGAGCGCAGCCGCAGACCGAACGGGGTCCGCCACAGGACCCACCAGGTGCCGACGAACAGCAGCGCGGCCAGGATCGTCACCACGGACAGGTTGGTGACCAGACCGCCGAGGATGCCCGCGAGGTCGGAGACCAGGAACCAGTGGTGCTTCTCGATGGAGGACAGGCCGTCCGACAGACCCGGGACGGTGACGTCGGGCAGCGAGTCCACGGGCGGGGACTGCTTGGGGTTGCCGCCCGCGTCCGCCGCCTTGCCGCCGGCGAAGAACAGCTTGGCCAGGTACTGGGTCGCGCCGAGCGCGAGCAGGTTGACCGCGACACCGGAGACGATGTGGTCGACACCGAAGGTGACGGTCGCGACGGCGTGCACCAGGCCGCCGAGGACACCGAACCCGATGCCGCACAGCAGGCCGAGCCAGGGGTTGGTCTGCCAGCCGATCCAGCCGGCGCCGAAGGTGCCGAGGATCATCATGCCTTCGAGGCCGATGTTGACCACGCCGGAGCGCTCGGACCACAGGCCGGCGAGACCGGCGAGACCGATCGGCACGGCGAGGCCGATGGCGGCGCTCACCTGTCCGGCGGAGTCGAGCTGGTTCGCGTCGGTGATCACGCGGACCGCGGCCAGGAGCAGCAGGGCCCCGGCTACGAGTATGAGGATCTGGCCGAGCGAGCGGCCGGAGGCCTTCGCGGCGGAATCCGCCTTGGGCGCCGCGGGCGGCGGCGCGTCGGTCATCGTGGCAGTCATCACGCCACCTCCTGCTTCCCGTTCGGAGCGGCGGCCTGGGCGGCGAGTTCGGCGCCGACCTTCTGCTGCTGGCGCTTCAGGCCGTAGCGGCGCACGACCTCGTAGGCGATGACGACGCACAGGACGATGACGCCCTGGATGACGCCGAGGATTTCCTTGTCGTAACCCTGGAATTCCAGGTGGTTGGTGGTGCGCTCCAGGAAGCCCCACAGGAGGGCGCCGAGCGCGATGCCGATCGGGTGGTTGCGGCCGAGCAGCGCGATGGCGATGCCGGTGAAGCCGATGCCCGCCGGGAAGTCGTTGCTGAACTGGTGGCTGTCGTTGAGGAGGGTCGGCATACCGACGAGACCGGCCACCGCACCCGAGATGATCATGCTGGTCGCGACCATCTTCTTCACCGACACACCGCTCGCGGAGGCGGCGGTCTCGGACTGGCCGACGGTGCGCAGGTCGAAGCCGAACCGGGTGCGGCCGAGCACGAACCAGTACGCGATGCCGACGAGCGCGGCGACGACGATGAAGCCCCACAGCTCGCCGGCCGGGCCCGTGTCGATGCTGAAGAAGTACGACGACGACGGCAGCGGCTTGGTGGAGATGACGGTGCCGCCCTGCGAGAGCTCGGCGAGCCGTCCGGGCTGCAGCAGGTAGGCGATGATCGCGGTGGCGATCGAGTTCAGCATGATGGTCGAGATGACCTCGCTGACGCCCCGGGTCACCTTGAGGATGCCGGCGATGGCCGCCCACAGGGCACCGGTCGCCATGGCGCACAGGATGATCAGCGGGATGGAGATCCAGCCGGGCGCGGTCAGTGCGCCGCCGAGGACCGCGGCGATGAACGCGGCGAGCCGGTACTGGCCGTCGACACCGATGTTGAACAGGTTCATACGGAAGCCGATGGCCACCGCGACACCGGCAAGGTAGTACGTCGTCGCCTTGTTCAGGATGTAGACCTGGCTGTCGCTGGCGAAGCCGTAGGTCGTCATGTCGCTGAAGGCGTCGCCGGGGTTCTTGCCGGTCGCGAGTATCACCAGAGTGGTGACGACGAGCGCGGCGACGATCGCCAGCAGCGGCGCGGCGATCCCGAGGAACAGCCGCTCCTTGTCGATCCGTGAGGTCAGCTTGTTCATCGCTCGTCGTCCTCTGTGTGCTCCAGGTGGCCGGAGGCCGCACCCGTCATGGCGGAGCCCAGCTCTTCGGGGGTGATCGTGGCGGGGTCGGCGTCGGCGACCAGACGGCCGCGGTACATCACCCGCAGGGTGTCGGAGAGCCCGATCAGCTCGTCCAGGTCGGCCGAGATCAGCAGCACGGCCAGGCCCTCGCGGCGGGCCTCGCGGATGTAGTCCCAGATCGCGGCCTGCGCGCCGACGTCCACGCCACGGGTGGGGTGGGCGGCGATGAGGACCTTGGGGTTGTGGCTCATCTCGCGGCCGACGATGAGCTTCTGCTGGTTGCCGCCGGACAGCGAGGCAGCGGTCACCTCGATGCCGGGCGTGCGGACGTCGTAGGCCTCGACGATGCGCTCGGTGTCGGTGCGGGCGGCCTTGAGGTCGAGCAGTCCGCCGCGCGAGTTCGGCTTCTCGGTGACATGGCCGAGGATGCGGTTCTCCCACAGCGGCGCTTCGAGGAGCAGGCCGTGGCGGTGGCGGTCCTCGGGGATGTAGCCGATGCCGGCCTCGCGGCGGTGGCGGGTGGCGGCGCGGGAGATGTCGGTGCCGTCGAGGGTGATGACACCGGTGTCCGGGTGGCGCATGCCCATGATCGCCTCGACCAGCTCGGACTGGCCGTTGCCCTCCACACCGGCGATGCCGAGGACCTCGCCCTTGTGGATGGTGAGGGAGATCTCGTCGAGGATGATGCGCTCGATGCCGTCGAGGTCGGTCTGCGCCAGGTGCACCCCGGCCAGCTTCAGCATCGGGACGTCCGTGACCGTGGACTCCTCGGTCTCCGGCGTGGGCAGTTCGCTGCCGACCATCATCTCGGCCAGCTGCTTGGGCGTGGTGGACCGCGGCTCGGCGGTGCCGACGGTGGTGCCGCGCCGGATGACGGTGATCTCGTCGGCGACCGACAGCACCTCGCCCAGCTTGTGGGAGATGAAGATGACGGTGAGCCCCTCGGCCTTCAGCTCGCGCAGGTTGTCGAAGAGCGCGTCGACCTCCTGCGGCACCAGGACGGCGGTGGGCTCGTCCAGGATGAGGGTCTTGGCACCGCGGTAGAGGACCTTGAGGATCTCCACGCGCTGGCGGTCGGCGACGCCGAGCTGCTCGACGAGCACGTCGGGCCGGACGTTCAGGCCGTACGCGTCGGAGATCTCCTTGATCTTCGCGCGGGCCTTGGCGCCGATGCCGTACAGCTTCTCCGCGCCGAGGACGACGTTCTCCAGCACGGTGAGGTTGTCGGCCAGCATGAAGTGCTGGTGCACCATGCCGATGCCGCGCGCGATGGCATCGCCGGGGTTGTGGAAGGTGACCCGTTCGCCGTTCACGGTGATGGTGCCCTCGTCCGGCTGCTGCATGCCGTAGAGGATCTTCATCAGGGTGGACTTGCCGGCGCCGTTCTCACCGCACAGGGCGTGCACGGTGCCGGTGCGGACGGTGATGTCGATGTCGCGGTTGGCAACGACACCGGGGAAGCGCTTGGTGATGCCGCGCAGTTCGACGGCAGCGGGAGGGCTGGACGCGTTGATGGCGCACTCTCCTCGGGGAAAAGGGGCTGCGGGGAGGGGGCTGGGCGTCGGCGACGCTAGCGCGGCAACTCCACGCTACACGCGTAGAGTTGACACATTGTTATGGCTCGGCGAGGGGGCTGCGAGGCCCCCGCGCCGAGCCGGGGTCCGAGCGGACCCATCAGGTCACGGGGTGGTCTTGACCTTGATGGTGCCGTCGACGATCTGCTTCTTCGCTGCGTCCAGCTTGCCCTGGATGTCGGCAATGAAGCCACCACTAGTGGCGAGCGACACACCGCCCTTGCCGAGCGAGTAGGCGTTGACGCCGGTCAGCGGCTTGCCGTCGTGGACGGACTTGATGAAGTCGTAGACACCGACGTCCACGTTCTTGACCATCGAGGTCAGGATCGCGTTCTTGTACTTGGCCAGACCCGGGATGTTGTACTGGTCCGAGTCGACGCCGATGGCCCAGGCGCCCTTCTTGCCGCTGACGGCCTCGATCGCACCGTTGCCGGAGGAGCCGGCCGCCGTGTAGATGACGTCGGCGCCGTTGTCCAGCATGCCCTGCGCGGCTTCCTTGCCCTTGTCGGGGCTGGCGAAGCCGGACATGTCCGAGCCGTGGCTCAGGTACTGGGTGTCGATCTTGATCTTCGGGTCGGTGGCCTTGGCGCCCTGGACGTAACCCGCCTCGAACTTCTTGATCAGCGGGACGTCGACACCGCCGATGAAGCCGACGTGGTGGTCCTTGGACTTCAGCGCCGCGGCGACACCCGCCAGGTAGGAGCCCTGCTCCTCGGTGAACGTGATGCTGTCGACGTTCTTGGCGTCCACGACCGAGTCGACGATGCCGAAGCTGACCTTCGGGTACTTCGCGGCGACCTTGGTCATGGAGGCGGCGTAGGAGAAGCCGACGCCGATGACGGGGTTGTAGCCGGCGTCCGCCAGGTCCGACAGGCGCTGCTCGCGGTCGGCCTCGGTGTCCGAGGTCTTGGCGGTCAGCTCCTTGATGTCGCCGCCGAACTCCTTCTTGGCCTGGTCGGCACCGCGCGCGGCGGAGTCGTTGAAGGACCGGTCACCACGGCCGCCGACGTCGAAGGCCAGACCGATCTTGACACCCTTGCCGCCGCCCGAGGCCGACGGCTTGGTGTTGTCCGAGGAGGTGCTGCCACAGGCAGTGGCAGTCACGGCGAGGGCTGCGGTCGCGATACACGCAGCAGAAAGCTTGGCTACCCGGCGCACGGGAAGGCTCCTTCACCTGACCTGAGCGCCATGTCGGCGCTTGATGTGAGCACCATGCCAGTGCTCGAGCCGAAACGCCCCGGCGGCGTCGGCTTCGCGGAATCGTAACGCGCGTAGATGTCAGAAAAACACCTCTCGCAAAGCCGTTATCTATTCGAGGCAAACAGCGGCTGAACTCGGGATCTTCGGCCTGACACGGCACTGGTGCGCACGGTGTGGGAATGGCTGGAGGGTCTGTTGCGCCAGACAGGGGAATGACTCCGCAGGGACCTCCAGGTCAGAGCGAGCAACGGCCCCGCAGGGCCGCCCGCTCACAGCTGCGCCGAGTCCGCCTCCAGGAGGGCCGCCGCGGTGAACAGCTCCACCCCGACCGTGATCGCGCGCTCGTCGGCGTCGAAGTCGCCCTGGTGCAGATCGCGCACGGTCCGTTCACCGGGCCGCCGCACGCCGAGCCGGGCCATGGCCCCCGGCACCCGCTCCAGGTACCAGGAGAAGTCCTCGCCGCCGAGGCTCTGCTCGGTGCTCTCGACGGAGTGCATGCCGCGCCGGGCGACCATCGCGCGGCGCAGCAGCTCGGTGGACTCGCGTTCGTTGACGACGGGCGGCACGCCCCGCACGTAGTTGATCTCGGACTTGGCCCGGTGCAGGGTCGCGACCTCGTCGATCGCGGCGTGCACGAGGTCCGGCGCCTGCCGCCAGGCGTCCAGGTCCAGGCAGCGCACCGTCCCGGACAGCTCGGCGTGCTGCGGGATCACGTTCGGGGCGTGCCCCGACTCGATCCGCCCCCAGGTGACGGCGAGACCGGCGCGGGTGTCGACCCGGCGGGCGATCACCGCGGGCACGTCGACGGCGACACGGGCGGCAGCGGTGACCAGGTCGGTGGTCAGGTGGGGCCGGGCGGTGTGCCCGCCGGGCCCGTCGAGCGCGATCTCCAGCCGGTCGCACGCGCTCGTGACGGGCCCTTGCCGCAGCCCGATCTTCCCGACGTCGACCTTGGGGTCGCAGTGCACGCACAGGATCCGGCCGACCCCGGTGAGCACCCCGTCCTCGATGACGTCCAGGGCACCCCCGGGCAGCACCTCCTCGGCGGGCTGGAAGAGCAGCCGCACGGGGCGGGGCAGCAGGCCGAGCGCGTGCAGCTCTGCGAGGACGAGGCCGGCGCCGAGCACGACGGTCGTGTGCACATCATGCCCGCAGGCGTGCGCGCGCTCGGGCACGGTCGACCGGTACGGACAATCGGTCTTGGTGTCCGGGATGGGCAGGGCGTCGATGTCGGCGCGCAGCGCGAGCATCGGTACGGCCGGCCGCTCCCCCTCCCCCTCGGCGAGGCCGATGTCGCACACGAGTCCGGTTCCGGTGGAGAGGACGCGAGGGCGCAGCCCGGCCCGCTCAAGCCGCTCCTTGATCGCGGCCGTCGTACGGAACTCTTGGTTGCTCAACTCGGGGTGCATGTGCAAGTCGCGGCGGAAGGCGACGAGTTCGGCGTGCAGGGTCTCGCTGAGCACGCCGGGGAGCACATCCCCGGGGAGGTCTGCCTCGGACTCAAGGGACATCAATTGGTTCACCCTCTGAAGGGTAGGACGCCCGACTGATCAACTACCCCTCGATCAACAAAAGTTCAGCCCGTTAGGGGAAGAAAATCTGACCGGCGGACGCATGGCGGAGGACTTGGATGGGTAAAACCCTTCTTTCCCCTACACGGATACCACGCCGCACCACAGTCCCGCTCGACTTGTCCATGGGACGGGATTCGGCGGGGCTAGGGAGCGGCTGGGGGACGGGCCTGGTCCGTCCGAGGGGTACGCGGTAGCGCGCGGAACCGGCTAGGGTGCGCGCCCGTGAGCGATGCGACCCCGACGCCGACGCCAAGTCCGTCCTTCCTCCAGACCACCCGCTCCTCCTACGACGCGATCGCCAAGGACTACACGGCCCGCTACCCGACCGGCCTCTTCCACCCCCTAGACCGCTCCGTGGTCACGGCCTTCGCGGAACTGGTCAGGGCGAACGGCCCGGTCCCCGTGGCCGACCTGGGCAGCGGTCCCGGCTACGTCACCGCGCTGCTGCACGACCTCGGCGTCCCGGCGTTCGGGGTGGACCTCTCCCCCGCGATGGTGTCCCTGGCCCGCGAGGCGCACCCCCAACTCCGTTTCCACGTGGGCTCGATGACGTCCCTGGACCTCCCGGACGCGACCCTCGGCGGCATCCTCGCCCTGTACTCGACGATCCACGTCCCCGACGACCACCTGCCGAGGGTGTTCGCGGAGTTCCACCGCACCCTGCTCCCCGGCGCCCCCGTCCTGCTGGCCTTCCAGTCCGGCACCGAGCCCGGCGGACTGCGCCTGACCGAACGCTTCGGCCACGAGATCGCCCTCGACTACCACTGGCGTACGCCGGAGCAGATGACCGCGCTGCTCACGGAGGCGGGCTTGGAGCAGGTGGCGACGGTGTTCCGGGAACCCTCCGGGGAGGAGACCCGCCCACGCGCGTTCGTACTGGCCCGGCGACCCGGCTAGTCCTACGTGGCCGGTACCGCGTCACGCCAGATGCTGATGTCCAGGGTGACGTAGCGGCTGGCGCTGTTGCTGGACGACTGGCCGTCGAAGGTCACCAGGGCGACGATGCCGTCCTGCGTGATCGCGCACAGCTGCCTGCCCTTGGAGAACCGGCTTACGGACACCTCCTGGGGCAGGAACCGGGTGTCCTGCTTGCAGGTGTCCAGCGAGCCCTTCTCGCCCTGGTCGAGCAGGACGAGTTTGGTGTTGTACGACCCGAAGGTGCAGGAGTCTCCGCACATCAGGTACAGGTCGTCGTAGTTGGAGTCCTGCGGGACCAGGGGCTGGTCGCTGAACTTGAGGTGGTAGCCGTCGGTCAGGTTGAAGTTCTTGTAGACCGTGGGCGTGGGGGTGCTGCTCGCGGAGGCGCTGGGCTGCGCGCCGGTGGTCGCGCCGCCTGTGGGCCGGGCACTGGTGCTGTGTCCGCCGGCCGGGGCCGCGGCGGCGCCGGTGTGCTTCCCGCCCCCGCTGTCACCGCCGTTGTCGGCCAGATAGCCGATGACACCGAGGACAAGCACGACGGCACCCGCGACACCACCGAGGACGACCCCGGTCCGCCGGCGGGCGGGACGACCGGGCTGCCCCACGACGACGGGGGGCGGCCCGGGGTACGGGGTGGCGGGCTGGAAGGGCTGAGCCGTCCGGGTAGGCGCATACGCAGCCTGCGGGGGCTGCACGGGCTGGGCCGTCTGGGTAGGCGCATACGCAGGCTGCACGGGCTGCACGGGCTGGGCCGTCTGCGTCGGCACGTACGCAGGTGGCGGAGGTGTCGCCGGCTGCGCCGGGGCGGCTGCGGCCACGGCCGTCGGGGGGTGCTGCGGCGGCGCGGTCGAAGACGCGGTGGGCTGCTCGGCCGGCACCGGACCGGGCACCGGACCCGACGCCGGTCCCGGCAGGGGCGCGCTGTAGCGGTCGGCGATGACCGTGGTGACCGCGCCCGGCAGCCAGTCCTCCGGACGGCGCAGCTGCGTGGCGCCGGACGCGGCACCGCACAGGGCGAGAACCTCACTGAGCGACGGACGCGCGTCCGGCTCCTTCGCAAGGCACCGGCGTACGAGTTCGGTGAGTTCGGCGGGCAGTCCGCTGAGGTCCGCTTCCTCGTGCACGATCCGGTAGAGAACGGCGTGGGAGGGCCCGTCCCCGTGGGCGGACCTTCCCAGGGCGGCAAAGGCGGCGACCTGCCCGAGGGCGAAAACGTCGGACTGCGGCCCCACGGCCCGCCCCGCCGCCTGTTCCGGCGACATGAAGGCGGGCGTGCCGACAGTGACGCCGCTGTTGGTCAGCGCGGTGGAGTCGGCGGCACGGGCGATACCGAAGTCGATCACTCGGGGGCCGTCGGCGGCGAGCAGCACGTTGGACGGCTTCAGGTCACGGTGCACGATGCCGGCGCCGTGCACCACCTGGAGGGCCTCGGCCACCCCGGCGGTGAGCAGCAGGACCGTGGACGTGGGCAGCGGCCCGTGCTCGGCAACGGCGGTGGCGAGCGTGGGCCCGGAGACGTAGGCGGTCGCCAGCCAGGGCTGCGACCCCTCCGTATCACTGTCGATCACCGGAGCGGTGTACAGCCCCTGAACCCGCTCGGCCGCCCGCACCTCCTGCGCGAACCGCCGCCGGAACTCCGGGTCTTCGGCGAACTCGGACCGAATCACCTTGATGGCGACGGGCCGTCCGCCCAGGGTGTGGGACAGAT
The DNA here is from genome assembly GCF_053592475.1 of Streptomyces sp. NPDC002671. Classification (NCBI taxonomy): domain Bacteria; kingdom Bacillati; phylum Actinomycetota; class Actinomycetes; order Kitasatosporales; family Streptomycetaceae; genus Streptomyces; species Streptomyces sp. NPDC002671. The sequence goes on from NZ_JBSFVU010000011.1 coordinate 171,937, forward strand.
AGACCTTGCCCATGCCACCGGCCCCGAGCCGTGCGGCGATCCGGTACCCGGCGATCGCCCGCGGGTCGTCCTCGGTCAGCGGCTGAAAGGCCCCTGCGGGCATGGCGTCGCCGGTCACTGTTCCCCCGTGTGTCAACTCGTCTGCAGCGCACGGATCTTAGCGCGGCGAAAGGATCACGCCAGAATTCGTCCGGACTACCCGACCTCCCCGGCGAACAGCTCCGCCGCGTCCGTGGCATGCACGGCTCGCGACGGGTCAGGCGCCCAGGTAGACGATTCGTCAGGCCAATGCCACCGAAGCCAGCCGGTGCACATCCTTCGCCGTCCCCGTAACCCCCGACAGGAAGCCCTGCGCACGCGGGGACGCGTTCTCCGTCAGCCACGACGGGTCGATGTCGCACACCGCGACACGCACTCCCGTGCCGGCCAGCGCCAGCGGCAGCGTGTGGACGACCGTCGACGGGAAGCTCAGGATTGTACGGCCGATGGGGCCCCGGCGGGCGATCAATTCCAGGGGGAGGTCCGGGCGGACTATCTCCAGGCCCGTTTCCACCGCGAGGCGGTGCAGCTTGTCCGTGCTCTCCCTGCGGTGGGCGAAGTAGCGCGTGGCGCCGTGCGTTTTGGCCAGACCAGCGACCGCCTCCAGATAGCGGTCGCCGTCGACCACGCCCGTTTCGACCAGGGACGTGCCGACCATGTCCGCGCCCTTGGTGATGCGCGGCGGGCCGAAGCGGTCGCGGGTCCAGGCGAAGGCGTTCGCGGTGACCGTGACGCCGTCGGGGGTCTCCTCGACCGGCATGGAGGAGAAGATCTCCACGCGGCGGTGCGCACTCGGGGTCAGGCGGCGGCGGGCCGACGAGGAGACCGGGGCGAAGAGGAGGTCACGAGGGCCCGGCCGGCCCCCCTTGCGGTGCCAGCGGACCAGGCGTTCGCCGCGGGCCAGCTGCGCCACGAATTCCATTGTCGCCGTGCCGTCGTCGACCACTACCAGGTCCTTCGCCCGGGTGATGGTCAGCAGCAGCTGCACGTAGCGGGAGAAGGGGTCTCCCATGACGATCCGGTCGGCCCGGCGGAGCGAACCCGCCAGGCCGCCGATCGTCGAGAAGGGCGCGGTCGTGCCGCCCCGCGCCTCCTCCCAGCGCACCCGGTACCCCTCGTCCCGCGCCAGGTCCGCCATGCGGCGCAGCTGGCCCCGGGTCATGGGGTCCGTCGGGGACAGGACGACCACCGTGAGTTCCGCGCCGTCCGGTGGCGGCGCATCACCGTCCACCGTCCGCCGCACCTGCGCGGGCACGGACAGCAGGAAGTCCGGCTCCGCACCACGCAGGCCCTGCAGGTGGGCCCACTCCAGTACGTTGAGCAGCTGGACCGGGCTCTCCACGAAGGCGAGCGTGCGGGGAGGCTGGCCGGCTTGACCGGCGCGGGGGCTCATCGGCGTACGACCGTCCCGTCGTAAGGGGCTCAACGCAGGCTTCAGACCGTGACCGGCTCGCCCGCCGCCGCGGCGATCTCCGCCTCGGCGACGACGCCGGCGACGCGGCGCAGCTTCTTCATCGGGCCCAGCTCGGAGTCGTAGACCTTCTTGACGCCGTCACCGAGGGAGGCCTCGATGGTGCGGATGTCGCGCACCAGGCGCTGCAGGCCCTGCGGCTCGACGGAGGCGGCCTGGTCGGAGCCCCACATCGCGCGGTCCAGGGTGATGTGGCGCTCGACGAACACGGCGCCCAGGGCGACCGCGGCCAGCGTGGTCTGCAGGCCCGTCTCGTGGCCGGAGTAGCCGATCGGGACGTTCGGGAACTCCTTCTCCAGCGTGTTGATCGCGCGGAGGTTCAGCTCCTCGGCCTTCGCCGGGTAGGTCGACGTGGCGTGGCACATCACGATGTTGTCGCTGCCCAGGACCTCGACCGCGTGGCGGATCTGCTTCGGGGTCGACATGCCCGTGGAGAGGATGACCGCGCGGCCCGTGGCACGCAGGGCGCGGAGCAGCTCGTCGTCCGTCAGGGACGCGGAGGCCACCTTGTGGGCGGGGACGTCGAACTTCTCCAGGAAGGCGACGGCCTCGGTGTCCCACGGGGAGGCGAACCAGTCGATCCCCTTCTCCTTGCAGTACTCGTCGATCTGGCGGTACTCGTCCTCACCGAACTCCACACGGTGGCGGTAGTCGATGTAGGTCATCCGGCCCCAGGGGGTGTCGCGCTCGATGTCCCACTGGTCGCGCGGGGTGCAGATCTCCGGGGTGCGCTTCTGGAACTTCACGGCGTCGCAGCCGGACTCGGCCGCCACGTCGATCAGCTTGAAGGCGTTCTCCAGCTCACCGTTGTGGTTGATGCCGATCTCGCCGCAGATGTAGACGGGACGGCCGGGGCCGACCTCGCGCGAACCGAACGTACGCAGACGGGAGTTGGTGCTCATCGGGGGATGTCCTTACTTGGGGAGGGAATCGAGAGAGGGGCCGAGGATCCAGCTGGCGATCTCTCGGATCGCGCCGTCACCGCCAGGTACGGTGGTGACCGCGCGTGCGGCGCCGCGTACGACGTCGTGGGCGCTCGCGACCGCCACGGGCCAGCCGACGAGGGCGAAGCACGGAAGGTCGTTGACGTCGTTACCGACGTAGAGCACGCGCTCCGGCGCGATGCCCTGCTCCTCGCACCACTGCTTCAGCGCGAGGTCCTTGCGGTCGATGCCGTGCAGCACCGGGAGCTTGAGCTTCCGGGCGCGGGCGGCGACCACCGGGTTCTGTTCTGTGGACAGGATCAGCATCTTCAGGCCGCTCTTGCGCAGGGCGGCGATGCCGAGCCCGTCTCCGCGGTGCACGGAGACGAACTCCCGTCCGTCGGAGTCGATCAGCACCCGGTCGTCCGTCTGGGTGCCGTCGAAGTCGAGGACTACGGCGTCGATGTCGTCGTAGGTGGGAAGGGCGCCCGGGCGGTCCGCGTCGAACAGGGGCGCCAGGGCGCGGGCCCGCGCCAGGTCGTGCGGGTCGTCGATCTCCAGCACCCGGGCCGGGTCGGTGCGGACCAGCTCGGTGTGGCCGAAGAAGCGGTGGTTGTGCTTGCGGAAGCCGGCTGCGTCCATGGCGTAGGCGGCGCCGGTCTCCAGGAAGTCCTGGGGGCGGTCCTGGCGGCGGGGGCGGAAGGACTTGTCGTGGTTGACGCCCACCCCGCCCTCGGACTCAGCGTCCTCAGCGTTCGCCTCGCGCCAGATGAAGCCGTGGAAGGGGGCCACCGTCACGGCGGTGTCCGCGCCGTTCTCCACGACCGCGCCGGCCACGCCGTCGATGTCCTCGCGGACGATGAACGGGCTGGTGCACTGCACGAGGAGCACGACGTCGACGGTCGCGCCGTGCAGCGCCTCGTGGGCGTCCATGGCGTGCAGGACCGCGGCCTCGGAGGTCGCCGTGTCCCCGGCGATGGCGGCCGGGCGCAGCACGACCTCGGCGCCGGCCTGCCGCGCGGCGGCGGCGATGGCCTGGTCGTCGGTGGAGACGACCACGTCGGTCACCAGCCGGGTCGCCCGGCACTCGCGGACCGCGCGGGCCACCAGCGGGATGCCGCCGACGGGCGCGAGGTTCTTCGCGGGAACGCCCTTGGAGCCGCCGCGCGCGGGGATGACCGCGAGCACCCGGCGAACCGAAGTGCCTGGGCCGCCTTCCGAGTTGGACATGGCTTCTTCTCCTTGAGGTGGGATCCGGCCGCTCACAGTTCCCCCATGCGTCGGATGACGGGGGCCACTCGCTGCACACCGTGGCGGTAGGCGCCGCGCGCGGCCCGGCGCACGATCTGGCGGACGGGTCCGGGCGCCTTGTCGGCGGCGGGCGCGCCGGGCAGCGGGGCGCCGTCGGGGCCGAGGTGGTGGCGGGCGAGGATGCCGGGCAGGTAGCCGGGCGCGGTCTCGGGGGTGTAGTAGGGGTTCAGGGGCGGCAGGCCGCCGGGGCGCTCCAGCAGCCTGGTGATGCGCTCACGGGCGGCGTCGAAGGCGGTGGCGTACAGGCCGTCGGTGGCAACGCCCTGCCGGGCCACCCACTCCTCGTCCGCCGCCGGACGGTGCCCGGCGTCGAGCTGGTCCCAGGAGGCGAGGCACCCGGAGCCGGTGAAGTGGTGGTTGCCGAGCGTCTCGCGTACGCCGAGGTCGGTCAGGACGACCGTCGGGATGCGCCGGTGCAGGGCCTCCAGGGCGGCGGTGGAGCTGACCGTGACCAGCAGGTCGGTGCGGTCCAGCACCTCGCCCATGTGGCCGTACACCAGGCGGAAGTTGGTGGGCACGTCCTTGCCCTGCACCAGCTTCTGGTACGGCAACTCCTCGATGTGCGTGGTGTGTTCGCCGGGCTTGGAGCGCAGTTTCAGCAGCACCTCGCGCTCGGGGTGCTTCCGGGCGTGCTCGATCAGCCGGTTGAGGAGGTACGTGCGGTCCTTGCGGTTGTCCGGCACGGACGGCTGGGCCGCGAACACCACGGTGTACGGGTCGTGTTCACCGGTGTACGGGTCGCCGCCGAGGAAGGGCAGCGCTACCTCGGTGACCGAGGAGGCATCGGCGCCCACACCCTCGTACACGGCCCGGAAACGGTCCGCGTCGTGGCGGGAGTTGGCGAGGACGAGGTCCGCGCCGTGGCGCAGCAGCAGCCCGTCGGCGAGCTTCTCGTAGACGACGCCGACGTAGCCGGTGACGACGACGGGACGCTGCCCGGCGCCGCCCCAGATGTTCCTGAGGCCGTGCAGCATCGCCTGCACTCCGCCGCCGACCAGGGCGAGGACGAGGAGGTCGTAGGACTCCTCGCTCATCGCGCGCAGGAACTCGACGCCGGTGACCTCGCGGAGGGAGTCCGCGCGGACGCCGACCTCGTCGAGCTGGCGGGCGGTCGGGGTGGCGCGGCCCCGCAGGAGGTAGCCGTCGAGCCGGATCTCGGCATCCGCGGGAGTGAGGCGCTGGGCGGTGAGCCCGCCCCACTTCCATCGGGTGTCGGAATCCGCGAGGACGGCGACCCGCAGGGCCTTCGTTGCACTTGCTGGCACGCCGGAGACGCTAGGAAGCCATTCCGAGGTTCCGCCCAACCCGAATGCAACAAACGGTTAACAGCACACCGCCGAATGGCGAATCGGGCCGTGATCGGGCGCGAAAAAAGCCTGGTTCACAGCTTCGCCACGTGCCGTTCACTCGGCATCAAGCAGACAGTCAAGACGAATGACGGGCTTCCACCTAACGTCCAGTGCGTGGTCAAGCTCTCCGTCATCGTGCCGTTCTACAACGTGCAGCAATACGCGCCCGACACGCTCATGAGCCTGAAGGCGAATGCGCGTGGCGACTTCGAGTTCATTCTCGTCGACGACTGTTCCCGCGACGGGACACCAGACATTCTCGCGCGCGCGGAGCGCGAGCTGCCGGGCGCGGTCATGGTCCGGCACGAGCAGAACGGAGGACTGGCGACCGCGCGCAACACCGGCATCGACCGGGCGCGCGGCGAGTACCTGACCTTCCTGGACGGCGACGACTGGCTCGCTCCCGGCTACTTCCCGCAGCTGGTCGCGACCATGGAGGAACTGGGCTGCGACTTCCTCCGCACCGACCACGTGCAGTGCACCGCGCGGGCGCGCAGCGTGCACCGGGTGCCGCACGGCCGGCGGGGCGTCGTGATGAACCCGCGCGAGGCGATACTGCCCGCCGACCGGTCGACCTCGGTGGACTACGCGTTCGCCTGGGCGGGCATCTACCACCGCCGACTGGTCGACAAGGGCCTGCTGCACTTCACTGACGGGCTGCGCACGGCCGAGGACCGGCCGTGGATCTGGAAGCTGCACCGCGAGGCGGAATCCTTCGCCGTGGTGAGCATGCTCGGTGTGTTCTACCGGCGCGGAGTCACCTCGTCCCTCACCCAGATCGGCGATGTGCGGCAGCTCGATTTCATTCGTGCGTTCGACCAGGTCATCGCGGAAACCGCCAAGGATCCGGAGGCGGACAAACTCCTCCCGAAGGCCGTCCGCACCTATTGCGCCATCATTTCCCATCACCTGGGATCCATCGAAAGGTTCGAGCCAGCGGTGGCGAAGAAACTGAAATCCATGAGTGCCGCCGCGCTGCGGCGCATGCCGCAGGACGTGCTGGACGAGGCGCTGGACTCCATGGACCTGGAGCGCGCCTCGAAGCTGCGCCGGCTGCGCCGCCGTCCGGCCCCCGCGGGAGCCGCCGCGTGACCACCCAGATCTTCCAGGCGTCGACGCTCTACGGCACGGCCACTCTCGCCGCCGCCCTGGACTCCGGCCGCTTCGGCCCCGCCGACCGGCGCATCCTGCTGGTCTGCAACAACGCGGCCACCCCCGAGACCACGCCCGGCCTGGACGAGATGCCCGGCTTCGAGCGGCTGCGGGACCGCTTCGACGACGTGATCTCGTACAACGAGACGATCTTCCCCTTCCACCCCGGCGGCTGGTCGCCCCGCGTGGACGACATGCCCCTGTGGGAGCGGTTCCTGCGGCACGAGTGGCAACTCGGCGACGACGACGTCGAGTTGGCCGTCGAGTCCATCCAGGTCAACCCGTCGCTCGCGCTCGCGCAGATCTTCACCGGCGCCCCGGTCACTGTCTACGCCGACGGCCTGATGAGTTACGGCCCCACCCGCAACAAGATCGACCCGCTGGTCGGCACCCGTGTGGACCGGGTGCTCCACCTCGACCTGGTGCCGGGCCTCAAGCCCCTGCTGCTCACCGAGTTCGGCGTGCCCGGCGAGCTGGTGCCGACGCCCGCCTTCACCAAGGTGCTCGCCGAGCTCGCCCCGCTCGGCGACGACCTGCCGGAGATCGAGGAACCCGCGCTGCTGCTCGGTCAGTATCTCTCCGCGCTCGACATCCTCACCGCCGAGGAGGAGGAGAACCTCCATGTGCGGATGCTGAAGGACGCGGTCCAGTTCGGCCACACCAATGTGGTGTTCAAGCCGCACCCCACCGCACCCGCCCGCTACACCCGCTCCCTGGAGCAGGAGGCGGAGAAGCTCGGCGTCGAGCTGACCGTGCTGGACATGCCGGTCCTCGCTGAGGTGCTCTACCAGCGGACCCGCCCCGCGCTGGTCGTCGGCTGCTTCTCCACTGCGCTGCTCACCGCGTCCGCACTGTACGGCCTGCCGGTCGCCCGGGTGGGCACCCAGCTGCTGCTGGAGCGGCTGACCCCGTACGAGAACAGCAACCGGGTGCCGGTCACGATCGTGGACGCGCTGCTGCCCGAGCTGGGCGACCGGGCTGCGGTCACCGAGCAGCGCCGGGGCATTGATGTGGACGCTCTGGGCGCGCTGGTGAGCGCGGTGGGCTTCGCGATGCAGCCGAAGATCTATCCGCGGCTGCGCGCGGAGACCGAGCGGTACCTGACGAAGAACCTGAACGCGAAGACCCTGCGCTACTTCAAGCGCCGGCGCCTGACCTCGCTGGCGCTGCCCGGCGGGGTGCCCACCCAGCTGGCGTTCATCCCGCGCAACGCCACGGTCCGCCGGGTGGCGCGCAAGGCGCGCAGCCTGCGCCGGACCGCACGCGGGTAGCTACGCGGGGCGCCGGCCCGCGGGCAGGGCCGCAGGCCCGGCCGGAAGCCATCGACGCTGAGCCAAGAGCCGTGAGGGCTGAGCCGGGCGCCGTCAGCACTCGATCGAGACAACCGAACCAGGAAGGAAACCGCCTCCATGGCAGCGTCACCCCCCGGCCTCGCCGCCACACCCGGTCCGCTCATACGCCAGGAGGTGCCCGCCCGGTCCGGCAAAGGCCAGGGCCGCCTGCAGGCCCTGGACGGTCTACGGCTCGTCGCCGCGCTGATGGTCGCCCTGTACCACTACAGCGGACGCGGCGGCACGGTCTCCGAGTCCTGGCACCAGACCCCGGCCCGGGTCTTCCCGACGCTGTCCCAGGCGGCCACCTACGGCTGCCTGGGCGTGCAGTTCTTCTTCGTCATCAGCGGTTTCGTGATCTGCATGAGCAGCTGGGGCCGCACCCTGGGCGACTTCTTCCGCTCCCGGGTCGCCCGCCTCTACCCCGCCTACTGGGTCGCGCTGGTGCTGATCACGGCGGCGTCTTTCGCCCTGCCGGTGGTGGTGAAACCTCTCCGGCTGGACGACTTCCTGGTCAACCTGACGATGCTGCAACAGCCCATGGGCGTGCCGCGCGTGCTCGGCGTGTGCTGGACGCTCTGGGTCGAGGTCCGCTTCTACGCGCTGTTCGCCCTGTGCGTCGTTGTGCGCGGGGTCACCTACCGCCGGGTCGTGCTCTTCTGCGGGGTGTGGACGCTGGCCGCCGTCCTCGTCCAGAGCTCCGGCAACCAGCTGCTCGACCAGCTGGTCATGCCCGAGTACGCGCCCTTCTTCATCGGCGGCCTCGCCCTGTACCTGATCCACCGCTTCGGCAGCGATCTGCTGCTGTGGGGCATCGTGGCGGTCTCCTGGCTGCTCGGGCAGAGCGTCGCCACACGCGGGCTGTGGCACCCGGGCGCCCACGGCGACTTCCACCGCAACCCGCATGTCATCCTGCTGATCGTCACCCTGGCCTTCGCGACCGTGGCCGCCGTGGCCCTCGGCTGGACCCGCCGCGCGAACTGGCGGTGGCTGACCACGGCCGGCGCGCTGACCTACCCGTTCTACCTGGTCCACGAGCACCTGGGCTGGTTCGCCATCCGCATCCTGCACCGCGGCCTCGGCCTGCCCGCCTGGCCGACACTCGCGGCGACGGTGCTCGGCATGCTGCTCCTGGCGTGGCTTATGTACCGGTTTGTCGAGAAGCCTTTCGGTCCGCGCCTGAAGCGGTCACTGAAGGGGCGGAAAGTGGCCAACCGTTCACCGCAGCCGGGGTTTTAAACCAGCCACCGGGGCAGGCGCAACGAAGCCCCTGTCTGCCTTCACAGGCGCACCACAGGGGTTCCACAGACGCCGTACCGAGGGAGTCCCCACCCCGCATGGCCACCATCAAGGAAACGATGCGTCCGCCCCGCCATCTGGAAGACGTACCCGGCTGGTTCCCGGTACTCGACCAGATGCTCTTCGACTGGTTCCTGAGCCGCCAGGAAACCGCCGAGGTGCGGGGTGATCTGCTGGAAGTCGGCGTTTACATGGGAAAGAGCGCGATCCTCACCGGCCGCCACCTTCAGCCTGGCGAGAAGTACACCGTGTGCGACCTCTTCGAGGGTGAGGCCCCGGACGACGCCAACCGCGCCGAGTCGACCAAGTCGTACAGCAAGCTGACCCGGCGCATCTTCGAGGAGAACTACCTCTCCTTCCACGACGACCTGCCGCGCGTACTCCAGGGCCCCAGCTCGCTGGTGCCCGACGAGGTGGAGCCGCGCTCCTGCCGGTTCGTACACGTCGACGCCTCACACCTGTACGAGCACGTGTACGGCGACATAGGCGCCGCGCACGACCTGCTGCTGCGGGACGGGATCGTCATCCTCGACGACTTCCGCTCCGAGCACACGCCCGGCGTGTCCATAGCCGCCTGGGAGGCCGTGCTCAACCGCGGCCTGAAGCCGATCTGCCTGAGCACCCAGAAGCTCTACGGCACCTGGGGCGACGCCGAGGCGGTCCAGGAGGAGCTGCTGGCGATGGTGCAGGAGCGGTCCGACTGCCACCTGAGTGTCCAGGAGGCCGCCGGGCACCGCATCATCCGGCTGAAGTCGAAGGGCATGCGGGCACCGGACTTCCCGGCCTCCAAGCACGCGGCGGCCGACGTGGAGGCCGCAGCGGCACCGGCACCCACCGAGGCACCGGCCCCGGCGCCCGTGGCGACCCCACCGGCCCGCCCCGGCCGCAGCCAGGTCCGCCGGGTGGCGATCGACCTGCTGCCGCCGGTGGTCACCCGCGCGATCCGCAAGGCCCGCGCGGCCAAAAGGTAGGCCCTTGGATGTGCCGGGGCGCCCCACGAGAGCGGGCCGCCCCGGCCTCGGGTGCTACCAGATCCACCTCTGATCAAAGTTCTCGCTGCACGTCCACTGGATGGCCTCAGCCCCGTTGGCCGTGCTGTCGTTGGCGACCGCGAGGCACTTGTCACTGTTCAGGTTCCGCAGGCGGTTGATGCTGTCGTGAATCCAGATCTGCTCGCTGCCGCCGTTGCACGTCCACTGGATGGCTTGGGTGCCGTTGACCGTACTGGAGTTCGACATCGCAAGACACTTGCCGCTGTTCAGGTTCCGGACGAGGTAGCGGTCGCCGGCCCCGCCCTCGACCGGCTCCAGCTGCCACTGCTGCTCGCTGTCACCGGTGCAGGTCCACTGGATCAGGCCGGTCCCGTTGGCGGTGCTCGAGTTGGGGACGGCCAGGCACTTATCACTGTTGCTGTTGAGGAGGGTCTTGTAACCGGCCACCTGCGCATGGGCCGGGGCGGAGAAGGTCAGTGCGCACACGACCGCTGCGGCCGCAGTGGAGAATCGAGCGATCGTCTTCGTGGTCTTGGACATGACGAGGGAAACCCCTTCGAGTTCATGGAATCCGAGCCGCATTCCCGGCGGCTGGCCTGAGATTTGCAGGGCCCGTCCGACCTGATCAATGGGGGAATCTGCGAGGGGATTCTTTCGGGCCCTCGTTCCGGTGAACCGCAGGTTAATCATGTGCAATCTCGCAACGAACGGCGACCCATGCCTCGAATGTCAACTGCGTGAAAGGGCTGCACAGGCTGCGGAATTGAACGATCCGGCTTTGTGGCCGGCGTACGCGAAAGTGACGGATCATGCTCACTTGACGCGAACGCTCGGGGCGTAACTGCGAAACCGCGTACGCGCGAGACAAGCACGCGCGAGCTCACAAGCCTGCCCCCAGTTGCCGAGGCCGAGAACGCTCCCGCCCCTTCGCGGCAAGTACCGGGTGAGACCGCCGACCGGCGGTCCGGAAACGGAGATCCCGTGACCGAGGACCCGGAGGACCGGGAGAGGCTGACCCGCACGATGCGGGAACCAGCCGCCTTCGCTCCGCTCGTGGAGCAGCACTCGCCGGCCCTGCATGACTACTTCGCGCGCCGCGCGCCAGGAGCGGCCGACGATCTGGTCGCCGAGGTCTGGCTTCGGGCCTATGCAGCGCGACGCGGTTTCGACCCGGCTCGCGGGTCCGTACGAGCGTGGCTCTTCGGCGTGGCCAGGAACGTGTTGTTCGCGCATTGGCGCCAACTGACCTCGTCCCGTCCCGGCGTGCTGTCTGCCGCCGACGCCGACGACCCGTGGGAAGCGGTGGACGATCGCCTCGCGGCAGCCGCGATGGCTCCCAAATTACGCACCCTGCTCGCCGAACTTCCCTCCGAAGAACGTGAGCTGCTGCTCCTCGTCGCCTGGGAGCAGCTGACGCCCAGCGAGGCCGCCGCGGTGGTCGGCATACCCGCAGCGACGGCCCGCACCCGGCTGTACCGCGCCCGTAATCGCATGCGCTCCGGCGCTGCCCGCGACATGACTGGGGACCCGGCATGACACAACGTACCGAGCGCGACGAGATCCTTGACTTCCCGGGCGCCGACGAGCTGATCGCGGCCGGAGCAGTGGCACCGAACTCGGCTAGCAGGATCACCATTGTGCCCAAGATGCTGGCACTCCTCGCGGAACGCGAGTCCCAGCCGGCGGCTGCCCCGGTGCCCGACGCCGTTCTGCCGGACGCGGACGAAGAGCTGATCATTATTGGAGTGAGAGAGCCTACGAAGGCATGGGCACGGCAAGGCCGTTTCTCGCGCCGCAGGGTGCTGATCGCCGCCTCCGCAGCGGCCGTCGTCACCTTGGGCGCCATCAGCTACCCGGCGCTGGACGTCGGCGGCAAACCGGCCTCCACGGCCTCCCCTGCCTCCACAGCCGCTTTCCTGAAGGAGATGGCGGAAGTTTCCGCGGAACAGGCGCCGTTGCCGTCCGGCGGGTACTGGAAGGTCCGCATCGAGACGCTGGAAGGGACCACCCGCACGAACACGTGGTACGGCGACCGCACGGGCGACATGTGGGAGCGCCGCCCTGACGGCAAAGTTGTCAAGTCCCCCAAGACCTGGTGGACTGTGGGGCGCCGGTTCCTGGCCTGGCCTGAACTCGATCGGCTACCCACCGATCCGAAAGTGCTGGCGCCCTGCCTCGCGAGGAGCCCGCTTGATCGGTTCGAACAGGCCACGAAACTGCTGGAGGATTCCCCCGCGAGTCCGCAACTGCGGTCGGCGCTCTTCATGATCATTGGGGATATCCCCGGGGTGAAACTGAAGGGCAGCGTCAAAGACAGTCACGGTCGCCCGGGCACCGCGATCGCCTTGCCCGTCAAACTCACGTTCAAGGACAAGAACGGTAGCCTCTCCCACGTCTGGAGCTCGCAATACGTCGTGATTGACCGGAAGACCGCGCGCATCCTGGAAACCAGAAATGAGCCCAGCACTGAACTGATCGGCCACAGGACATTCCTCGAAGTGGGCTGGACCAACCGCATCGACTGAGCACTTCTCCGGAGTTATGCGCCAGCCAGCGACAGCTTCACCGCGAAGCCGAGGAACAGCGCGCCCGCCGCCGTCGTCGCCGTGGCCGACAGCCGCTTGCGGCGGCGGAAGGCGGCGGCGAGGCGGGTGCCGCCGAATATCAGCGCGCTCAGGTACAGGCAGCTGGCCAGCTGCGCGAAGGTGCCGAGCACGACGAAGGACAGGGCCGGATAGGCGTAGCCCGGGTCCACGAACTGCACGAAGAAGGCGACGAAGAACAGGATCGCCTTGGGGTTGAACAGGCTGACGACGAAGGCGCGCCGGAAGGGCCGCTCGTCGGTGGCGACGGCGGCCGGGCCGCCCTCGTCGGCGGCCTGCTCCCGCCGGGTCCGCCACAGCTGCCAGGCGGCACGCAGCATCCCTACCGCCAGCCAGGTCAGATACCCCGCACCGGCGTACTTCACGATCCCGAACAGCACGGCGTTGGCCTTCAGCAGCGAGGCGACGCCCGCGGCGGACAGCGTCATCAGCACGGTGTCCCCGCACCACACGCCCGCGGCTGCGGTGTACCCGGCCCGCACTCCGCGGCGGGCGGCCACGGACAGCACGTACAGCGAGTTGGGCCCGGGCAGCAGGACGATCAGGGCGAGCCCTGCGAGATAGGTGGGGAGATCGATGACGCCGAACATGAGAAGGAGTCTCGCACGCAGGTCTGACACTCCGCCGCCGTCGCTCACATCCCGGAACCTCAGGGCCCGGGCTCAGAACGCATCGCTCGGCACGTACCTGCCCCACACCTCGCGCAGCGCGTTGCACACCTCCCCCACGGTTGCCCGTGCCCGCAGCGCCTCCTTCATCGGGTACAGGACGTTCTCCTCGCCCTCCGCCGCCTTCTTGAGCGCGGCCAGGGCGGCATCCACCGCCCCCTGGTCCCGCGCGGCCCGCAGCTTCCGCAGCCGCTCCGCCTGCCGCGCCTCGATCGCCGGGTCCACCCGCAGCGGCTCGTACGGCTCCTCCTCGTGGAGCTGGAAGCGGTTCACGCCGACCACCACCCGCTCCCCGGAGTCCGTCTCCTGGGCGATGCGGTAGGCGTTCCGCTCGATCTCGGTCTTCTGGAAGCCCTGCTCGATCGCCGCCTCCGCCCCGCCCAGGTCCTGGACCCGGCGCATCAGGTCCAGCGCGGCCTGCTCCACCTCGTCCGTGAGGCTCTCGACGGCGTAAGAGCCCGCGAACGGGTCCACCGTCGCCGTCACGTCCGTCTCGTACGCCAGCACCTGCTGCGTCCGCAGCGCGAGCCGCGCGCTCTTGTCCGTCGGCAGGGCGATCGCCTCGTCGAAGGAGTTGGTGTGCAGGGACTGGGTGCCGCCGAGCACGGCCGCGAGGGCCTGTACGGCGACCCGGACCAGGTTCACCTCCGGCTGCTGGGCGGTCAGCTGGACCCCGGCGGTCTGGGTGTGGAAGCGCAGCATCAGCGACTTCGGGTTGCGCGCGCCGAACTCCTCCCGCATCACCCGGGCCCAGATCCTGCGCGCCGCGCGGAACTTGGCGATCTCCTCCAGCAGCGTCGTACGGGCCACGAAGAAGAAGGACAGCCGGGGCGCGAAGTCGTCCACGTCCATGCCCGCCGCCACCGCAGTACGGACGTACTCGATGCCGTCGGCGAGCGTGAACGCGATCTCCTGCGCGGGGGACGCGCCCGCCTCCGCCATGTGGTAGCCGGAGATCGAGATCGTGTTCCACTTCGGGATCTCGGCCGTGCAGTACTTGAAGATGTCCGCGGTCAGCCGGAGGGAGGGCTTCGGCGGGAAGATGTACGTCCCGCGGGCGATGTACTCCTTCAGCACGTCGTTCTGGATCGTGCCCGTCAGCCGGTCCGCCGGCACCCCCTGCTCCTCCGCCACCAGCTGGTACAGGAGGAGCAGCAGCGCGGCCGGCGCGTTGATCGTCATCGACGTGGAGACCTGGTCCAGCGGGATGCCGTCGAACAGCACCCGCATGTCCTCGACCGAGTCGATCGCCACGCCCACCTTGCCGACCTCGCCGTGCGCGAGGGGCGCGTCGGAGTCGTGGCCCATCTGGGTGGGCAGGTCGAACGCGACGGACAGCCCCGTGGTGCCGTGGGCGATCAGCTGCCGGTAGCGGGCGTTGGACTCGGCGGCCGTGCCGAAGCCGGCGTACTGGCGCATGGTCCAGGGGCGGCCGGTGTACATGGTGGGATACACGCCCCGGGTGTAGGGATACGTCCCAGGTTCGCCCAGTTTTCCGGCCGGGTCCCAGCCCTCCAGAGCCTGCGGCCCGTAGACCGGCTCGATCGGCAGTCCCGACTCCGACTCACGTGCCATGGATGCCTCCGCAGTACGTTGTATCTCCCCTCACCATGCCCCGTAGTTCGGCGGCGGTCACGCGGGGAAGCATCCCGGGTATGAGGATCACGGGCAGACCCGCCGCCGTACTCGCCTCGGCCGCCGCTCTCGCCGCCCTCTGCGGCTGCACCGTGCAACCCATGGCCGCCGACGGCAAGCCCCGGGCACCGGTGCGGGCCCGGACCCCCGGGAACCACCCTGCCGGTCCCGCCCGTACGGCCCGGGAGTCGCCGGCCGCGCCCGCGCCCCAGGTGCTGTGGGCGCCCGGCGACAGCGGCTCGGGGGTGCGGGAGCTGCAGGCCCGGCTCCGGCAGATCGGCTGGCTGTTCGACGGGCCGACGGGGGCGTACGACGACCTGACCGAGCAGGCCGTCCAGGGCTTCCAGGGCAAGCGCGGCCTGCCGCGGACCGGAGAGACGGACACGGTCACCTGGCAGCGGCTGCTCGCGATGACACACCGGCCCGGGCAGTGGGAGCTGTACCTGATGGGCGGCCAGCCGGCCGCCGCGCCCGATCCGCGCTGCCTGACCGGACGGGTGCTGTGCATCAGCAAGACCAGCCGGACGCTGCGCTGGATGGTGGACGGGCGGACCCTGTCGACGGTGTCCGTGCGCTTCGGCACGCAGTACACCCCGACCCGCGAAGGTGTGTTCCACATCTACTGGAAGTCACGGCACCATGTGTCGACGCTCTATCACTCCCCGATGCCGTATGCGATGTTCTTCAGCGGCGGCGAGGCGGTGCACTACTCCTACGACTTCGCGGCGCGCGGTTACGCGGGCGGCTCGCACGGGTGCGTGAACGTCCGGGACGAGACGGCGATCGCGGAGCTGTTCGCTCAGGTGAAAGTCGGCGACAAGGTCGTCGTCTACTGGTGAGCATCTGCCGGTGAGAGTCTTCGGCGAGAGCGGGGCGCGGGCGGGACCGGGGGAACGTGTCCCGCCCGCGCCATGTGCACGAGCCTCGGGTACGGGGGGAACCCCGGCTCGGTGCGACGGCCGATGACCAGTCGGCTCACTCATTACTGCGTAGGGGGCCCCAGAAACGTCACACCTTGCGTGAAGAAACTTCTACGGATCTGAGAAAGCGCAGGCCAGAGCCGATGTGCGCTCGGCGACGGCTTCGGTGAGGCGCCGCCCTTCCGCATGAGCAGGGTGGGAGCGAGGGCCGTGGAGGTGCCCGTGGGGGTGGGTGAGACCCCGCTCAGGCTCCGGTCCTTGCCACCGTCCCGGTCCTTGCCCTTGCCGCCCCGGCCGGGGTGGCTGTCGTCGTCACCGCCCTTGCCGCCGCCCTTGCCATCCTTGCCGTCCTTGCCGCCGTCCTTGTCATGGGCCGCGGCCTCGGACGCGGCCAGCACGGCCTTGCAGTAGGCGCTCACGCGGGTGGAGCCGCCCGCCAGGCCCTCCAGGGCGCGCTGGTGGCGGGCGTCCAGGCCCTTGCCGTCCCGGAGGTCACGGCAGACCGCGGTGGCCGCGTGCCACCAGTTGCCAGCGGCCCCGGAGGGGTTGGCGGAGCCGGGGACGCCCTTGCCGGTGCCCCGGCCGGTGCCCTTGTCCGTCTTGCCGGTCCGGCCGGAGCCGTCGCGGTCCGCCCCGCTCGTACCGCCGTCGGGCGAGGCGGTGGCGGAGCCACTGCCCGGAGTCGTCTGCGGGGACGTCGAGGTGAGCGGGCCGTCGGGGCTCTGCGCGGTGGAGACCGTGCCGGCGGGGTCCGGGTGGCCGTGGCCGAACCGGACGGGCAGCACTCCGGTCCCGGCGGCCACGGCGACCCCGCCGAGCGTGCCCGCGGCCACCGCCGCGGCGAGCGCCAGCCGCACCGGACGGGCCCAGCGCGGGCGCCCGAAGCGGATTCCGGTACGGGCCCGGGCGCCGATGCGGATCAGGCCCGCGTCGAGGCCGGGCGCGGTCGCGGCGGAGCGCCGGCCGGGGGTGCCGTCGGCCAGGGCGGCGGCGGTCCGCTCGGCCTCGGTGGCCTCGCGGGCCTTGCGGAACGCGGCCAGCGCGGCCTGCTCGCCGGGGAGTTCACCGGCGGCCGGGGCCACCTGCGCGGACAGTGCGCCGAGCGCCTCGGAGAGCGCTTCGGCCTGCTCATGGGCGGCGGCGTCGACGGCTGTCTCCAGCGACTCACCGCGCAGCAGCCGTTCGGCCGTCTCACGATTAAGCCACTTGTGGTGCTCGTCGGCCATCACATGTCCTTCTGCGTCCGTGCTCGCGTATGCGTCACAGTCACAGACGTTTTCGCGCCTCGGCGCGTTTCACGCTGGGGCGGAAGAGCATCGAGCACGCCCCCGGATTCCGGATCGTCGCCCAGGAGTTCCGCGAGCCGCTTCAGCCCGCGGTGCGCGGCGGTGCGTACGGCGCCCGCGCGCTTGCCGAGCGTCTCGGCTGCGGTCTTGGCGTCGAGGCCCACCACCACGCGCAGGACGACCGCCTCGGCCTGGTCCTGCGGGAGCCGCGCGATGAGGGAGAGGGTGCGGTCGGTGGTGAGGGCTTCGAGGGCCTCACCCGCGGTGTCGGACTCGGCGGCCCGGCCGGTCAGTTCCGTCTCGTCGCCGCCTATCGCGGGGCGGCGCCCGCGCATGCGTATGTGGTCCAGGGCGCGGTTGCGGGCGATCCGGGCGGCCCAGCCGCGGAAGCGGTCGGCGTCGCCGTCGAACCGGTCGAGGTCGCGGGCGATCTGCAGCCAGGCCTCCGACGCGACGTCCTCGGCGTCCGGATCACCGACCAGCGTGCGCACGTAGCCGAGCAGGCGTGGGTGCACAGCGCGATACACAGTACGGAACGCGGTCTCGTCCCCGTCCTGCGCCGATCGCACCGCGGCGGTCAGCTCCGCGTCGTCCCCCAGCACCTGACTCCCTCTACGCCCGTGGTCTGTCGGCGCGAAAGGCACGTTACGGCGTCAAACCGCTGCTCGTCCATGTCCGTAGAAGATGCAACTAACTCGTGACGCAATCGGATGCCGACGGGGTGTGACAGAAAAGGCACGCACGGCGCTGTAGAGAGTACGGGCCGCCGCGCGACCCGTGCCGCGCGACGGCCGGGGCCTCTCCTGTGGGGGGTGGCGGCCCCGGCCGTTGCCTCGGCGCCGAGAGGACCTGGTCCTACGGCCTCAATTCCTGCCTTTGCCCTGCCCGGTGGTCACGGAGCCGCTGCTGCCGGACTTGCCGCTGTCGCCCTTGTCGCCGCTGCTGCTACTGCCGCTGCTGCTGTTACTGCTATTGGTGCCATTACTGTCATTACCGGTGTTACTGGCATCACCGGCATTGCGACTCTTATCGGGGTTCCGCTCCTGCGCACGCGCCAGTTGTTCGGCTTGTCCGGCACAGTAGGCGGAGACTTTCTCCTCGCCGCCCGCGGCGGTGACGAGCCGCCGCCAGGCCGTGGCGTCCAGGGCGTTGCCCCGCCTCCCGACCTGCTCGTAGGCACGGCAGTGCGCCAGCGTGTCCTTGGCGGTCACCGGATGGTGCGGACGGGTGGAGCCGGACCCCGCGGCACCGGACCCCTGGCCGGCGGACCCACCGGAGGCGCCCGCGCCCGTCCGCTCCGGCGCGCTCGCCGACGGGTCCGCACCCCGCGCAGGGTCGCCGCCGTGCCCGCCGAACTCGCCCGAGCCGATCGCGGCGACGGCGACACCGCCCAGCGCGAGGCTCGCGACCGCCACCGAGAGCGTGCCCTTCAGCGAGAGCCGGAGCCGGCGCGGCTCACGGGGCCGCCAGTCGTCCCGGCGCCGGGTACGCGCCCGGTGTGCGCCGGCGTCGCGGGCGGCGCGGAACGCGGCGACGGCCCGCTGTTCGCCCTCGGGGTCGGCGCCGCCCGCGCGCAGGGTCGCGCCGAGGCGCTCCCCGAGCAGGGCGTCCACGTCGGCGCCGGCGTCGACGGGTTCCGGCGAGGAGACGGCGCCGCGAGGGTGCGCGCGGCGAAGGCCGGACAGCCGACCGCCGCTCTCCCGTTCACCCATGCCCGTTCCAGCTCCCATACCCGTACCCGTACCTGCTGCTGTTCCTGTTTCCGTGATCGTCCGGCCCGCCCGGTCACCCGAATCGGGCGAACCGGCCGAACCGGCCACCGCATCTGACTTCATACGGCCCTCAGCCGCCCGCCCGCATTCATCACGCCCTCGGCCGTTGTGCACTCATCGAGGCCTTCGGCCGTCCTGGATGCATCACGGCCCATGGCCGTCCTGGATTCCGGCGCCTGCTCATGGCTGTCGCCGGTCATGTCGACTCACCCAGCGTCCGGGGAGCCTCATCCGTCACACCTTGGTCCACACCTTGGTCCGCCGCGCGCTGGACGCCGAGTTGCCGGGCGAGGCGTTTCAGCCCCCGGTGGGCCGCCGTACGGACCGCGCCGGGGCGCTTGCCGAGGACGCGTGCGGCGGCGGGGCCGTCGAGGCCGACGACCACCCGGAGCAGCACGGCCTCGGCCTGGTCGCGCGGCAGCCCCCGGACCAGCTCCAGAGCGCGGGCGGTGGAGAGGGACTCCAGGGCCTGCTCGTGGGTGCTGTGCGGTCCGGGCAGCTCCAGTACGTCCTGTTCGAGCGCGCCCGTCCGGGGCCGTACCCGCTGTTTGCGCAGATGGTCCAGGGCTCGGTGGCGGGCGATGGTGGCGGTCCAGCCGCGGAAGCCGGCACCGTCGCCCTTGAACCGCCCCAGATCCCGGGCGATCTCCAGCCAGGCGTCGGAAGCCACGTCCTCCGCGTCCTCGCCGACGAAGCCGCGCAGATAGCCCAGCAGACCGGGCTGCACGATCCGGTAGGCCACCGCGAAGGCGGTCTCGTCACCGTCCTGGGCCCGCGCGACGGCCGCGCCCAGCTCCCCGTCGTACGCCTGCCGGCGGCGGGGTTCCCCTCCGTGACTCAAGAACCGTCCTCGTCCATGCCGAGCCCGTGCCCCCGCCCGCGCCCGCAGCGAATCCGCAGTGTGCGACACGACTTCCCGTGTCCCCCGTCCCCCAGGGACATCAGCGTCACGGCTCACAGAAGTGTCACAGCCGCCGGTGTCGCAGCCCGCATGTCATGTGTGTGGGTCAGCCGATGGCGATGCGCGGGTGGGCGCCGGGCTGGATCCAGGCCATGATCCGGTCCATGGCGGGGCGCGGCACGGACACACAACCGGCCGTCGCACCGCTGCCGTTGACGTGCAGGAAGATCCCGGCGCCTCGACCGGGCACGGCGGGCCACCGGTTGAAGTTGATGACGAGCGCCTTGGCGTACTGGACGGGGTAGTTGATCAGGTGCTCGCTGCCCCGGTCACCGGCCTCGGTGAGCGGGAAGTCGGCGCCGACCGAACTGTGCATCGAGTTGTAGTACTTGGACTGGGGGTCCTCCACCCACCAGTCGGTGCTGTTGACGACGTGGTACGGCATGCTCGTCCCGCCCGCCGAGACGCCGAAGCCCTCGGTGATGGTGTAGGTCCCGGAGGGCGTGGTGTACGTCCCCTGCTGCCGCGTGGCCCCGTCGGTGACACCGTTGGCCCCGACCCGCCCGGCCGTCGTGGTGAACTGCGACTTCCAGCCCCGGGCCTGCTTGGTCCAGGCGGTGACGGTGGCGTACGACCCGCTCGCCTTCACGGTGATGAGCTGGGTGGCGTCGCCGGGGGTGGCGGGGACGGGGAAGCGCTGGGGGACGTGGGGGGCGGCGGCGGACGCGGGCTGGGCCGCCGCCAGCAGCAGGAGTCCGACGACGGCGGGGGCGACGACGGAGCCCGTACGGACACGGGCGCGGAAAGTGGTCAGCACGAAGATCCCCTTCGATGGGAAGCAGGACAAGAAGGCACGGCCGAGAGGTGCGGCGGCCGGCCAGAACGAGGGCCGGTTATACAACAGCGGCAGCGGCGAGGGCGACCGAAGTGCCAAACCAGGCATTTGCTGCAAACCGCCAGCCGGACGCCGGCGGGACACCAGAGCGCCCCCTCAGCCGGCCTCCCGCCGCGCCCGTCGCCCGTGCAGCGTCAGCCAGAAGATCTGCAACGACTCCTCCGGGCCACCGAGTTCGAAGCGATTGAGCACCTTGCCCAGCGGGTTCCACACCCTCTCGTCCGGCATGCGTACCCCCACCGGCTGCCCGAAGTACGCCCGCTGCTCGGCGTCGAAGTCCACCCACACCGCCCCCGCACGGCGCACGAGCACCTCACCGACGTACGCCCCGAGCCCGAAGAGCACGCCCTGCGCCCGTTCCTCGTCACCCCCGCCCTTGCGTAACCCGTCGATCAGAAAGTCGACGACACGCAGGCTGCGCTCGGAGTAGTCCAACGGCAGCCGGTTGCGGACGGTGGCCCGCGCGACGAACGCCGCCGCGCATGCCCGCATCGCCCCGGCGGACGGCCGCGTGTCCACCCCACCCATGAGACGGTTCCCCTCTCGCCCGGTTCAGGGGGGACCAGGGCCCCCGTCCCCCCGTCCACCAAGCGGAAGCAACGTCTCCAACATCACGGCTTACAGGCATGTCAAGAAACACACAGGAAAGTCACAGCAGACGTACAACCTTCCAGCCCTGCCGCGAGTCGCACACATCACCCCACACCGGAAGGCAAGGCCACGCGCCCACGGAACACGCCACGGTTGTCCGCCCGTACCTCCTGACTGACCGTGATGTCTCCGCCCTGATAGGGCACGAGGAAGGTGAACGCGTAGCGATGCGCTGCGGGCCGGTACCCATGTCCGGCATCCAGTTCCCACGTCTCCGTGGAACTCTTCAGCGTGATCTGACCATCGGTCGCGGTCACCCCCGCCTTGCGCAACTGGGCCAGCGTGGGCTCGACTTCCCGCACAGCTCGCTTGAGCGCGGGCCGATCACGGGCAGCCGACAACTGCCATCCGGAAGCGGCGACTTGAAGCCGTACGACCCCGCCGCCGCCCGCCCCCGTACGACTGACCGTCGCACTCTTGGCGTACGACGCGAAGGCATCCAGCTCGGCCACAGGATCCTCAACGTCATTGGCGATGTCGGTCTGGGACAACGGCCCCTGCTTCCACCCCGCGGCACCCTCCTTCACGTAACCGGTCCCACCGACGACGTACACCACCTCGGCCTTGCGCTCCCCCTTGCTCGTGGTGATCGTGCCGGTCTGCTGGAGCGCGGCGGGTTCGGTGGTGCGGTGCACGGTCGCGGCGTACGTGGCGGAGGAGGGCGCCTGCCCCTGCAGGACGGCGGACTCACTCCCCCACAGCGCAAACGTCCACCCCTTCTCGGCGCTCACGGCCTGCCGGGCACGGGCGACGAACTGCGCGGCGGTCTCAGGCTTCGCCGGGGCGGGCGCGGTGGTGGAATGCGACGTGCCGGCGGCCTCCGGATGGGCCTGCGCCGCCTTCGACGAACCGTGCCGCCCAGCAGCCTTCCTCTTGCCGCCGTGCGGGGAGCACCCGGACACCCCCACGACCACGGCGGTGGCGACGACCAACACGACACCGACGGCACGACGCCCACTCGAACAGAGGGGATTTCCGGTTCCGGGCAGCACGACATGACCCTTCGGCTGGGACGGGGGTTCGATGAAGGCCCGGTTATACATCAACGACCAGGGGAACAGCGAGCGCCGAGACGAACCGGGATGAACAGCCCCTTCGCACCAAGGAACGGCACGCCCTCCGTCCAAGGCATGTATCCGAGGCACCCCGTGCGCACGGCCGTTCACTCCGAGGCGGTCGCGTCCCGGCACAGCAGGCGCAGCGAGCCGTTGCCGTCGTAGCAGCGCCGGGCCTCGTCGATGGGGTCCCAGAGCCGGCCGTCGGGCGTACGGATCCAGTGGTCGCCGCCGGTGGACCACCACTCGGCGCCGCTCTGGCGGACGATCACCTCGCCGGCGTAGGCACCGAAGCCGCGCAGCACGTTCTCGACCGCCGCGTACGGCGGATCCTCGCGCCGTATCTCCTCGATCATCCGGTCCACCCGCCACAGGCTCTGTGCCGAGTAGTCGAGCCGCACCCGCGCGCCCTCGCGCATGGTGGCCACCGCGTCCGCCGCCCATCGCACGGGCTTCGTCGCGGCGTTCGGCCTGGTCGTCTCCTGCTGTGCTGTCAGGTACTGGGCTGTCACATAGGGAAGAGCGGCCTGGGCAGGGCATTCGTCACTCGGTTCCGCTTCGTTTCGGCAACCGGCGCAGGACCGCCTCAGCTCCACCGCACGACAGGCACAGGACCCTCTCAGCAACCAGGTTTGACTCCGCTGCGGGCCCGGCGGGAGACCACCGCCCTCAGCACCCGTCGGCCCTCGACCGAGACGTCCAGGGCGCGGCGCAGGCCCTGCTTGCCGTGTTCGGCGAGGAGTTCCAGGACGAGGATCTGGCGCCGCAGCTCGGCGGCGACCAACGGGGACGCGCTCTCGGGGCCGCCGGCCCGCTCGGCCTCCACGTCGTCCTCCGGGGTGGTTTCGTCGACGGCGGGGTCGAGCAGCCGGTGGATGCGCAGGGAGGCGACGGAGCAGGCGTCCGCCCACTCCCGCAGCGCGTCGGCGGTGCGCTCGGCCGGGGCGGCCTCCAGCATGCGGCGGGCGAGCAGCCCGGCCTCGTCCTCCGCGGCCTCCTCGCCCGCCCCACCCGCGTTGCCCGGGTCGAGCGCGGCGCGCGCCTTCTCCAGGCTTCCGGCCCAGTCGGAGCCGTCGGCGAGGTGCGTCCACAGCGGGCGCAGTGCCTCGTCGTCGCCGCCGAGCAGAGGCACGCACCGATCCAAACAAGCCAGTCCGCCGGCGGCGAGCCCGCGTTCGTCGGCCTGTGCGATCCGTTCCAACAGGCTCATGAAAAGCCTCCCTAGCCGGGGCACCGACCGATACGGAGCCCGCACTTCCCCTAACTGCGTGCAACGGCGCGGGATTGTCACAGTGACGGGTTTTCAGCCAAAGTCAGCCAAGGACCGAGACCGGGACGGGGCCCGCCAGAGCCTTGCTGTGCTGCATCTTTGTGAGCTTGAGAACGACCAGGATGGCGAGCACGGCGGCCACGCTGTCGACCACGTCGGAGAACAGCATCATGCGGGCGGCGTCGTGCAGTTCGGCCGCGCCGTCGGCGTGCCGGTACTGCGTGTCGGCGGCCCGGCCGGCGAACAGCGAGATGATCCACACCGTCCACCAGGAGTTCACCAGCCCATGGCCGGGGCGCTCGGCCCAGGCGGCGCTGGAGTCCCAGATGTCGAGGATGATCCGGCGCGGGAACCACAGGTTCACGACCGGGCAGAACCAGCCGCCGATCGTCCAGCCCCGCGACCTGCTGTGCCCGCCGGGGTTGAACACCTCGGCGTTGACCCGCACCCGCCAGAACCAGCACAGGTACACGGTCATCGTCGCCAGCAGGGCGAGGACCTGGACGACGCCGGAGGCGTTGTAGAGCGCGTCGGCGTGGTCGGCCCGGTGGATCACATCGGCACCGGTGACCCCGTCGGCGAGGTCCCCGGCGACGTTCATCTCCAGCGTGTCGGCCACGACGGCGAACAGGTCGGCGGCGATGACCACGCCGAGCAGCACGGCGGCGGCCCGGCCGAGCCCGACCGGAGAGCGCACGACGGCGCCGGGCACGAACGGCGCGGCGGGCATCACCGGCGGGGCGGTCACGGCGCACTGGGCGCACAGGGTGCCCCCGGGAACGGCGGCGAACTGCCGGCAGCGGGCACAGATCATGAAGGGGTCCCCCCGAAACGACGTGGAAGCGCGCGGCTCTCCCCAGAGCCGGGTCCGTTGAACCGGGTCCGCGCGGTGACGAACACCGGAAGATACGGTTCGCGCGCCTCGCACGTCCACTCGAATCCGGCACTCGAATCCGGGTGGGACCTCAACCCAGCCGGTCCGCCAGCTTCCTGAAGTCGGACCAGGTGAGCGGCGGGGCGCCCGGATCCCACAGCTTCTGCACGGTGGCCCGCAGCGGCATGCGGATGCCGGCGGCGACCTGGTCCTGGGTCTGGGCGTACGGCCGGTCGCTCCAGACGGCGAAGAAGCCGCCGAGGATCTGCCCGTCGTAGCGTGCCGGCACGGCGGCCGTCCCGCGCACCACCCGCGGGTTCCACTGCTGGTAGATCCGCTGCCCCGTCGGATACACGAAGGTCTGCGGCTGCCCGAGGACGTAGTAGAGGTACTCGTCGTTGTAGTTGATGAGCTCCCGGCCCGCGCCCAGATACTCCGCCGGCGGCCGGGCGCCGTACTCCTTGCCGGTCCAGTAGGCGACCTGGAGGTCCTTGGCGGGCTGCACGGAGGTGCTGCGGAAGAAGCCGTCGTTCCAGGCCCGCATCGTCCTGTCGTGGGCGCGGACGGCGTCCGCGCGGTCGTTGAGCCAGCCGGTGGCGAGGTCGGCGACCGTGCCGCCGGAGCCGTACTTCGTCCGGGCGGCGGCGGCCAGTTGCGGATAGGAGGCCTGCGGGTTCGCCACGGTCAGCGCCTGGTACTCGTCGCCGCCGAGGTGCCACTGGCTGCCGGTGAACAGGCCCGCGTACTCGTTCAGGAGCTGGTCGATGAGCTGCGCGGAGGCGGGCTTGGAGATGTCGATCGCGCCGCGGGTGGCGACCCCGCTCACGTTGCGCAGTTGCAGGTCGGGGTGGGCGGCGAGGACCGCGCCCAGGTGTCCCGGCGAGTCGATCTCCGGGACGACGGTGATGTGCCGGCTGTTCGCCAGGTCCACGATCCGCTTGACCTGTGCCTTGGTCAGATGGTCCTCGGAGACGATCTCGGGGTGGGTGCTGGACTCGATCCGGAAGGCCTGGTCGTCGGAGAAGTGCAGCCCCAGCTGGTTGAACTTCAGGTCCCCCAGCTCGCGTATCCGGTCCTCGATCCAGGACTCGGTGTACGGCTTGCGCGCGATGTCCAGGTTGAACCCGCGCACCTGCTTGGCGGGCTCGTCCCGCACGACCCCCTCCGGCGCCGTACCCCCGCCGTGGACCTCCTGCTTGAGGGTGCGGGTGCCGTAGAAGACCCCCGCGGCACCGGGCCCGCTGATGTCGACCCGCCCGCCGCGCACGGTCATCGTGTACGACTCCTGGTTCCCGCCCCCGCCGAGCGCGAGCCGTACGTCCCCCGCCCGTACGTCATCGTTCTCGCCCGCGTACGTCAGCCCCAGCTCCCCGGCTATGAGCCGCCCCTCGTCGGCCAGCTCGGCGTCGCTCACCACCACGCGCCGCCCCTTGCCGGGCTGCCAGCCGGGGCCGCGCGCCGGGGTGTGGGAGCGCACCGCGGGTATCGTGCGCGGCGCGCGGGACAGCGGGTAGGCCCGGCTGGGCGTGGGACTGGCGCTGGGGGTCGCACCCGTGTCGGCCTCGCCGACGCTCGCCCGTTCCGACGAGGCCTCGGACGGCCCGTTCTCCGGCTTGCCTCCGCCCCCGTCCGCCGAGGCCCACACGCCGACGCCCACCCCGAGCGCGACGGTCCCGGCGAACGCGGCGGCAACCACCGCCCGCTTACGTTTGACCTGCTGCGCCGAAGGACGGCGCCGGTGCTGGCTCACCCAGCCAACGTACGACCACTTGCCGCGTCGTTCGTCATCGAGACCTTCCGAAACTCTCCCGTTCGAGTGAAATTCGGGCATCCGTCGGACACACTGTGACCACTCTCGATAACGTGAAGACACGCCTTTCACAGCATTCCCCGCCACACCACATGTGACTCGAGGACCCACGCTGCCCGCCCACCGTCTCCCCTCTCTTCCCCACCCGCTGGACGCCTTCAACGCCGCCCACGCCGACGAGGCCCGCGCGCTCCTCCTCCACTGCCTGCGCAGCCTTCGCTGGGCACGCCGGGTCGCCGACCACCGCCCCTACCCCGACCTGGACTCCCTCCTGGCCGCGGCGGACGAGGCGGCATACGACCTGACCCCAGGCGACCTGGCCGAGGCCCTGGCGGGCGAGTCCCTGCCCGAGCTGCCGGAAGGCACGTATTCAGCGGCCCACATGGCCCTGAGCGCGGCCCACGCGGCCTACGAAGCCAGATTCGGACACGCGTTCGTCATCTATCTGGGCGACACCCACCCGGACGAGGCCATCGACCGCAACCTCGAAGGCATCCGGTCACGGTTGACGAACGATCCGGAGGACGAGCGGGTGGTGGCCTGGGACGAACTGCGGCGCCTGGCCAGAAACAGGCTGGCGACCTGCCTGACGGGCGCGGGGTTGTTGCATCCCTCGGCGGCTCCGGGCGCGAGCAACCCAAAAGCACCAGCATCCGGCAAATAGCAGCGGCCCCCACCCCCGTGGCGGCCCGTCCGCTACCCCATCCGGTGCCATTTTGATCACACAAGGTAGGCCCCCCGTAAAGCACGGCACGGCGCATGGCTACGATGCTGAGGGCCGGTGGACCAGATCCGGCCGGGCCCGACCGACAGTGAAGCCGGCGCGGCCCTAGTCCCCGCTCCCGGAGGGTTCTTTCGTGCCGGCTGGAACGCTGTACCGCGGCCGGGAAGGAATGTGGTCCTGGGTGGCTCACCGAGTCACCGGCGTCCTCATTTTCTTCTACCTGTTCGTCCACGTGCTGGACACCGCTCTCGTCCGTGTCAGCCCCGAGGACTACGACAGGGTCGTAGCCACGTACAAGACGCCGATCATCTCGGCGATGGAATACGGCCTCACCGCAGCCGTCCTCTTCCACGCACTCAACGGCCTGCGCATCATCGCCGTCGACTTCTGGTCGAAGGGCCCGCGCTACCAGAAGCAGATGCTCTGGGCAGCCGTCGGTATCTGGGTCGTGCTCATGGCCGGGGCGGTCTACCCCATCCTCGGCCACGCCGCTCGTGTTCTGTTCGGGAGCTGACGCCCATGTCCACGACTGAAATCACCACCGGAGTCGGCCCCGTCGAGGGCGCCCCCGTCTACTCCGTCGACAACCCGGCCCCGCTCATCGAGGCGCCGCGCAAGCGGACCAAGAAGACCCCGAAGTCCACCCGGGGCAACTTCGAGATGGCGGCCTGGCTGTTCATGCGCCTGTCCGGCGTCGTGCTGGTCGTCCTCGTCATCGGCCACCTGCTGATCCAGCTCGTCCTGGACAACGGCGTCACCAAGGTCGGCTTCGCCTTCGTGGCCGGCCGCTGGGCGTCCCCGTTCTGGCAGGTCTGGGACCTGCTGATGCTGTGGCTCGCGATGCTGCACGGGAGCAACGGCCTGCGCACTGTCATCAACGACTACGCGGAGCGGCCCAACAGCCGGCTGTGGCTCAAGGGCCTGCTCTACACCGCCACGGTGTTCACCATCCTGCTGGGCACGCTGGTGATCTTCACCTTCGACCCGAACATCCGCTAGGCACGGGGCTGCGAGAATCATGAAGATCCACAAGTACGACACCGTCATCGTCGGCGCCGGCGGCGCCGGTATGCGCGCCGCCATCGAGTCGACGAAGCGCAGCCGCACCGCGGTCCTGACCAAGCTCTACCCGACCCGCTCCCACACGGGCGCCGCGCAGGGCGGCATGGCCGCCGCGCTCGCCAACGTGGAGGAGGACAACTGGGAGTGGCACACCTTCGACACGGTCAAGGGCGGTGACTACCTGGTCGACCAGGACGCCGCCGAGATCCTGGCGAAGGAGGCCATCGACGCCGTCCTCGACCTGGAGAAGATGGGCCTGCCGTTCAACCGGACGCCCAACGGGACGATCGACCAGCGCCGCTTCGGCGGTCACAGCCGGAACCACGGCGAGGCCCCGGTCCGCCGCTCCTGCTACGCGGCCGACCGCACCGGCCACATGATCCTCCAGACGCTGTACCAGAACTGCGTCAAGGAGGGCGTGGAGTTCTTCAACGAGTTCTACGTCCTGGACCAGCTGATCACCGAGGAAGACGGCATCAAGAAGTCCGCCGGTGTCGTCGCCTACGAGCTGGCGACCGGCGAGATCCACATCTTCCAGGCGAAGGCCGTCATCTACGCCTCCGGCGGCACCGGCAAGTTCTTCAAGGTGACGTCCAACGCGCACACGCTGACCGGTGACGGCCAGGCCGCCGTCTACCGCCGCGGTCTGCCGCTGGAGGACATGGAGTTCTTCCAGTTCCACCCGACCGGCATCTGGCGCATGGGCATCCTGCTGACGGAGGGCGCCCGTGGTGAGGGCGGCATCCTCCGCAACAAGGACGGCGAGCGCTTCATGGAGAAGTACGCGCCGGTCATGAAGGACCTCGCGTCCCGTGACGTCGTCTCCCGCTCCATCTACACGGAGATCCGCGAGGGCCGCGGCTGCGGTCCCGAGGGCGACCACGTCTACCTGGACCTCACGCACCTCCCGCCGGAGCAGCTGGACGCGAAGCTCCCGGACATCACGGAGTTCGCGCGTACCTACCTCGGCATCGAGCCCTACACGGACCCGATCCCGATCCAGCCGACGGCCCACTACGCGATGGGCGGCATCCCGACCAACGTCGAGGGTGAGGTCCTGGCGGACAACACGACGGTCGTCCCGGGCCTGTACGCGGCCGGCGAGGTCGCCTGCGTGTCGGTCCACGGCGCCAACCGCCTGGGCACCAACTCGCTGCTGGACATCAACGTGTTCGGCCGCCGCGCGGGCATCGCCGCCGCGGAGTACTCCCACAAGGCCGACTTCGTCGAGCTGCCGGAGAACCCGGAGGCCTTCGTCGTCGAGCAGATCGAGCGGCTGCGCAACTCCACCGGCAACGAGCGGGTGGCCGAGATCCGCCGCGAGCTGCAGGAGACCATGGACGCGAACGTCATGGTGTTCCGCACCGAGCAGACGATCAAGACGGCGGTCGAGAAGATCGCCGAGCTCCGGGAGCGCTACCGGAACGTGGCGATCCAGGACAAGGGCAAGCGTTTCAACACGGACCTCCTCGAGGCGATCGAGCTGGGCAACCTGCTCGAACTGGCCGAGGTCATGGCGGTGTCGGCCCTCGCCCGCAAGGAGTCCCGCGGTGGTCACTACCGCGAGGACTACCCGAACCGCGACGACGTCAACTTCATGCGTCACACGATGGCGTACCGCGAGGTCGGCGCCGACGGCGCGGAATCCGTCCGTCTCGACTACAAGCCGGTCGTCCAGACCCGCTACCAGCCGATGGAGCGTAAGTACTGATGGCTACCCCTGTTCTGGACAAGGTGGAGGCGGAGGCCGCGGCGTCCCCCTACATCACCGTCACCTTCCGGGTCCGCCGGTTCAACCCGGAGGTCTCGGCGGAGTCGACGTGGGAAGACTTCCAGCTGGAGATCGACCCGAAGGAGCGTGTCCTCGACGGCCTCCACAAGATCAAGTGGGACGTCGACGGCACCCTCACCTTCCGCCGCTCGTGCGCGCACGGCATCTGCGGCTCGGACGCGATGCGGATCAACGGCAAGAACCGTCTTGCCTGCAAGACCCTGATCAAGGACATCAACCCCGAGAAGCCGATCACGGTCGAGCCCATCAAGGGCCTCACGGTCCTCAAGGACCTCGTCGTGGACATGGAGCCGTTCTTCCAGGCGTACCGCGACGTCATGCCCTTCCTCATCACGAAGGACACGAACGAGCCCACGCGTGAGCGTCTCCAGTCGGCCGAGGACCGCGAGCGCTTCGACGACACCACGAAGTGCATCCTCTGCGCCGCCTGCACCTCGTCCTGCCCGGTGTTCTGGAACGACGGCCAGTACTTCGGTCCGGCCGCGATCGTGAACGCCCACCGCTTCATCTTCGACAGCCGTGACGAGGCGGGCGAGCAGCGCCTGGAGATCCTCAACGACAAGGACGGCGTCTGGCGCTGCCGCACGACCTTCAACTGCACGGACGCCTGCCCGCGCGGTATCGAGGTCACGAAGGCGATCCAGGAAGTGAAGCGCGCGCTGATCACGCGTCGCTTCTGATCCGATCGGATCAGCCGTCGCCTACGGCGAGTTGGGCCCCGTCTCCGGTTTCGCACCGGGGGCGGGGCCTTCGCCGTGCTGGATCCCGTTCGGGTGACGCGACCGGAACCGGCCCACGTGCGGCCCAGCGACCTTGAAGGATGCCCGTAAGTCGGCCGGCTTCCCGAAAGGCTCGCAATGTCAACGACGCGACCGCACCGTCCCTTGATCGCGGCAGCCGACCGGCTCATGGAACGCAACCCGGGCTGTCGCTTCGAGATCATCAATGGCGTCCTATTGGCGACACCACTCCCCGACGGCCCTCATGCCGAGGTCCTCACGGATGTCATGCTCGCGTGCATGCACGCCGGGATCGACGGCACCGAGACCGAGGTCCTCCAGAGGGTGGGACTCTGGCTACCCACCGGTCCGGAGGACTACGCCATCCCCGATCTGTCTGTCGTCGACGCGGACATCTGCGCCCACATGGTCGAGCACAACTGCTACGCCCCGTCCTGCTTCCGTATGGTCCTGGAGGTTACCTCGGAGAACCCCAACCTCGACCTCCGCCACAAGGTCTCCGCGTATGCCGCGGCCGGCATCCCGCTGTACGTCATCGTCGACCGCCATGACCAGCGGCTCCATGTCTTCATGGCTTCCCGCGAAGGCGCTTACACCACCCACCGGGTCCACTCCCCCGGCGAGTCGGTCACCCTGCCCGACTCCATCGGCGCCGAGGTCACTTTGGACGTGGGGAGACTCCTGAAGGCCGGCCATCCCTGACCCTGGCCGTCCACTGGTGGACCGAGTCAACGGAAGAAGGAGACGCAGAAGTGACGGGCTTCCACTCCTGGGACGAGGTAAAGCACGAGGTCTTCGACGCCGAGGACTTCGAAGAGGTCGTCATCGGAGCACGGCGCATGGTGACCGAGGCCCGCGCACACCGGCTTGCCGAAATGCGCAGACAGCTCCAGCTCAGGGGTCAGCCAGCGGAACCGCCCCTTAGATGCACAGCTCTCAGCTCTTGCCCTCCGTTTCCTTCGGCTGACGGCCGGGCCGCTCGCTAATCGCGGTCAGGTCGATCTCAATGTCGAAGGGGACGGAGAGCTTGAGCCGGTCGTGGAAGATGCCGGTGAGGGCATAGGCGCTGGTGGCGGGGTCGAGTTCGTAGACGTAGACGACGGGCAGCCCTGCCTCTTCGTCCTTCTCGACCCGCCAGAAATGCGGCACACCGGCCGCAGCGTACTTGCGGGGCTTGACCTCGCGATCACGCTCACGGGAGTCGTCCGAGACGACCTCGACGGCCAAGAGAATGTCTTCGGCCCTGTACCAGGTCTGATCAGGCCCGGTGACCGCGTCCGCCGGAAACACGACGATATCGGGCTCAGGCCGATTCTTCGGGTCCAGTTTGATCGTCATTTCCCGGTCGACGTCAAGGTGCTCGGGCACCTGCGCCAACAAGGCGTTGTCCAGCAGACGCAGGGTGCGCGAGTGGAACCGGGTCTGCGGACTCATGAAGACGAGACTCCCGTCGATCAACTCCGTGTGCGGCGGGAGGCCCGGAATCCGGTCGAGGTCGTCCGCGGTCCAACCCCCGGGCGGCGGGATCGGCCAGCGATACCCAGGCTCGCCGCCCTGCCCTGCCTCATGCTCGGATGCGGCGCTCATCAGTGCTCCCATGGGGCCGGAGTCTCGCCTGTAGTTTCAGCCTACCCAGGCGGAATGCAGGGCGCCTCACCTCAACGAGTGATCACATGGCCATGACGCGGCAGGTTCCCCGGTCCGGCGCCTGGAGGGGCAGGATCCCCTCCAAGGACATCCATGTGCAACAGCGCGGCCGGGTACCGTCTGAGTGTTGCCGCAGAACGGAGTTCGCCGTGTCGCAGAGCATCGAGGAGCACACCGGCGCCCGGATCGCCCGTATCCGGAAGCAACGTGGTCTGACGCAGCAGGGGCTGGCGATGCGGGCGCATGTGTCGAAGTCGCTGTTGTCGAAGGTGGAATGCGGGCAGAAGCCCGCCTCCCCGGCTTTTGTCGCCACCTGCGCCCGCGCGCTGGGTGTTTCCGCGTCCGAGCTGCTGGGGCAGCCGTACGCGGACGAACTGCGCCGGGACAGGATGGATGCGTTGATCCAGCCGATCCGTGAAGGGCTGGAGAACTGGGACATCCCTCTGAACTGGGAGACCGCTCCGCGCCCGGCCGCACTGATCTGGACGGATGTCCAACGAGCGCTGGAGCAGCGGCGTCAGGCGCAGTACACAGACATGGTGCGCGACCTGCCCGTGCTGATCGACGAGTCGGTGCAGGCCGTGCACACCAGCACCGGGGAAGCGCAGCGGCTGGCCTACGAGTGCCTGGCGGAGACGTTCCGGTGTGTGTTCACCGTGGCATGGAAGCTCGGCTTTCTCGATCTCGCGACTGTCGCGCTGGACCGGCTGGCGTGGACCGCACCGCGCACCGACGAGCCGGGGCTGGCCGCGATGCATGCCTTCCTGCGTGCGCAGACCACGATGTCGTCGGGCCGGTACGACGTAGGTCTGCGGGTGGTCGACCGGGCTCTGCGGGACCTCGATGGCCAGGAGTCACACCGCCCGGCGGGCATTGAGGCCATGCGGGGGATGCTGCACCTGCGCGCCGCGACCATCGCGGGTCGCATGAAGGACAAGGACCATGCCGACGCCCGCCTGGCCGAGGCCCGTGCCCTTGCCCAGGCCACAGGCGAGCTGCCCGACTTCGGCGTCACGTGGGGGCCGGTGAACGTCGGTGTCCACGCCGTGGCGATCGCCTCGGAGGCTGACGACTTCGGGCGCGCGATCGAACTCGCCGAGGATGTACGCATTCCGCGTGGCTGGACCCGTTCGCGGGCCGGGCACCACTGGATGGACCTCGGCCGAGCCCACGCCTGGGCCGGCCACCCTGAACAGGCTCTGGACTGCCTGCACGATGCCCGGCGCATCGCGCCTCAGCAGACCCGTTACCACCCGACCGTGCGGGAGACCGTGCTGGCTCTCAAGCGGCAGGAGCGGGCGCGTAACGGCTCGCTGACGCAGTACGCGGAGTGGGTCGGGGTGTAGCAGCTTCCTGGCAGGAGGAGTTGCACCCTTCAGTGCAACTGCCGTGCATCGCCAGTCGGCAGGCTGACGCTCAGTCAGGACCTCCGCGACCGAGCGAACGGTGCGGGGGGCGTGGCCAATGCTGACAAGGAGCGTCGACATGCCGCACTGCATCGCCCGCATTTCCGAGTCACTTCTGCGGCTGCTCTGGCCGGCACCGGGCCGCCACCGCAGACCTGATCGCCATTTCATCAACCCCGGGGTGGAGACATCGACTGAATGTCCGCCTCGCGCACCCTCTGCCCCCGTGCTGCGCGGTGAGGACATCGGCCTGATCCGCCCGTACCTGGTCGCGCACGAGCAGCGGGACCGGCAGCGCCGACGGACACCGCGGCGCGCACTACGGCTGGCTGGGCACGGCTTGGACATCGGGCCCCGGCTGATGAACGGCGTGGAGGTGCGGCCCTGATGAGCCTCGCGAATCAGGCCCGCCTGCTCCCCTGGACCGGGCCGGAAGGAAAGCCCTGCTACCTCGAAGGCGACGGGACCGGACATCTTTCACGCCTCGCTGACAACATGGAGTCAGCCCAACTCGGCCTGGCTGGTGAACTCATTCAGGAGGCAGAGCGCATTCTGGACGAGCGTCAGTGGATGGCTGGCGAACTGCACCTGCTGACAGTCCAGTTGACCGAGGCGCTGACGAACGTCCACCGCATCGCGGTGAGCCGGGGCGCCCGCCTGCCCGCGCCGGCCTACGAAGACCTCGATGCCCTCGACATGCCGGACGACGAGGACGACCAGCAAGACGCCGCGCAACCGGCCAACTCGGCTGATCCGACGGTGGCGAACCCCCGTTCCGGCCGGATGCCTGCCTAGCCCGTCCGGAACGGGTCGCACACCAGGAGCCCAGGGGCTGCGCCGACCGGGGGATTCCTCATGCTTTCCGGAGCACCTCAGTCGTCATCGCGCGCAGACACCGCCCCGGCCGTCACTCCTTCCCCCGCGTCAGCGGCTTCGCCTTCACCACAACCACAGGCAGGCCTCTCGCCCCTCCAACCCTCACCCACCGCTTCCCTCAGCTTCCGTGACAAGCCCGAACTCCGACGCATCCGCTTCCACGACCTCCGGCACTCGACCGCCACCCTGCTCCTCGAATAGGGGGTGGAACTCGTCGTGATCAAGGAACTCCTCGGCCACGCCAACATCGGCGTCACCGCCACCGTCTACGCCCACGTACGACTCCGCCTCCAGCAGAACGCCATCGACGCCCTCGATAGCATAACGAGCGTCAAAACCAGTCGAGTTGACGGCGACAATCCGCCTTCGCTCACCGCCCTTGCCAGTTGACGTTGCCGTCAACTACTGCCGTCACCCCACGCAGAAGCCCCGCCAGAACACACATCTGACGGGGCTTCGTTTTTGCTGACACTATCGGCACTTCTTGGATCTCAATAGCTCCCGGGGCACGCGCTACCCCAACATTTGATCTTCGTCGAACCCAAGCTCACCTTCGATCCCCAGTTCAACAGCTGCATGCCATCGGACAGCGTCGGGCCATGACTGGGCTGTCATCTGGCGAATGCACTCAAGGGCCTCTGGCGTGCCAATTTCCCCCAGAGAGGCGATAACTTTCTGGCATAGCCAGTACGCCGGAGCGTCCTTACTTACCGAACCTTCCGCTACCCGAAACAGGGAGGTAACCGCGCCAGCTTCCCGGATCTCGCCCAAAATGTCTACGAGATCCTCCTTGTTCAATCCTGCGGCATCTGAATCAAGGACCTCCTGAAGAACCTCACCAAGACCCGCCACCCGGAGAGGGGCAGCCAGGTTGGCAAACTTCTCAACCCTGGTCCAGTTTCCCATGTGCGCCGCTTCGCGAATCCAAGAAACGATGCCGCCACAGAGCCCAGGATGCAGTTCCGCAATGGACCTGGCATCCTGTTCCGTGAGAAACCCATTCACGAGCGATTCCACTAGATCAGCTTCAGATCGTTCGGCCATTGGGGGGGTCACCAGTCATCCACCCTTTCAAATCCGGTAATATTCGAATTGAACACTCCGACCGATCCAGGCCGCAGGCCGAAAGTATCAGCCCCGCGTTCCGATTTCAGGTGCACGGCGTTGATATCCTGACCGATTTCCCCCGGAGTTTTACCTGCCGAAATCAATGCTTCGCGGGTACCTGGGGACATTTCAAAGCGGACCAGGATAGTATATTTATCGGCATTCCTACCTCCCCTGCGTGCGGTCCTGGCACGCAGGCCTTCAAGGTACTCACGGGACTGCGTGACGAAATTCTCTGTACCCTTGACAGTGATCTCACCATTGGCCCCCAGCTGAGCGAATTCCTTCTCACTCATCGCACGATAGAAGGTTTCGTTGCAGTTATGAACGAGGACCGGCGTGGCCCCCGCCAGCACATAGTACGTGTGGACACCGCTGACGGTCAGGTCGTGAGTGATCTGCCGCTTGGTGAAGTGGCGGACGGCAGCGACCTTGACCTGGCGACCGTCGTTGGTGCGCAGGGTCATGCCCGGGCGCAGGTCGCCGGCGTCCACCCAGTTCCCCCCCGAAGGGGACCAGAACGGGTGCGTGGTGGTGGCGATCAGCGGTGCACTGGAGTTTTGCCCCTTGGCGCCCTTGATGGTGAGGGCGACGAAATTCTTGTCGTCCTTCGTGAGGATGGTGTCGATGACCTTGTAAGCGGTCGTCTTCCCGCTCTTCGGATCGGTGGCGACGACCTTGTCCCCGTCCTCCACATCCTCGATGTGCTTGGTTCTGCCGCCTGCCAGGAGGACCTGC
This sequence comes from Streptomyces sp. NPDC002671, assembly GCF_053592475.1. Taxonomy (NCBI): domain Bacteria; kingdom Bacillati; phylum Actinomycetota; class Actinomycetes; order Kitasatosporales; family Streptomycetaceae; genus Streptomyces; species Streptomyces sp. NPDC002671. Next base: position 208,236 of record NZ_JBSFVU010000011.1, read on the forward strand.
GTCCCGGCCACAAAGCTGTGATTACATCCGACGAACCTGGTTTTGCCGGGTTCTCCCCGATACGCCTCGCCAGCAAGCAAGGAATCGGTGACCGTATCCTGGAACGCGTACGAGTGGAATGGGGATTCCACGAGATGGCCGGTGAGCAGGGCTTCGGTGGGGCTGTTGCAGTGAAGGAACTTACAATAATTCTTCAGGAAGTACGAGATCTCAGCATGTGATGCACCGTAGAGCCACATCTGGAACGCTGCTTCATATCTGAGTTCTCCGCTCGGCTTGTCGTAAAGGTGAGCTGCCTTGTTGTACTCGGCCTCCGAGGTATTGCTGGGGTTCCTTAGCGGCTTTGTCCCGCTCGTGTACAGGGTGACCGTCGTGTCGTAGGAGACGTGAGTGGCCAGCACGATGTCGGGCTCGTTCGTGGTTGCGGAGTTGCCACCGCTGCTATCGAAGATCGGCTTAAGGCCAGTGGGATCACTCTGGGAGATGGGGCTGTTGCGGGAGTAGGCGTACCCGTTCATCTGCAGCGGGTCCGCTATGTCGACGATCGGGTCCGCGGAAAGGAAGCGGCCCGAGTTCTGGTCGTATTCGCGGGCGCCTATGTGGGTCAGGCCGGAGGCGGTGTCGTCAATGCCTACGCCGAGGTACGTGCGCTTGTTGGGCCACGTCGTCGGCTTTGCCCCACGGACCTCGCCGTACGGCTTGAACGCGCGACGCGTCACCGGCTGGCCGCTCGCCAGATCCACCGACGTGTTCGCTGTGCCCAGCTGGTCGGCTATCAGGACGCTCAGTTTGTGGCCCGTGGTGGAGCCGTTCGTCGTGGAGCGGACGACCGTGGGGGCGCCGGCCTGGGTGTAGGTGCGGGCGGCACGGGTGATGGTGCCTGTCGCGTCCGTGGTCAGTTCCGTTGCGCCCAGGTACAGCGTTGAGCCGGATGACGAGTTCTCCAGTAGCCGGTTGCCGTCGGCGTCGTAGACGTACGTCGTCTTCTTGCCGTCGGCGGTGATGGAGTCGAGCTTGTTCTCCGGTGACCAGACCAGGTTCTGTGTCGTGGCGGGCAGGGTCCGGACCTTGGTGTTGCCGGTTTCGTCGTAGGTGTAGGTGCTGCCCTTGCCGGACGGGCTGGAGCTGATGCCCGTCATCGTGTGGGGCTGGGTCGTGCCGCCGCCGGTGACCGTCTTGCCGTATCCGTATGTGTAGGAGACGTTCTTCGACGCGTCCGCCGTGTCGTAATCCGTCATCTTGGCGCGGCTGCCGAGCCAGTCGAAGGTGAAGGACTGGCGGTAGGCCGTCGCGCCCGTCGAGACGGTCGTCGTATCCGGGGCCGCTGCCGAGAGGGTGGAGCTGAGGGAGCTGTCCGGGCTCGTCGTGTCCGTCGCCGAATCCGACGCGTCCGTCACCGGACCCGACGACGTCGCGTAGTCCGTGCGGTAGCCCCACGTGGTGCCGTTGGAGGACTTGCAACCCGTGCCGTTGAAGTTTGGCGTGATGTCCGACGTCCAGGCGTGCACCAGCTCGCCCATCGCGTCGTACGTGAAGCACTGGGTGTCCCAGGTGTCGCCCGTCGACTCGCTGAGCTTGCGGGCGTTGGAGGTGATCACGCCGGACGTGTCGTAAGCGTAAAAGCTGTCCGTGATGCGGTGCGGGCCCGACGTCTCGCGGTCCGACACCGTGCGCTGGAGACGGCCTGTGTGCGGGTCTACGAAGTTGGTCGTCCAGAGGCGGTAGGGCTGGGAGCCGGAGACGACACGCAGGGGTTCGCCGTACGGCGAGTACGTGACGTCGGACGTGTACCAGGTCAGGCCGGAGGTGGACTCCGGAAGGCCGTCGGAGGTGTAGCGGGTGACGACCTTTTCCCTCGCCAGGCCGCCGGCGGCCGGCAGTGTGACGGACTGCGGTTTGCCGGTGGGCGTGTAGTCGTAGGAGTAGGTGTACGTGCCGGACAGGCCGGTCGTCATCGAGTTGGACGGGATGGTCGTCTCGGTGACCACCGGGTTGTAGTCGGCGTCGTAGCCGACTACGCGGTCGATGTAGTCGCCGCCGTCGGTGTGCCGGATCGAGCTTCCCGGCTTGCCGATTCCGCTGTGCGCGTCGTCGTAGGTGTACTCCTTGACCGGGGTGGACGTCGCGGAGCCCTGGCGGACGTACCTCACCCTCCCGAGCAGGTCGTACTCGGTGAACGTCTCCTGCTGGCGGGCGTTCTTGACGTGGTTGGGGCGGTCCGCCTCGTCGTACCAGGTGTACGTCGTCCCCGTGTCGGGGTCCGTGGAGGACGTGACCCGGCCGCGGGTGTCGTACGTGTACGACCAGACGTTGCCCGCCGGGTCCGTGACGGTGCTGCGGTTGCCCCTGGCGTCGTAGGCGTACGTCGTCGCGCGGGCGACCGTCGAGGTGGAGAGCACCTTCGTGTAGTGCTTGACGGAGCTGACGCGGCCGAGGGCGTCGTAGTACGTCCGCATCCGCGGCGTCGTCGTGCCCGGCGGGTCGACGTACGTGCTGGTGAAGCCGTAGCTGGTGGTGGTTGCGTACTTGTAGTCGCCGCCCTGGTAGACCGACGCGCGGACTTCTCGCTCCAGGCCGTCGTAACGGTGCTTGGTCCACGTGGGGATCAGGGACTTCGACTTGGGAGCGAAGAGTTCCGTCTTCGGATCGCCCGCCGCCAGGTACCCGCCGGTCTGTTCGTCGACCAGACCGTGGTCGTCGTACTTCGTGTCCGTGATGATCCGGCCGGCGCCGTGGGCCTCGGACTGCTTCTGGACCTCACGCATCAGGCCGTCGTAGAGGGTGACCTCGGTGGCGTAGGAACCGTCGTCCTTGAGTGTCTTGACGGTCACGGCGGCCGGGCGGTTCACGCTGCTCGTGGCGATCGCCGGGTCGTAGTCGATCACGACGTTGGGCGACATGCCGCCCGAGGAACGGGACGCGGACCAGCCCTTCACCAGGCGGCCGAGGTCGTCGTACTCGTAGCGCGTCGCGCGGCCGTTGGGGTCGGTGACCGTGAGGGGGAGGCCGCGGCCCGGGTCGTAGGTGGTCGTGGTGGCATGGCCCAGGGCGTCGATCGCCTTGGTCTGGGTGACCGGACCGCCCGCCGCGGGGATGTACTGCGTCTCGGTCGTACCCTCGCCCGGACTGGTGACCGTGCGGATACGGCCGAGGTCGTCGTACGTCGTGTCGGCGGCGACCGAGTACGAGGTGCCGGCGCCGTCGATCTCGGACACCGAGGTGACCAGGCCCTTCGTCGGCGTGGCACCGTAGGCGATCTTGTCGTAGGTGTTTCGCATCGCCGACTTGAGCTGGGTTGCCGGGTCGGCGGTGGCGTAGTCGGCGCAGGAGGTGCCCGTGGTGCGCTGCTCCTTGGGCAGGCCGATCAGCCAGGCTGTGGTGTTGTGGACGTACGTCGTCACCGTGCACGTCTGGTCGGACAGCTTCTCGCTGGTGCCGTCGGGTGTGACGACGGCCGTCTCCACCTGGATCGGCAGACCGTAGGTGTCGTCGACGGTGGTGAGGGTGCGGACGGCCCGCCAGCTGCTGCTTTCCGTGTAGCCGCTGCTGCTCTTCGTGTAGCCGCTGCTGTCCAGGTACTGGATCGCATCCGTCCGCTTGATGCCGGTGCGGTGGGCGAGCAGCGGGTCGGCGTCGGTGCCGTCCTCGTTCTCCCGTGGGCGGGACGCCGTCTGCTTGGACCAGGGATAGTTCAGGGTGCGCTTGAGGGCCTGGCCGTCGACGTCGCGGTAGGTGATGGTCTCGGCCGGCATGCCCGCGTACTGGGGGGCGTCGTCCGCGAGCAGCGTGCGGGTTTTCGTCGAGTCCTTGAACTCGCCGCCGGTGCCTTGGAAGTAGCGCGTCACCGCGTACGACTGGGACTGCGGGTCGCCCTGCTCGGAGCTGGACTTGCTGCCCTTGATCACCGTGACCTGGAGGTAGCCACGCCAGTCGCTGTACGTGCGCATCGCGGGGCGAGTGAACTCGTCATCGCTCTTCGCCCAGGCCGGGCCCTCGTACGCGTACTTGGTGACGATCGGCTCGCCGTTCGAGGTGACGTTGTCGGTCTCGGTCACGGAGTCGACGACGTACTTGTTGAACCACGCCTTCTCCGGAGTCCTCACGTCGCTGTCGGGCGACCAGCGGACCGGGAAGCAGGTGCCGTTGTCCTTGCCCTTGTCCTCGCTGGGTTCGAACCGGCAGCCGCCCGTGTACTCGACCTTGATGTCACCGCCGTACTCGGTGGAGACGGTGCCGATGCGGGGGCGGGTGAAGCCTGGGGTCTGGTCGCTCTTGTTCTTGCGCACCAGGTTCGGCAGCTGGCGGTCCTTCAGCCACTGCATGGACTTGGGCGAGGTGGAGCCGACGGTGTACCGCGCGAAGCTGACACCGTCCTCCGACTGGAGGGTGCCGGTGGTGTCGCCGGGGCCGTAGCCGGTCCGTGTGATCGATTTCAGCCAGAGGCCGGGGGACGTGTCGTACCAGTCCGCCGGGAAGGACTGGTGAAGGGTGTACACGTCCACGTTGTCGAGGCCGGTCTGGCCGGCGCGGGCGGCCTTCGTCGTCACCGTGTCCAGGCGCCGTTGCGTCCAGAAGGACGGGAAGGGCGGGCACAGCTTGGACGTGGACTTGCAGTTGAGGTTGCCCGGCGTGTCCCACCAGGGACGGTAGGCGCCAGGGTCGTCGGTCTTGTCGAAGTTCTCCGCAGTGCAGGCGGTCTCGGACTTCAGGCAGCGCTGCTTGGTGCCGAAGTCGATGGTCGCGGACGGCTTGGTGAGGTCGTCCGTGCGCATGCCGTACTGGATCGAGGTCGGGTACGCGGAACGGTCGTATTGCTCGGGCGACTTGGACTTCTTGCGTACGGCGTAGTAGTTCGTCTCCTGGTCCCAGTCGACGACCATGACGTTGCCATTGACGTCGACGACCTTGTCCAGGCCCCAGCGCCACGCCTGCTGTTTGCCCGCGCCGCAGCGGGAGTCGGCGAAGGCGTCGGCGTGGCAGGGTTCGCCGGGGTGGTTGCCGAAGACCGGGACGGTGGAGACCGAGTCGGTGTCGGCGTGGCCGCCGCCGACGTGGTTCAGGCCGTAGTAGTACTGGGTGCCGTCAGGCGTCGTGACCACCCAGTACTCACCGTTGTTGTCGCCGTTGCCGCCGCCGACGCGGTGCTCGACCCGGGTGCCGTCGTCCTGCTGGGGGCGGTAGAACTCGCTGTCCTTCTCGGGGTCGCTGCCGGAGGCGGCGTCCCGCACCAACTCGGTCGTCTTGCCGCCCAGGGACATCACGGCGTTGTACGACACCCAGCACAGGTCGGACGTCTTGTCCTTCGTGGCGGTGTTGTTGGGTGTACCGGCCTTCAGGGTCTTCCGGTCGTCCTTGCACGTGCGGTAGCGGCGCTCGATGTAGCCGGGGTCGTACGACCAACCTTCGCCGATCCAGGACGCCTGCGGTGACGACACCGCGGTACGGCCGTCCACCGTCTGGGAGTTGTAGTCGAAGGAGATCTTGGGCGCCGGGCCCGCGGGCGGGTTCGGCACGGTCAGCGGGTAGGACCACGTGAACGCCCCGGACGAGCCTCCCGCCTCCCACTTGCCGTCCGAGGCGAGCGGCGTCGCCTTGAAGCTGCCGCCTGCCCCGCTGCCCGAGACGCTGCCACCCGAGTCGAGCGCGCCGAGGACGGCCGTGCCGCTGCCCATGGCCGCGGGGGTCGCCGAGGTGGACGTCCGGTACGCCGCCTGGACCACGCCGGATCCGGCGGTGGGCGAGGACTTCGCGGTCGCCGGGGTCACCGTGCTGTCGGCCGCCGGGTCGACGGTGGCGGTGATGGAGTTCGACGCCGTGTCGTTCGTCGTCTCCAGTTCCTCGTACTGCTGGCATGCCTCGTCGTCCGGCGTCGTCAGATAGCAGTCGGGGAACTGGACGAAGCTCAGGCGGGATGCCCAGTCGGCGCCGTAGAGGCTCTTGAACTTGGAGTAGTCCAGCTTGACGGAGACGGGGACCGCGCCGGTGTCGGGGGCCTGCACGACCAGCAACGCGCCAGCCACGCCTTGGCTGACGGCGGAGGTGCGGTCCGGGATGTCGACCTGCCAAGTGCCGCTCGGTGCCGGCTGGCCGGAGGCCTGGCCGAGGCTGACGGGGAGGCTGCCGACGGGGCTCAGGGCTGTCTGCTCGGCGGTGGCCGCGGCCCCGTGGAAGGAAGCCGTCGTGGTGGTCGAGTCGAAGTTGACCGCGCCCTGCAGGTTGGACGGCGGAGTCGTCGTGCTGACCGGCGCGCTGAGCTGCTCCTTGGGCACGTCGTCCGTCAGGACGTCGGCCCTCAGCGAGGGCAGGCGGCGGCTGAACGCATGGCCGCCGGGGACCGGCAGATCAGGCTTGAGGTCCTCCAGTGTCAGCGTCTCACGCCCGGTCTCGGCCTTCGACGGATCCGGTGGCAGCGCGAATGACTGCGCGGGCAGCAACCCCACCAGCAGCGCGGCGGCCGTGACCGGCACGGCGGCGCGCGCGAGGCGATGCTCGCGGGCACGCGAAAGACGATCGAACACGGCGAGGCCCCCCGGACCACTTGGAGCGGGGCCGGTGACGGACCACGCGTGACGACGTATCAGACAGTGGGGATTCTGTGATCACCCCGTGAGGAAACGCCAGAGGCTACGGATTGATGTGATCACTGCCACGGAACGTAACGTTCCGCTACAGGATGAACAGCCTCAAAGGAGGGGAAGCGCTTTACCTGGCGTTAACAGCCCTTTAGTTCACTATGGGGCGGGCATACACAGCCCAGGTCAAACATCCCTTCGCTTTGCCCGGATCAGGCATGGCTTTTACTTTCTACGCCTCGCTGCTTTGTCGCCCGCTTGCCATTCGGCAAGCCGATCGACCTCCCCTGCCGAGGGCCGAGGCAGCCCCCTGTCGCGTCGCACGCAACTTCTCCACAGGGTGACGACAGTTCCCTCATAGGTCATCATCGGCTGGCCCGGCCACGCCGTATCGCGCGCCGGCTCCAAGGGGGAACGAGGGGGAAGGGGAACGCGCCCGATGACGCGCAACTGGCGCCGTATGCCTGGCCGCAGAGCTAGCGCGGCGCTGCTCGCAACCGCCGTCGCCACCACCGGAATCGTCTACGCCGGGTTCCGGATGGACGGCGACGCCACGCACGGCGAGCACGGTGAGCACAACCGGCACGCGAAGACCGTCACCGAAGCCGCAGCCCAGGCCCAAGCGGCCCGGACCGGCAAGAACGTCGAGGTCACCGCTGCCCGTACCGCGCACTCCACCACCTGGGCCCGCCCCGACGGCCTCATGATGAAACGGCTCTACTCCTCCCCGATCCGCGCCAAGGTCGGCGGTGAGTGGAAGAGGATCGACCCGACACTGCACCGCACCAAGGCCGGGTGGGAGCCGAAGGCGACAAATACCCGCGTGGTCTTCTCACCGGGCTCTCATGGAAGCGCCGAACAGCCCGCCTCCCGTTCGACCGTGAGCCGCGTCTCCCTGCTGAAGAGCTCCGCCACCAGCGACACCGGAACCCCGCTGGTCACCCTGCACGTCGGCGACCACGACATCCAGCTCACCTGGCCCGACGCCGTGCCCACCCCGATCATCGACGGCAACCGCGCGCTGTACCCGGACATCTTCCCGGGCGGCGACCTCGTCCTGACCGCCGACGACGACGGCTTCGCCCAGCTCATCGTGCTGAAGAACCGTCAGGCAGCGTCCGATCCACACGTCCAGCAGCTCGTGTACGGCCTGCACTCCGCCGACCTCACCTTCCGGCTGAGCCCGTCCTCCGGCATCGTCAGTGCCGAGGATGTCAACGGCGACGAAGTCGCGATGTCGCCCACGCCGCTGATGTGGGACAGCAGCGGTGCACCGGCCGTGAGCGACAGCACCGTGGGCGAGACGGCCCAGCCGACCGAGCCCGAGACTCCGGATCCCTCCGACTCCGCCGATCCCACGCCCAGCGACAGCCCGAGCCCCAGCGCGGAAGCTCCCGTCGAGTCCGACGAGCAGAGCGACACCGACGTAGAAACCCTGCCCCCCGCCACCGACGGCCCCGAGCCGACCGTGTCGGAGTCCCCGCTGCCGTCCGCCCCGCCCGAGCCGACCCCTGCCCCCTCGCAGACCGGCGCGGCGGCGACGCTGAGCATGCCCTCCCTCGACGGTCCCTCGCCCGACTCGCTCGGCGCCCTGGTCGATGCCGACCTGTCCGCGGGGAAGTGGCTGCTCACCCCCGACCAGGACTTCCTGGCCGACCCGGCGACCACGTATCCGGTGTTCATCGACCCCCCGTTCAAGAAGCACGCTGAGAACTGGACCACGGCCTACGACCGCTTCCCCCACGCCACCTTCTACAACGGCAAGGGCTTCAACAAGGGCGGCACCCATGAGGCCCGCGTCGGCTTCGAGTCCGACACCTGGGGCACCTCCCGCTCGTTCTTCAACATTCCCTTCGACAAGGACCTGAAGGGCACGAAGATCACCCGCGCCAAGTTGACCATGCTGGAGACCTACTCCTGGTCCTGCAGCGCCCGTTCCATGAGCGTGCACCTGACCGGAGAGATCGACTCGCACACCAACTGGAGCAACGCCCCCAAGCTGCACGACGGCAACAAGCTCGCCACCAAGAGCTTCGCACACGGCTGGAAAGCCTCCAGTTGCCACGACGCGTACGAGGCCTTCGACGTCAGGCACGGTGCCCAGGAGGCCGCCGACGACGGCGACGACACCATCACCTTCGGCCTGCGCGCCCGCGACGAGCACTCCCAGTACGCGTGGAAGAAGTTCCAGGCCGACGGCGACAACGCCCCCCTCCTGGAGCTGATCTACAACCGCAGGCCCAGCATCGTCCCCGGCTCCCTCGATCTGGGACCGGACGCCAGGTGCACCACCACCAAGCCGTACGTCCGCATGGGCTCAGGCGACCTGACCTTCACGGCCAAGGCCACCGACAAGGACAACAACCTCGACTACGTCGACTTCGACCTGTGGCCGACGGGCAAGTGGAACACCACCGGTGATCTGCTCGGCTCCGCCGGCGAGAAGAACTTGGCCAACGGCACCGGCACCGCACTGGTGACCGCGAGCGCCGACACCGGCAACCTGAAGCTGACCAACGGCACCGTCTACTCCTGGCGCGTGCAGGCGCGGGACGACGCCAACAGCTCGTCCGGCTTCGCCCCGGCCAAAACCCCCTGCCGGTTCGTCCTCGACACCACGGCTCCCAGGCCGCCCAAGGTCAGCTCCACCGACTTCCCCGACGCCGACGCCGACGACAACGGCTTCGGCAACGACGACGAGGACTCCAACTGGAGCACCAAGAAGTTCGGCACCCCCGGCTCCTTCACCGTCCGCGCCCTCAACACCGACGTCGTCCGATACGAGTACGGGTTCAACTCCGCCTACTACCCCTTCTACCTGACCCGTATCGCCGGGACCGACACCTCGGTCAGTGCCACGATGACCAACGCCAAGCCGCCGACCGCCGGCCCCAACGTGCTGTACGTCCGCACCGTCGACAGCGCCGGCAACGTCTCGGAGCCGACGAAGTACTTCTTCTACGTCAGTCCGCGGGACCAGGCCGACAAGGCCGGCGACTTCACCGGTGACGGCATGCCCGACCTCATGGTCGTCACCGAGGCCGGCAACCTCGCCCTCTACCCCTCCCAGGCCGACAAGGACGACCCGAACCAGCCGACCGGCGACCTGGACTACTCCATGTCCGGCGCCTACCGCGCCAACCCCGACAAGGACCCCAACGGCGACGACCTGCCGCCCTTCGAATCGGCGCGGGGGCACTTCAAGGGCGCCCTCATCACCCACAACGGCGACATCTACGGCGGCGACGGCCTCCAGGACCTCGTCGCGCGCGTCGGCGGCAAGCTCTGGGTCTACCCGGGCGACGGATACGGCGCCGTGAACGTCGACAAGCGCCGGGAGATCCTTCTGCCCGAGGGAGCGCCCAGCCCCGCCGACTTCACCCAGATCATCAGCGCCGGCGATGCCACGGGAGACGGTCGCACCGACTTCTTCGCCACCGTCAGGAACGGCACCGACGACGAGCTGTGGGCCTTCATCGGCTACCACGGCGCGACCATCGACCAGGCGATCCGGCTCTCCAGCTGGGCATGGAAGGACCGCGATCTCGTCACCGCACTGGACATCAGCGGCGACGGCGTCACCGACTTCCTCTACCGCAGCGACGTCTCCGGCCGTCTCATGCTCCGCAAGGGCATCGCGGACGGCGACGGCGGGGTCGACCTCAATTCCCTCGCCGCCGGCGCCAACTCCTCGGGCGGTGTCGACATCGAGTACGCCGCGTCCGGCTGGCTCAGCAGCAGCGTCCCGCTCCTGATCGGCACGCCCAGCACCGACGGAGACACGGTCCCGGACTTCTGGGCCGTCCGCTCCGACGGTTCCGTCCGCTTCTACTCGGGGGGCAAGAGCACGCTCACCAGTTCCGGAACGGAGATCATCTCCCCGAAGGACTACTGGAAGACCCGCATCGCCATCGGGTGATCGGGGGAACCGAACCGGTCGGCCCGAGGGCCCTGTTTCCGATGCTCCGGAAGCAGGGCCCTCGGGCGTTTTTGTGCGGGTTCTCTTCCCCGTCGCTCTAATCTGACGACATGTCAGACAAAGAGTCGTACGAGCTGCTCGGGTTCGACAACGTGCTGCTCCCCGTCGGGGACCTCGCAGAGGCCGTCGGGTTCTACGAGCGGGCCGGATTCGGGGTCGGGTTCCGGTTCGACGAGGCCGGGATCGCGCTGCTGAAGGTCGGCAAGGAGACGCCCGGGATTCTGCTGCGGGTGGACGAGGAGCTGGGGTACCGGTCGCCGCCCTGGCACTCGGCGCGCATCTGGCTGGAGGTGCCCGACGCGCGGGCGGCGGCGCGGGAGCTGGCCGCCGCCGGGATCACGCCGCTGGACGAGGCGTTCCCCGTGGCCACCGGGTGGACCGTGGAGATCGCCGACCCGTGGGGGAACGTCCTGGGCTTCACGGACTACAGCAAGCGGCCGGAGTTGGGGCGCAGAAGGTGAAGCACCCCTCCCCGCCTTTGAGTTGAACACGTTCAAAAGTAGGTCTACAGTCATCCCTGTCAGAGTTTTGAACGCGTTCAAGAAGGGGTGGGGCATGGACCGCACCGTCATCGCCTACGTCATCTACCTGGTCGTCAGCATCGCGCTGACCATCTGGGTGGCCCGCACGCTCAGCCGCAACGGCCGGATCTTCCTCGCCGACGTCCTGCGCGGCAACGAGCAGCTGGCCGACGCGGTCAACCACCTCCTGGTGGTCGGCTTCTACCTGGTCAACCTCGGCTTCGTGGCGCTGTACCTGAGCGGGGACGAGACGATCGAGGACACCCGCGGGGTCTTCGAGGCCCTGTCGACCAAGCTGGGCGTGGTCCTGCTGGTGCTCGGCGCGATGCACCTGGGCAACGTGTACGTCCTCAACCGGATCCGGCGGCGCGGGATCATGGAGCGCGAGCAGCGTCCGCCGGTCAACCCGCAGGAGTGGATCGCCCCGACGGCCGGGGCGTGACCACCGTGACCACCCCAGCCGCTCCGGTCCGCGGGCTCACCGTTCTGTACGACGCCTCGTGCGGGCTGTGCGCACACCTGCGCGACTGGCTCGCCCGGCAGCCGCAGCTCGTGCCGCTGGAGCTGGTGCCGGCGGGCTCGGAGCAGGCACGCGCCCGCTTCCCGGGGCTCGACCCCGCGAGCACCCTCGAGGAGATCACCGTCGTCGGCGACTCCGGGCAGGTCTACCGGGGCTCCCGCGCCTGGATCGTCGTCCTGTGGGCCCTGCGCGAACACCGCCCGCTCGCCCACAGGTTGAGCACTCCGGCCGGGGCCAGGGTGGCCCGGGGCGCGGCCCTGGCCGCCGCGAAGTGGCGGGGCGCCCAGTGGCCGGGCGGAGGGGAGCGGAGCGGGCAGGGCGGGGCCTGGGGAGGGCAGTCGTACCATCGGGCCGACGGGTGGGTGTATCACCCGAACAGCGGCTGGGTCCACGAGCCGCCCTCCTGCTCCGGCGCGGCCGACGGCACTCGTTAGGCTCTCCTCTCGTGCCCGCGAAGAACGACGGCCCCGAAGCGGCCGGCCCCCAGAGCAGCAAGTCCGAGCAGACCCGTGCGCTGATCCTTGAGACCGCCATGCGGCTGTTCCAGGAACGCGGCTACGACAAGACCACGATGCGGGCCATTGCCACGGAGGCCGGGGTCTCCGTCGGCAACGCGTACTACTACTTCGAGGGCAAGGAACACCTCATCCAGGGCTTCTACGACCGGATCGCCGCCGAGCACCAGGTGGCGGTCCGGGAGGTCCTGGAGCGGGAGACCGATCTGGAGGCGCGGCTCGCGGGCGTACTGACCGCCTGGCTGGACATCGCCAGGCCGTACCACGAGTTCGCCGTCCAGTTCTTCAAGAACGCCGCCGACCCCGACAGCCCGCTCAGCCCTTTCTCCCCGGAGAGCGAGCACGCACGTGAGCAGGCCATCAGCGTGCACCGGCAGGTCCTGGCCGGCTCCAAGTCCAAGGTCGCACCCGAACTCCGGGAGGTTCTCCCGGAGTTGTTGTGGCTCTCCCAGATGGGCCTGGTCCTGTACTGGATCTTCGACCGCACGGAGGGCCGCGAGCGTAGCTACCGGCTGGCGAGGCGGGGTGCCCGCCTCACCGCCCGCGGCGTCGCCCTGGCCCGGTTCCGGGTCCTGCGCCCCCTCGTGCTGGAGGTCCACGAACTGTTCACGGACTTCCTGCCGGGGATGACGAAGGCGCTGCCGGACCCGGCGAAGAAGGGCCGGGAGGGCCGGGAGGGCCCAGGGGCCGGCTGATCAGATCCACTCCAGTCGCCACAGCCGGAACACGCCCGTGCCGTCGGACAGGTACTGGCCGCCGCCCACGTCCTCGGTGCTGACCACGTACTCCTTGCGCTGCCACAGGGGGATCAGCGGGACGTCGGTGGCCACGGTCGACTGGATGTCACGGAAGTCGTTCGCCGCGCGGCTGCGGTCGGCGTACTGCTGGCTGTCGAGGATGAGGTTGTCGACCGCCTTGTTGCTGTAGCCCGTGTTCATGGTCGAGCCGGTGCCGACGAGCGGGGAGCCGAAGGTGTCCGGGTCGGGGTAGTCCGCGACCCAGCCGACCGCCCAGGCGTCCATCTTCCCGGCGGCCCAGCGCTTCTGGAAGTCGGTCCACTCGTACCCCTGGACGTCCACCTTGAACAGGCCGCCCTGCTCCAGCTGCGTCTTCAGCGCCGCGGCCTCGTCCTCGCCCGCGCCCCGGCCCTTGCCGTAGCCGAAGGTGAAGCGCACCGGGAGGGTGACGCCGGCCTGGGTGAGCAGTTCGCGGGCCTTGGCGACGTCCTGCGTCGGGTAGGTGTCGAAGAAGGACGTGGTGTGGCCGGTGATGCCGGTCGGGATCAGCGAGTACAGCGGGTCGACCGTGCCCTGGTACACCGTGGCGGCGAGCTTCTCGCGGTTGACGAGCCAGGCCATCGCGCGGCGCACGTGCACGTCGTGCAGCGGGGAGCCGGCGCGGGTGTTGAGGTAGAGGTTGCGGGTCTCGGAGCTGTCGGCCTCGGTGACGCGCTGCTTGGGGTCGCTCGGGTTCAGCCGGGAGAGCACGTCCGGCGGCAGCGTCCGGGTGGCGACGTCGAGCTTCTTGGCGTTCCAGGCGCTGTTCAGCTCCTGGGAGTCGGCGTAGTAGCGCAGCTCGACGGGGCGGCCGGTGCCGCTGAGGTCGCCCTTGTAGCTCGAGTTCGGCGCGAGGACGGCCTTCGTGTCCTTCACGTACGACGTCAGCCGGTACGGCCCGGTGCCGTCGGCCGCGGCGTCGGTGCGCAGGCTGTCGGCCGGGTACCTGTCCTTGTCCACGATGGAACCGGCGCCGGTCGCCACCTTCTGCGGGAACGTGGCGTCCGGGGACGACAGGTGGAAGGTCACGGTCGTCGCGCTGTCGGCCGTCACCGAGCCGAGCGTGGCGAACAGGGACGCCGGGCCGACATCCGAGTCGATCTTCTTGACCCGGTCGAAGGAGTACTTCACGTCCTCGGCGGTCATCGTGCGCCCGCTGGGGAACGTGATCCCGTCGCGCAGCGTGCACTGGTACGTCTTCAGACCCGAGCCCTGGAAGGAGCAGCTCTTCGCCGCGTCCGGGACCGGCTCGACTCCGCCCGGCTCGAACGTCAGCAGCGACTGGAAGACGTTGCTGAACAACGCCCAGGAACCGGCGTCGTAGGCCCCGGCCGGGTCCAGCGACGTCACCGCGTCCGTCGTACCGACCGTGATGGTCTTGTTCTTGTTCTGATCCGACGGCAGCAACTGCCAGCCGCCGATCCCTACGACCCCGAGCACGATCAGTGTCACGAGAACGCGCATGCGAACAGATCGCATGGTGGTGCCCTCCCCAGGCCTTTTGAGCCCTACCCATGGCCAGCACAATTTCGCCACTCCCCTAAGCGGCGCGGCTCACCTAATCACAGGTCTCTCACCTGGGGGAAGGGCTTTCTGACCAGATGGGGAAAGAACTTACCGAGCGTGTTGTTACCGCCTGGTTTCACAACGCCTTCACAGGAAGGAAAGCGGTTCCAGTCACGTGCGCGTGGCGGCCGGTTCGATCACCGTCACACCGCCCCGACCGCACCCTCCGCTATGAAGTGCGGCGCAGTGCGCGCAGTCCGCGCAACCCGATGACCCCGATGACCGTCCCCAGTACGAAGGAGACGATCGCCAGCAGCAGATGCACCCAGAAGTACGCGGTCGGGTGACCGTCGTCGAAGGCGAGTCCGCTGCTGTCCTTGACGAGATTCTTGACGAAAGTGACCCAGATGACCCAGCTCCACACCCCGAAGGCGAGCAGGAACCAGGAGACAGGGCGGCTGAGCTTCATGGAGCCAGTATCACTGGCCGGTGTCCGGTTCCGTGCCGGGGGTGGGGTGGTGCGCGGGACTTCGGCGTCCGGTCCAGGTACGTTCTCGATCGTGTCCGCACCGAACAAGACCATCAGGCGATCACTGCTGGTCACCTCAGCCACATTGCTGTCCCTTTCCGTCGCCGCGCCCGCCGCGCTCGCGGCCCCGCGCCCCTCGACGACGCCGACGGCCACACCCCCGGCCGGTATGTCGACGGTGGGCGGTGTGCGGCTCGGGCAGCCCGGCACGCAGGTGAACTCCGCCCCCGGTGTCCCCGCGCTGCCGAAGGACCTCACCGCCCGCTCCTGGATCGTCTCCGACGCGGAGTCGGGCCAGGTGCTGGCCGCGCACAACGCCCACTGGCGGCTGCCCCCGGCGAGCACGCTGAAGATGCTGTTCGCGGACACCGTGCTGCCCCGCTTCCCGAGGTCGATGACGCACAAGGTGGCGGCGCCCGACCTGGCGGGCATGGGCGCCGGCTCCAGCGTGGTCGGGATAAAGGAGGGCCACAGCTACAACGTGCACGACCTGTGGCTCGGCGTCTTCCTTCGCTCGGGCAACGACGCGGTGCACGTGCTGTCCGCGATGAACGGCGGCGTCCCGCGCACCGTCAAGGACATGCAGGACCACGCCGACGAACTCCAGGCGCTGGACACGCATGTGATCAGCCCCGACGGCTACGACGCGCCAGGGCAGGTGTCGTCGGCGTACGACCTGACGCTGTTCGCGCGCTCCGGGCTGCAGAAGAAGGACTTCCGCGACTACTGCTCGACCGTGCGCGCGAAATTCGGTGCGGCCGAGATCCAGAACACCAACCGGCTGCTGAGCGGCGACACCGACGTGCCCGTCTACCAGGGCATCGCGGGTGTGAAGAACGGCAACACCACCAACGCCGGCGCCACGTTCACCGGTGTCGCCGAGCGGAACGGCAGGGTGCTGCTGGTCACCGTCATGAATCCGGAGAAGCACGAGCACAACGAGGTCTACAGGGAGGCCGCGAAGCTGCTCGACTGGGGTTTCCGGTCGGCCGGCAAGGTCGCGGCGGTGGGCGAGCTGGTGCCGCCGAAGAGTGCCGTGCAGGCCAGTGCGCAGCCGAGCGGCGGTGCCCCCGCCGGCAAGGCGGGCTCCGCGACCGGCGGTTCCGGCTCGAAGCCGGTGACGAGCGCCACCGCCGGGGGCGGCTCCGGCGGGGTCGGGATCGCGCTGGCCATCGCGGGCGGGCTGCTGGTGCTGCTCTCGGGCGGGGTGTTCCTGGTCAACCGCCGTTGGCCGCTGCCGGATCTGATGCGCCGTCGGCCTCGTCCCTGACGTCCTCCTCTTCGGCCTCCTCCTGCACCTCGGCCTCCTCCTGTACCTCGGTCTCCGTCTCCTCCTCGTTCTGCGTCGCCGTCCAGGCGGCGCAGAACAGGAGGAGTTTCGAGGTGAAGTTGATCCACAGCAGCAGGGCCACGGGCACGCCGAACGCACCGTACATGCTCTTCGCGGCGACTCCCTGGATGTAGCTGCTGAGCAGCAGCTTCAGCGCCTCGAAGCCGACCGCGCCGAGCAGCGCGGCCACCAGCAGCCGGCGGCGCGGCGGTTCGACCCCGGGCAGCAGGGTCAGGGCGTAGAGCAGAACCAGGAAGTCGGCGAGCACGGCGACGGCGAACGCGGCGATGCGCAGCAGGAGGCTGCCGAAGCCCTGGCCGGCCAGGCCGAGCAGATGGGACACCCGGCCCACGGCCGCGGAGGCGAGGGTGGAGGCGGCGAACGTCACCAGCAGGGCGCCGCCGAGGCCGATCAGGATGCCCGCGTCCTTGGCCTTGGCGAGGACGGGGTTCTCCTCGCGGTCCGGCAGCTCCCACACCGCGCGCAGGCAGTCCCGCACCTGGCCGACCCAGTTGATGCCGGTGAACACCAGGACGGCGCCCGCGATGATGCCGACGGTACCGGCGTTGTGGACCAGGCCGCTGATGTCCAACTGCTGGGAGATACCCGGGAACTGGTCGGCGATCCGGTGCTCGACGGCCTTCTGGCGGGCCGGGCTGAGCGTGGCGGCGGCGACCGCGGCGGCCACGGTGAGCAGCGGGAACAGCGCCACGAAGCTGACGAACGTCATGGCGGCGGCCAGCCGGGACCACTTCACCCGGTCCAGGCGCTCGTAACAGTGCCATGCGTGGGTGGCCGTCAGCCGGGTGACGATCGGCCCGATGGCAGGCAGTTTCTTCAGCCAGTCCATGATCCGTTCCTGCCCTCATCGCAAATACCTACGCAAACACCTGATGGCAAAGACCTAATGCCAATATGGCGCGTCATCCCATTAACCACCTATAGCCGGGCGATACGGTCACTGGCATGCCCGGAGCCCCGCAGTCCCTGCTCGTCCTCGGTGGCACGTCCGAGATCGGGCTGGCCATCGCCCGCCGACTGATCGCCCGCCGTACCCGCACCGTGTGGCTGGCGGGCCGCCCCTCCCCCGCGCTGGAGCAGACCGCCGAGGGCCTGCGCGCCCTCGGCGCGGACGTCCGTACCGTCGCCTTCGACGCCCTCGACCCCGAGTCCCACGAGACGGTCCTCGGCAAGGTCTTCGCCGAGGACGAGGTCGACATGGTGCTGCTCGCCTTCGGCATCCTCGGCGACCAGGCCCACGACGAGCGCGAGCCCCTGCGTGCCGTCCAGGTCGCCCAGACCAACTACACCGGAGCCGTCTCGGCAGGCCTGGTCGCCGCCCGCGCCCTCCAGGAACAGGGTCACGGCTCCCTGGTGGTCCTGTCCTCCGTCGCCGGTGAGCGGGCCCGCCGTACCGACTTCATCTACGGCTCCAGCAAGGCCGGCCTCGACGTCTTCGCGCACGGCCTCGGCGACGCCCTCTACGGCACCGGCGTGCACGTCATGGTCGTACGCCCCGGATTCGTCCGTACGCGGATGACGGCGGGCCTTCCCAAAGCCCCGTTCGCCACCACACCCGAGGCGGTGGCCTCGGCGATCGAGCTGGGGCTGCGCCGCCACTCGGAGACCGTGTGGGTGCCGGGGGCGCTGCGGCTCGTGATGTCGGCGCTGCGGCACGCGCCGCGCGCGCTGTTCCGCAGGCTGCCGCTCTACTAGGCCCTGTCGTCAGAGGCTGGCGATCGTGCCTCGCTCGACGTCCGCGTGGCCGGCCTGCGGCGGCACCACGGATACCCCGAACGTGTACTCCCGCAACTTGCGCCACACCCCGTCGGCACCCTGCTCGTACAGCGAGAACCCGGCGCACGGCCACTCGGCGTCGTAGCCGGCCAGTTCCGCGAAGGCACGGTCCATCGCCGCCTCCTCGATGCCGTGGGCGACGGTGACGTGCGGGTGGTACGGGAACTGCAGGTCACGGGCCACGGGCCCGGAGGCGTCGCGGACGCGCTGCTGCAGCCAGGCGCACTCCTCGGCGCCCTGGACGACCCGGACGTAGACGACCGGGGTCACGGGCCGGAACGTGCCGGTGCCGGACAGCCGCATCGGGAACGGCCGGCCCGCCGCGGCGACCTCGGTGAGGTGCGCCTCGACGGCAGGCAGCTGGGCCTCGTCCACCTCGGTCGGCGGCAGCAGGGTGACGTGCGTGGGAATGTCGCGAGCCGCGGCGTCGCCGAAGCCCGCGCGCCGCTCCTGGAGCAGGCTGCCGTGAGGCTCCGGGACCGCGATCGACACGCCGATCGTTACGGTCCCCACGTCGTCTCCCGTCGTCCGGTTTGGCCGGTATTCCCCGCCTGCCCGGGCAGGAAGGCCTGCTCGGGCAGCATTCAGCATCGACTGTACGGCCACCGCCGTCGAGTTGTGCGGCTCTGGCCGTGTGCTCTACAGCTCAGTGCTTCGCCGGCAGGAAACCGACCCGGTCGTAGGCCTGCGCGAGCGTCTCCGCGGCGACCGCGCGCGCCTTCTCCGCGCCCTTGGCCAGGATCGAGTCGAGCGTCTCGGCGTCGTCCAGGTACTGCTGCGTGCGCTCGCGGAACGGCGTGACGAAGTCAACCATGACCTCGGCGAGGTCGGTCTTGAGCGCGCCGTACATCTTGCCCTCGTACTCCTGCTCCAGCTCGGCGATCGACTTGCCGGTGAGCGTGGAGTAGATGGTGAGCAGGTTCGACACGCCCGGCTTGTGCTCCGCGTCGTAGCGGATCACCGTGTCGGTGTCGGTGACGGCGCTCTTGACCTTCTTGGCCGTGGCCTTCGGGTCGTCCAGGAGGTTGATGAGGCCCTTCGGCGTGGACGCCGACTTGCTCATCTTGATCGACGGGTCCTGGAGGTCGTAGATCTTCGCCGTCTCCTTGAGGATGTACGGCGACGGGATCTTGAAGGTGTCGCCGAAGCGGCCGTTGAAGCGCTCGGCGAGGTCGCGGGTCAGCTCGATGTGCTGGCGCTGGTCCTCGCCGACCGGCACCTCGTTGGCCTGGTACAGGAGGATGTCCGCGACCTGGAGGATCGGGTACGTGAACAGGCCGACGCTCGCCCGGTCGGCACCCTGCTTGGCGGACTTGTCCTTGAACTGGGTCATGCGGCTCGCCTCGCCGAAGCCGGTGAGGCAGTTCATGATCCAGGCGAGCTGGGCGTGCTCGGGGACATGGCTCTGGACGAAGAGCGTGCAGCGCTCCGGGTCGAGTCCGGCCGCCAGCAGCTGGGCCGCGGCGAGGCGGGTGTTGGCGCGCAGGTCCTTCGGGTCCTGCGGGACCGTGATCGCGTGCAGGTCGACGACCATGTAGAACGCGTCGTGGGACTCCTGCAGGGCCACCCACTGGCGGACGGCGCCGAGGTAGTTGCCGAGGTGGAACGAGCCGGCGGTGGGCTGGATGCCGGAGAGCACGCGGGGTCGGTCAGAGGCCATGTTCACCATTCTCTCAGGTGTTGGGGGCCTCTTTGACGGGAGCGCCCCGGAAAGGCGCCCCCGTCGGAGCCGGGCGTCAGCCGAGGTCGATCTCCGGGTACAGCGGGAACGCCGCCACCAGGTCCGTCGCCCGCTGGGCGATCTCGTCCGCCACCTTCGCGTCCAGGACGTGGGCCGCCTTGGAGGGGGCGCCGGACTTGGTGGTGCCCGGCTCGGTGGTGGTGAGGACGCGGTCGATCAGGCCCGCCACCTCGTCCATCTCCGCGGTGCCGAGGCCGCGCGTGGTCAGGGCCGGGGTGCCGATGCGGATGCCGGAGGTGTACCAGGCGCCGTTCGGGTCGGCCGGGATGGCGTTGCGGTTGGTGACGATGCCGGAGTCGAGGAGCGCTGCCTCCGCCTGGCGGCCGGTGAGGCCGTAGGAGGTGGCGACGTCGATCAGGTTCAGGTGGTTGTCCGTGCCGCCGGTCACGAGCGTCGCGCCGCGGCGCATCAGGCCCTCCGCCAGCGCGCGCGAGTTGTCGACGATGCGCTGGGCGTAGTCCTGGAAGGAGGGCCGGCGGGCCTCGGCCAGGGCGACGGCCTTGGCGGCCATGACGTGCGGGAGCGGGCCGCCGAGGACCATCGGGCAGCCGCGGTCGACCTGCTCGCGCAGGGAGTCGTCGCACAGCACCATGCCGCCGCGCGGGCCGCGCAGGGACTTGTGGGTGGTGGTGGTGACGATCTGGGCGTGCGGGACCGGGTCGAAGTCGCCGGTCAGGACCTTGCCCGCGACCAGGCCCGCGAAGTGGGCCATGTCGACCATCAGGGTCGCCCCGACCTCGTCGGCGATCTCGCGCATGATCCGGAAGTTCACCAGACGGGGGTACGCCGAGTAGCCGGCGACGATGATCAGCGGCGTGAAATCGCGGGCCTGGGCGCGCAGGGCGTCGTAGTCGATCAGGCCGGTGGCCGGGTCGGTGCCGTAGGAGCGCTGGTCGAACATCTTGCCGGAGATGTTCGGGCGGAAGCCGTGGGTGAGGTGGCCGCCCGCGTCCAGGGACATGCCGAGCATGCGCTGGTTGCCGAAGGCCTGGCGCAGCGCGGCCCAGTCCTTCTCGGAGAGGTCGTTGACCTGGCGGGCGCCGGCCTTCTCCAGGTAGGGGGCCTCCACCCGGTCCGCGAGGACGGCCCAGAAGGCGACGAGGTTGGCGTCGATGCCGGAGTGCGGCTGGACGTAGGCGTGCTGGGAGCCGAAGAGCGCCTTGGCGTGCTCGGCGGCCAGGGACTCGACGGTGTCGACGTTGCGGCAGCCGGCGTAGAAGCGGCGGCCGACGGTGCCCTCGGCGTACTTGTCGCTGAACCAGTTGCCCATGGCGAGCAGGGTGGCTGGGGAGGCGTAGTTCTCGGAGGCGATCAGCTTCAGCATCTCGCGCTGGTCGGCCACCTCCTGGCCGATCGCGTCGGCAACCCGGGGCTCGACCGCGCGGATGACGTCGAGGGCCGCGCGATAGGCGGTGGACTCGGTGGAAAGGGGCTGCTGCTCTGGCATCGGGACCTCCGGACGGTGTGCTTACAGCGTTCACGTTCGGCCCAGGCGCACGGCACTGTTTTCCTGCCGGGCCGCTCCCCGATGGTCCGTCCCATCCTGGGCTCTGCCAGAGCCCCGCGCGCCAGTCACGGCCCGACGATCAGCCTACCGGGCACGGCACGCTGCCACGCGGCGGTGACCGCATGTTGAACGCGGCCCGCGTCCGTCATCAGGGGGAGGATGGGAAGCGAGGACAGGCAGGGGGGTCACCGTCGTACCCGGGAGAGGCCGTGACCACTACAGAAGACCTCATCGCCGCTGCGGACGCGCACAGTGCGCCGACCTACCATCCGCTGCCGGTCGTCGTGGCCACGGGTGAGGGCGCGTGGCTGACGGATGTGGCGGGACGCCGGTATCTGGATCTGCTGGCCGGTTACTCGGCGCTGAACTTCGGGCACTGCAACCCGCGGCTGGTCGAGGCGGCCAGACGGCAGCTGGAGCGGGTCACGCTGACCTCCCGCGCCTTCCATCACGACCGGTTCGCCGCCTTCTGCGCGGAGCTGGCCGAGCTGTGCGGCATGGAGATGGTGCTGCCGATGAACACCGGCGCGGAGGCGGTGGAGAGCGCGGTGAAGACGGCCCGGAAGTGGGGGTACCGGGTGAAGGGAGTGCCCGCGGAGATGGCGAAGATCGTGGTCGCGGGCGGCAACTTCCACGGGCGTACGACCACGATCATCAGCTTCTCGACCGACCCGGAGGCCCGCGCGGACTTCGGCCCGTACACGCCCGGCTTCGAGATCGTGCCGTACGGCGATCTGACCGCGATGAAGGCCGCGCTCACCGAGAACACCGTCGCCGTGCTGCTGGAGCCGATCCAGGGCGAGTCCGGGGTGATCGTGCCGCCGGAGGGCTATCTGCCCGCGGTGCGGGAGCTGGCCCGCGAGCGGAACGTGCTGTTCATCGCCGACGAGATCCAGTCGGGGCTCGGCCGGACCGGGCGGACCTTCGCGTGCGAGCACGAAGGGGTCGTACCCGACCTGTACGTGCTGGGGAAGGCGCTCGGCGGCGGGATCGTGCCGGTGTCGGCGGTGGTGGGCAGTGCGGACGTGCTCGGGGTGTTCCGGCCCGGCGAGCACGGGTCGACGTTCGGCGGCAACCCGCTGGCCTGCGCGGTGGCGCTGGAGGTGATCGCGATGCTGCGCTCGGGCGACTTCCAGGAGCGGGCCACGCTCCTCGGCGAGCATCTGCACCGCGAGCTGGCCGGGCTGCTCGGCACCGGCAAGGTGACGGCGGTGCGCGGGCGCGGACTGTGGGCGGGGGTGGACGTCTCCCCACGGCTCGGCACCGGGCGGGCGGTCGCCGAGCGGCTGCTGGAACGGGGCGTGCTGGTGAAGGACACCCACGGCTCGACGATCCGGATCGCTCCGCCGCTGGTGATCAGCGCGGAGGACCTGGACTGGGGGGTGGAGCAGCTGCGGGCGGTGCTCGGGGTCTAGAGGACCACGCAGGCCCTACAGGATCACGTGGGGCAGGAAGCGGGCGTACTCGTCGGTGATCAGCCCCGAGGACTCGCGGATGCCGAGGCCTGCCGGCTCGTCCTGGACGACCCAGGCGCCGAGTACGACATGGTTGCCGTCGAAGGCGGGCAGGGGAGCCAACTGCTGGTAGCAGCAGGGCTCTTCGCGTACGACGGGTTCGGTGCCGGACTCGTGCACAGTGAC
Source organism: Streptomyces sp. NPDC002671 (assembly GCF_053592475.1). Taxonomy (NCBI): domain Bacteria; kingdom Bacillati; phylum Actinomycetota; class Actinomycetes; order Kitasatosporales; family Streptomycetaceae; genus Streptomyces; species Streptomyces sp. NPDC002671. Next base: position 231,169 of record NZ_JBSFVU010000011.1, read on the forward strand.
GCCCGCGCCCTCCCGGCCGAGCAGCGGCTTGGCGACGTAGCCCTCGGTGGCCGCGAGTTCGCGGGGGCCGTCCAGGTAGGCGGGCAGGAGGTTGGGGTGGCCCGGGTACAGCTCCCACAGGATCGCGAGCAGGGCCTTGTTGCTCAGGAGCATCTTCCAGGCCGGTTCGATCCACAGGGTGCTGCCGGTGCCGCCGCCGTTGTCGAGGGTGTCGAGGACGTGCCCGGCGAAGGCGTCGGTGGTGAGCCACTCCCAGGGGTACAGCTTGAAGATGCTGCGGATGTACCGGAGCCGGTTGTCCACGAAGCGGCCGGACAGGGTGTCCCAGCCGATCTCCTCCATGGAGAGCCAGTCGGTCTCCAGGCCGGCCTGCTCGGCGGTCTCCTTCAGATAGGCGACTGTCATCAGGTCCTCGCCGAGTTCGTCGGCCGAGGAGTGCGCGAAGTGCAGGGGGCTGCCGGGCGGGAGCAGCCCCGCCTGCTTGCGCCAGGCGTCGACGAGGCGTTCGTGCAGGGAGTTCCACTGGTCGGCGCCCGGGAAGCGGTCCTCCATCCAGAACCACTGCGGGGAGGCCGCCTCCACCAGCGAGGTGGGCGTGTCGGCGTTGTACTCCAGCAGCTTCGCCGGGCCGGTGCCGTCGTAGCGGAGGTCGAAACGGCCGTAGACGGACGGGAGTTCGGCGCGGCGGTGCCAGGCCTCGGTGACGGCCGCGGCGAGGCGCGGGTCGGTGATGCCGAGGTCGGCGAGGCGATCGTTCGCCACGATGTACTCGGCCGCGGCCAGGCACATGCGGTGCAGTTCCTCGACGGTCTCCTCCAGCGCCTCGACCTCGTCCAGCGAGAAGACGTAGTAGGCGCTCTCGTCCCAGTACGGGCGCAGGGAGCCGTCGGGGTGCCGCGTGAGCGGGTAGACGAGCCCCTGCTCCTCGACGGTCTGCTGCCAGCCGGGGCGGGGGGTGATGGTACGGCGTTCCATGCTGCCGACTCCGTCAGCCGCCGGAGCTGTGGTGGCCGCCGCCGAAGCCGCCGCGGTGGACTCCGCTGCGGTGACGGTCGTCCGAGCCGCCCGAGCCCCCGTGGGGCTTGACGAAGGAACCGCCGTCGACCCAGCCGTGCTTCTTCTTGCCGCCGTAGTACCAGGCCGTGTTGACCTTGACCTTGAGGAACTTGCCGGGCTGTACGGACTTGCCGGTCTTGCAGTACTTGTCGGCGACGACCTTGTAGCCCTTGGCCAGGTTGTAGCTGTCGCGGTCGACGCAGCGCTTGTCCGGCTCGGAGGAGCAGGCGGTGAGGGCGGCGGCCAGCAGGCCCATGCCGCCGAGGACGACCGTGGTGGAGCGGAGTCGCCTGCGGGTGTTCGCCACGTGTGTCTCCCCCGTCGGGTGTGCGGTGTTCGGCGGCCAGCCTAAGGATCGGTGTGAAGGCCCCCGCGGGCGGCCCCGTGATCCATCCTTCCCCTAGAGTCCCTTTGTGTTGTTTGGAATGGTGTGCGCCCTCGGCGCGGCGGTCTGCTTCGGTACGGCGACGGTATTGCAGGCGATGGCCGCCCGTGCGGCGACCACGGACGGGGATACCGGCGGGGACGCGGCGCTGCTCCTGCGGGCCCTGCGGCAGTGGCGGTACATCGCCGGGCTGGCGCTGGACGGGCTCGGCTTCCTGCTGCAGATCGCGGCGCTGCGGTCCGTGCCGATCTACGCGGTGGGCGCCGCCCTGGCGGCAAGCCTCGCGGTGACGGCGGTCGTGGCGGCGCGGCTGCTGCGGGTACGGCTGAACGGGCTGGAGTGGGCCGCGGTGGGGGTGGTGTGCGCGGGGCTCGCGATGCTGGGGTTGGCCTCGGGGACGGAGGGCGACCGGGCCGGTCCGGACTGGCTGGCGTACGCGATGGTCGGGGCGGCGGTGGGCGTGCTGCTGCTCGGCGGGGTCGGCGGACGGCTGACGGGGCGGACGCGGGCGCTGCTGCTCGGGCTCGGCGCGGGCTGCGGCTTCGGGGTGGTGGAGGTGGCGGTACGCCTGATCGACTCCCTGCGCCCGGCCGACCTGTTCACCAACCCGGCGACCTACGCCCTCCTGCTCGGCGGAGGCGCCGCGTTCCTGCTGCTGACCTCGGCCCTGCAACGCGGGTCGGTGACCACCGCGACGGCCGGCATGGTGATCGGCGAGACCATCGGCCCCGCGGCAGTGGGCGTCATCTGGCTGGGCGACCGCACCCGCGAGGGCCTGACCTGGCTGGCAGCCCTGGGCTTCGCCGTGGCGGTGGCGGGGGCGCTGCTGCTGGCGCGGTTCGGGGAGGCGCCGGCCTCCGGCGGTGAAGCCGCGGAAGCAGCAGGTTCATTGGGCTGACCGCCCCTGGGGCTGCGCCCCGGACCCCCTTCGGCCCTGCCGGGCCTCGTCCTCGAACGCCGGACGGGCTGAAGATTTACGCAGTCACGGCAGCACCCTGCACAACGCCTCCAACGCCCCGCCCCACGCGCTGTCCGACGGCGTCCCGTACCCCACCACCAGCGCGTCCACCGGCTCGGTGACGGCCTCCGGGTGGCGGTGGAAGGCCAGGCCGTGGAGGGCCAGGCCCTGCCAGGCGGCGGCCTGGATCACCGAGCGTTCCGTGCCGGGCGGCAGCCGGAGCACCGCGTGCAGTCCGGCCGAGATCCCGGTGACCCGTACCCCGGGCGCCCGGTCGGAGACCGCCGCCGCGAGGGCGTCGCGACGGCGCCGGTAGCGCAGGCGGGAGGAGCGGACGTGGCGGTCGTACGCGCCGGACGTGATGAACTCCGCCAGCGTCAACTGGTCCGGCGCTCCCACGGTGTCGGCGCCGCCCTTGGCCGACGTGACCTCCTCGACCAGGGACGGCGGCAGCACCATCCAGCCCAGCCGGAGGCCGGGCGCGAGGGACTTGCTGGCGGTGCCGAGGTAGGCGACGTGGTCGGGGTCCAGCCCTTGCAGCGCGCCGACGGGCTGGCGGTCGTAGCGGAACTCGCCGTCGTAGTCGTCCTCCAGGACCAGCCCGCCGGTCCGCCGCGCCCAGTCCACGAGCGCGGCCCGCCGCTCGGGGTGCAGGGCCGTGCCCATCGGGAACTGGTGGGCGGGCGTCAGCAGCACCGCCCCGGCCTCGTCCGTCAACTTCGTCGTATCCGTACCGTGTTCGTCGTACGGCAGCGGGGGCGTCGACAGGCCGGCCGCGCGCAGCAGGGCCCAGTGGACGTCGAGCCCGTACGACTCCACCGCCACCGTCCGCACCCCGCGCGCCCGCAGCACCGTGCCGAGGAGGCGCAGGGCGTGCGCGAAGCCCGCGGTGATCACCATGGTCTCGGGGTCGGCGCGGACGCCGCGTGCGCGGGCGAGGTAGCCGGCGAGGGCCGTGCGCAGCTCGGTCCGGCCGCGCGGGTCGCCGTAGCCGAGGGCGTCGTACGGCGCGGCGGTCAGGGCACGGCGGGCGGCCTTGAGCCACTCGGCGCGCGGGAAGGACGCGAGGTCGGGGGTGCCGGGCATGAGGCTGAGGGCCGGGAGGCCGGGCTCGGGGCGCCGGGGTGCCCTGCCGGTGCCCGGCGGCGCGGCCACGGCCCGGTCGGAGACCCGGGTGCCGGAGCCCTGCCGGGCCGTGAGCCAGCCCTCGGCGACCAGGTCGGCGTAGGCCTCGGCGACGGTGTTGCGGGCGATGCCGAGGTCGATGGCGAGGGAGCGGGAGGAGGGCAGCCGGGTGCCGGGGGCGAGGCGGCCTGTGCGCACCGCGTCCCGCAGGGCGTCGGTCAGGCCCCGGCGCAGCCCGCCGGAGCGGGCCGGTTCCAGGTGCAGGTCGACGCCCAGAGTGGCCCAAGTTCTTGACATGGAAATGGACCATACTCCTGGGCTGCCTGACCCCTAGGGTCGACGGCATGAGCACAGAGCAAGCCGTCGAGTACGCCCCCGAGCACACCCCCCGCCTGCACTGGTACCGGCACGCCCCCGAGGTCTACAAGGCGATGGCCCGGCTGAGCGAGGCGGCCGAGCAGGGCCTGGACCCCTCGCTGGTGGAGCTCGTCCGGCTGCGCGCCTCGGCGATCAACAAGTGCGCGTTCTGCCTGGACATGCACACCAAGGACGCGCTGGCGGCCGGTGAGAGTGTCCAGCGGATCGTGCAGCTGAACGCGTGGGAGGAGTCGAAGCACTTCTACACGGAGAAGGAGCTGGCCGCGCTTGAGCTGACCGAGGCGGTCACCGACCTCACCGACGGGTTCGTCCCGGACGAGGTCTACGAGCGGGCCGCCCGGCACTTCGACGAGGCCGAGCTCGCCCAGCTCATCGCGACCATCGCGGTGATCAACGCGTGGAACCGCTTCGGCGTGTCGACCCGCGCGGTGCCGGGCCACTACAAGCCGGGGCAGTACAAGTGAACCGTACACAGCTGCTGGACAAGGAAGTCGCACAGGCGATGTCCGCGCTCAGCGCGGCGGCGAAGAAGGGGCTCGGTGATCCGGTCCTCGCCGAGCTGGTCATGATCCGCGCCTCGCAGATCAACCACTGCGCCTTCTGCCTCGACATGCACCTCCAGGTCGCCCGGAAGAACGGCGAGTCGGAGAACCGCATCCAGCTGCTCAACGCCTGGGAGGAGACGGAGGACCTCTACAGCGAGCGGGAACGGGCCGCGCTGGCCCTGACCGAGGCGGTCACCGTGCTCACTGGGGGCACCTCCCAGGCTTTCGGCTCTGGGGGAGGCTTCGTGCCGGACGCGGTGTACGAGCGGGCCGCCGGGCAGTTCACCGAGGCCGAACTCGCGCATCTGATCGGCCTGATCACCGTCATCAACGGCTGGAACCGCCTGATGGTCAGCCGCCGAGTCCCGCCAGGGGGTTACCAGCCGTGAGCAAGGTCGAGGTTTTCCGCGCACTGCACCTGGGGCGTGCCCAGGGCGACCCGCTCGTCCTGCCCGGACCATGGGACGCGGCCAGCGCCCGGGTGTTCGCCGAGGCCGGGTTCCCGGCGCTGGCCACGCCCAGCGCGGGCGTCGCCGCGAGCCTCGGGTACGCGGACGGGTCGACCCCGGCGGACGAGATGTTCGCGGCGGTGGCCCGGATCACGCGGGCGGTGGACGTGCCGGTGTCGGCGGACATCGAGGGCGGGTACGGGCTCGCGCCCAAGGAGCTGGTGGAACGGCTGCTGGAGGCGGGCGCGGTCGGGTGCAACCTGGAGGACTCGGCCGGCGACTCCCTCAAGGACCCGCGCGAGCACGCCGAGTTCCTCGCCGAGGTCCGCTCGGCCGCCGCCGGGCGGCTGTTCCTCAACGCCCGGGTGGACACCTTCGTCCACGGGGACGGCGATGTCGAACAGGCCATCGAGCGGGCCGCGTTGTACGTGGCGGCGGGCGCCGACTGCGTGTACCCGATCCTCGCCCCGACGGACGCACTGCCGCTGCTGCGGGCCGGGATCCAGGGTCCGCTGAACATGGTGGCCCGCGTGGCCGGCGAGGGCCCCTCGCCCGCCGAACTCGGCGCGCTCGGGGCCACTCGCATCACGTTCGGGCCGGGATTCCAGTGGGCGGCCACCGCCGCGCTGCGGGAGATCGCCGGCCGACTCGTGAAATAAGGCCGTTCAGAACAGCCGGTGTTCTAGGACAGCCACTGCTTCCACACGGAAGGGTGGCTGTCCACCCACTTCTTCGCCGCCTCCTGCGGGCTCAGCTTCTGATCCGCGATCATCAGCGAGACCTCGTTCTGGTCCTCCGTCGTCCACTTGAACTTCTTCAGGAAGGCCGCCGCCCTGCCGCCGGACTTGGCGAAGCCGGCGTTGAGGTACTTCTGCAGCGGGGTGTGCGGGTAGGCACAGGTGATCTTGGCCAGATCCGCGTCGCAGCCCTCCTTGTACGGCGGCAGCTGCACCTCCGTCAGGGGGACCTTCTTGAACAGCCACTGGGGCGCGTACCAGTACGTCAGGAAGGGCTTCTTCTCCTTGGCGAACTGCTTCATCTGGGTGATCTGGGCCGCCTCGGAACCGGCGAAGACGACCTGGTAGTTCAGCTTCAGGTTCGTCACCAGGGCCTTGTCGTTGGTGACGTAGGACGGGGAGCCGTCCATCAGCTGGCCCTTGCCGCCGCTCTCCGCGGTGTGGAAGAGGGAGGCGTACTTGTTGAGGTTCTTCCAGTTCGTGATGTCCGGGTGCTGCTTGGCCAGGTAGGTCGGCACGAACCAGCCGATGTGGCCGGTGACGCCGAGGTCGCCGCCGGGCGCGATCGTCTTCTTGTCCTCGACGTACCGCTTCTCCTGGTCCGGGTGGCCCCAGTCCTCCATGATGGCGTCGACGCGGCCCTGGCTGAGCGCGTCCCAGGCGGGCACCTCGTCCACCTGGACGGTGTCGACGCGGTAGCCCAGCTTGTGCTCCAGCAGGTACTGGGCGACGGCCACGTTGGACTGGGCGCCGACCCAGGACTGCACGGACAGGGTCACGGACTTCGCGCCCTGGGCGTTGGCGAACGGGCTGGCCTGCTTGGTCATGTCGGCGGCACCGCAGCCGGTGAGCAGGGCGAGCGAGCCCACCACGGCGGTCGCGGTCAGGACGGTCGTACGAATGCGCATGTCAGGCTCCCTTCTTCGCGCGTCGTTCGGTGGGCTGGGTCACCCGGTCGAGCATCAGGCCCAGGCAGACGATGGCGGCGCCGGCGACGAGGCCGGTCGCCAGGTCGCCCTGGGCGAGGCCGAAGGCGACGTTGTAGCCGAGGGCGCCGCCGCCGACCAGGCCGCCGATGATGACGACGGCCAGGACCAGGACCACGCCCTGGTTGGCGGCGAGCAGCAACGAGCGCCGGGCGAGCGGGAGCTGGACCTGCCACAGCTGCTGGCGGCCGGTCGCGCCGAGCGAGCGCGCGGACTCCAGGGCGGCCGGGTCGACCTGGCGCAGGCCCTGCGCGGTGATCCGGACGACGGCCGGGAGGGCGTAGACGACGGCCGCGGCGACGGCGGGCGCGCGGCCCACGCCGAACAGGGCGACGACCGGGATCAGGTACACGAACTGCGGCATCGTCTGGAAGACGTCCAGGACGGGGCGCAGGGCGCGTTCGACGCGGTCGCTGCGGGCGGCGGCGATGCCGGCCGCGAAGCCGAGGACGAGGGTGACGGCCACGGCGGCGAGCACCTGCGAGAGCGTGTCGAGGGACGGCTCCCACACTCCGAGCACGCCGATCGCGGCCATGGCGAGCACGGCGGTCAGGGCGGTGCGCCAGGTGCCGATCACCCAGGCCAGCGCGGCCACGATGAGCAGCACCGCCCACCACGGCAGCCACTGCAGTCCGGAGCGGACGGGGTCGAGGACCCAGGTGGTGAAGTGGGCCGCCCAGTCGGCCGTACCGCCGACGACGGGGACGCCGGAGTACAGGTGGGCGGTCATCCAGTCGACGGCGCGGTTGACCGGCTCGGCGATGTCCAGCGTCCAGGACCCGGGCCAGTTCAGGCGGCCGAGCAGGCGCGCGGCCACGGCGAGCGCCACGGTGGCGGCGAGGGCGTACGGCCAGCCGATCGTCCGGCGGTCGCTCGCGTCGGCGCCGTTTCCGGCGGCTGCGGTGACGCGGTCCAGGACGACCGCGAGCAGCACGATCGGGATACCGGCCGCGAGGGCCGCGCCGACGTCGACGGAGGCGAGGGCCTGGTAGACGCGGTCGCCGAGGCCGCCGGCGCCGATGACGGAGGCGATGACGGCCATGGACAGCGCCATCATGATCGTCTGGTTGAGGCCGAGCAGGAGTTCCTTGCGGGCCAGCGGGATGCGGGCGGTCAGCAGCCGCTGGCGGGCGGTGGCGCCCAGCGACTCCACGGCCTCCAGGACTTCGGGGTCGGCGCCGCGCAGGCCGAGCGCCGTGAGGCGGGCCATCGGCGGGGCGGCGTAGACGACGGTGGCGAGGACGGCCGCGGGGACGCCGATGCCGAAGACCAGGACGACGGGGAGGAGGTACGCGAACGCCGGGAGCACCTGCATGGTGTCCAGGACCGGGCGCAGGGCGCGGTCCAGGCGGTCGGAGAGGCCGGCGGCGAGGCCGAGCAGCACGCCGACGACGACGGACGCGAGGACCGCGACCACCATCAGCGCGAGGGTCTGCATGGTCGGCACCCACATGCCGAGCGCTCCGCAGGCCAGGAAGGCGACGGCCGTGCCGGCAGCCAGGCGTACACCGGCGACGCGCCAGGCGACGAGGGCACCGAAGGCGGTGACGCCGAGCCAGCCCGCGGCGAGCAGGGTGAGGTAGACGGCGCGCACGGAGAGCACGACCGCGTTGCTGATGTAGCCGAAGAAGTACAGGAACAGGGGGTGGCTGTCCCGGTTGTCGATGACCCAGTTGCTGGCACTGGCGAGCGGCTTGGACAGGTCGACGGTCAGCGCGTGCGGCCAGGCGCCGCTGCCCCAGTGCGCGTCGACGGCGGGCACGAGCACGGCGGCGAAGAGCGCGAGCAGCAGGAGCTTGCCCACCGCCCGGTTACGGAGCAGGCCGGGGCGCATGGTGCGGGCGGTGGCGATGGTGAGTGTGGCCATCAGACGGCCTCCGGACTGGTGCGGGGGGCGGGCGGCGTCGCTGCGGCGGTGACGCCGGCGACCACGCCGAGCAGGCGCTCGTGGTCCACCGTCCCGAGGCAGTGGCCGTCCTGGACGACGCACGCCGGCTTGCCCTGGTGGGCCACCGTCTTGATCGCGTCGGCGACGACCGCGTCCGGGGCGAGGGCGCCCGGGTGGTCCGGGCCGCCGCAGTCCCCCGGCTTCATCGCCGTGCGGACGGTGACGACCTGCTCGCGCGGGACGTCCCGGACGAACTCGCGGACGTAGTCGTCGGCCGGGGTGGAGACGATCTCCTCCGGGGTGCCGAGCTGGACCACGCGGCCGTCGCGCATCAGGGCGATGCGGTCGCCGAGCTTGAGGGCCTCGGAGAGGTCGTGGGTGATGAAGACCATCGTGCGGCCCTCCTCGCGGTGCAGGCGGACCACCTCCTCCTGCATGTCCCGCCGGATGAGCGGGTCGAGCGCGCTGAACGGCTCATCGAACAGGAGGACTTCGGGGTCGGCGGCAAGGGCGCGGGCGAGGCCCACGCGCTGGCGCTGGCCGCCGGAGAGCTGGGCGGGCCGGCGCTTCTCCATGCCTTCCAGGCCGACCTTGGCGACGACCTCGGCGGCCCGCTTGCGCCGCTCGGCCTTGCCGACGCCCTGGATCTCCAGGCCGTAGGCCACGTTGTCGAGGACCGTGCGGTGCGGGAGCAGGCCGAAGTGCTGGAAGACCATGGCGGCGCGGTGGCGGCGCAGTTCGCGCAGCCGGGCCTTGTCCATGGCGCGGACGTCCTCGCCGTCGATGGCGATCGAGCCGGCGGTGGGCTCGATCAGCCGGGTCAGGCAGCGCACGAGGGTGGACTTGCCGGAGCCGGACAGGCCCATGACGACGAAGACCTCGCCCTTGCGCACGTCGAAGGAGACGTCCTGGACGGCAGCCGTGCAGCCTGTGCGGGAGCGCAGGTCGGCGGGGCTGAGCCCGCTCAGTTCCGGGTCGGCGGGGACGCGGCCGGCCTTCGGGCCGAAGACCTTCCACAGGCCGTCGACGGAGAAGACAGGCGCGCTGTCGGTGGTGGGGGGCTTGCGTGTGGGCACGGTGAGAGTCATCGGGCGTCACCTCCGATAAGGTCGACGGCCTTCTCCCCGACCATGAGCACCCCGATCATCGGGTTGACCGCGGTCATGGTCGGGAAGACGGAGGCGTCGGCGATGCGAATGCCGTCGAGTCCGCGGATCTTCAGCTCCGGGTCGACTACGGTCAGTTCGTCGTCGGCGGCGCCCATCTTGCAGGTGCCGGCCGGGTGGTAGACGGTGTGTGCGACCTTGCGGGCGTACTCGCTCAGCTCGGCCTCGTCCTGGATCTCCGGGCCGGGGCACACCTCGCGCTTGAGCCAGCTCGCGAGCGGCTCGGACTTGGCGATCTCGCGGGCGATGCGGATGCCGTCGACCAGGGTCTGGCCGTCGTAGTCGTCCTCGTCGGTGAAGTAGCGGAAGTCCAGGGCGGGCTTCACGGACGGGTCGGCGCTGGTCAGGTAGAGCCGACCGCGGCTCTTCGGCTTGGGGATGTTCGGGGTCATGGAGACGCCGAACTCCGGCCGCTCGTAGCCCAGTCGTTCCGGGTTGTCCGTGAACGGGATCTGGTAGAAGTGGAACATCAGGTCCGGGCCCGCGTGTTCGGGGTCGCGGCGTACGAACAGGCCCGCGTCGGAGTCCATCGCGGAGTTCTCCGGGATCGGCCCGTGGGTCTCCCAGACGATGACCGACTCGGGGTGGTCGAGCAGGTTCTCGCCGACGCCGGGCAGGTCGAGCACGACCGGGATGCCGAGCGCTTCGAGGTCCGCCCGCGGCCCGATGCCGGAGTGCATGAGCAGGCGCGGCGAGTCGACGGCGCCGGCGCACAGGATGACCTCGCTGCGGGCGCGGACCAGCAGTTCCTCGCCGTCCTTGGTGCGCACGTGCACGCCCTCGGCGCGGGTGCCGGCCAGCTCCAGCTTGTAGGCCCAGGTCTCCAGGAAGATGTGCAGGTTGGGGCGCTCGTCCATGACCGGGTGCAGGTACGCCACCGAGGCGGAGGACCGCTTGTTGTTCTCCGGGTGGTAGGCGAGGTCGAAGAAGCCGACGCCCTCGGTGAACGGCTTCTTGTTGAAGCCCTCGACGCGCGGGACCCCGAGGGCCGACTGGGCGGCGTCCACGAAGTCGCGGGCGATGGAGTTCCGGTCCTTCTCGTCGACGGAGACGATGTTGTTCTTCAGGCGGGCGAAGTACGCCTCCATAGGCACCGCGCCCCAGCCCTTGGCACCCGCGGCCTCCCACTCGTCCCAGTCGGACGGCAGCGGCTTGAAGGAGATGAGGGTGTTGTGGGAGGAGCAGCCGCCGAGCACGCGGGCGCGGCTGTGCCGGATGTGCGAGTTGCCGCGGGGCTGCTCGGTGGTCGGGTAGTCGTAGTCGAGTTCGCCGCCGAGCAGGCCCATCCAGCGGCGCAGGGTGAGGACGTCGTCGCGGCCGACGTCGCTGGGGCCGCCCTCGATGACGGCGACGGTGACGTCCGGGTTCTCCGTGAGGCGGGCGGCGATGACGGAACCGGCGGTGCCGCCGCCGATGACGACGTAGTCGTAGGTGTCGGGGGTGTTCGGGGTGTGGGACATGGTGGTACTCGCTCCGGAAGCGTGGAGGGGTCGTACTCGAAGGGGAGGCGGGACGTCAGCCGGTGAACCAGCGGACCGGCCGCGGCGCGAGGTTCTGGTAGACGTGCTTGGTCTCGCGGTACTCGGCGAGCCCCGCGGGCCCCAGTTCCCGGCCGGTGCCGCTCTTGCCGAAGCCGCCCCACTCCGCCTGCGGCAGGTAGGGGTGGAAGTCGTTGATCCAGACGGTGCCGTGGCGCAGCCGGGCCGCGACGCGCCGGGCGCGGCCCGGGTCGGCGGTCCAGACGGCGCCCGCGAGGCCGTACTCGGTGTCGTTGGCGAGGGACACCGCCTCTTCCTCGGTGCGGAAGGTCTCGACGGTGAGGACCGGTCCGAAGACCTCCTCGCGCACGACCCGCATGTCGCGGTGGCAGTGGTCGAGGACGGTCGGCTCGTAGAAGTAGCCGGATTCCGGGCGGACTTCGCTCGGCTCGGGGCGCTTGCCGCCGCTGCGCAGTACGGCGCCCTCCGCCAGCGCGGAGGAGACGTACGCCTCGACCTTCGCGCGCTGCTGCTCGGAGACGAGCGGGCCGCACTCGACGCCGTCGGCGGTGCCGCGGCCGAGCCTGATCTGCTGGGCCCGACGGGCGAGTTCGGTGACGAAGCGGTCCCGGATCGACTCCTCGACGATCAGCCGGCCGCCGGCCGAGCAGACCTGGCCGCTGTGGATGAAGGCGGCGTTGAGGGCCTGGTCGACGGCGGTGTCGAAGTCCTCCGCGGTGGCGCAGGCGTCGGCGAAGACCACGTTGGGGTTCTTGCCGCCGAGTTCGAGCGCGACCTTCTTGACGGTGGGGGCGGCGGCCTGGGCGACCTTGGTGCCGCTGACCAGGCCGCCGGTGAAGGAGACCAGGTCGACGTCGGGGTGCTCGGCGAGCCGGGCGCCGACGGAGTGGCCGGGACCGGTGACGAGGTTGGCGACACCGGCGGGCAGCCCGGCCTCGGCGAGCAGGTCCATCAGCGCGATGGTCGTCATCGGGGTGATCTCGCTGGGCTTGACCACGAAGGTGTTGCCCGCGGCGAGCGCCGGGGCGATCTTCCAACTGGCCTGGAGCAGCGGGTAGTTCCAGGGCGTGATGAGCGCGCACACGCCCACGGGCTCGTGCACGACCACGCTGTGGATGTCGGGCGAGCCCGCGTCGACGACCCGGCCGGGGGCCTCGGCGGCGACCAGGTCGGCGAAGTAGCGGAAGGCGTCGGCGACGCAGTCGATGTCGATGCGGCCTTCCTCGGCCGTCTTGCCCGCGTCCCGGCTCTCCAGCAGGCCGACCTCCTCGCGGTCGCGCACGAGGAGGTCGGCGACGCGGCGCAGCAGGGCGGCGCGCTCGGCGACGGGGGTGCGCGGCCAGGGGCCGCGGTCGAAGGCCTGCCGGGCGGCGGCGATCGCGCGCTCCGCGTCCTTCTCGTCACCCTCCGCGACCACGGCGAAGGGCCGGGCGTCCGCAGGGTCGAGGATCTCGCGCGTGGCGCCGGAGCTCGCGGCCAGCCACTCGCCTCCCGCGTGGATAGTCGCCTCGGCCTGTCGTTCGGTTCTTTCCGCCATGATCGGTGTTGCCTTCCGTTCCTGTTCGGTACCCCTGTGTCACATGGGTGCCACACTCGGGGACCGTCACCGCCTGCCCCGGCCCATGCACGGCATGCGCAATCGGGGCTCGAAAGTGCGCCTCGTCACTGAAAATGCGGGCGAAAAGGGACAAAAGTAGGCTGGAAAAGGGTGTTGGGAGGTATGTGATGCCCAGAAGATCACTGACCTGTGCGGCGTCGACCATCACGGCGGCTCTTCTGCTCACCCCGGCCGCTTCCGTCGCCGCCCAAACAACCGACAGCGGCCCGAGCGCGCGTGACCTGGAGAAGGAGGCCCGCGCCAACCTCGTCAGGGCGGACTCCGTCCATCTGTCGCTCAGGGACAACAGCGCGAACGTGCGCGGCAACCGGACCGAACCGACCGTCGTGGACCTGACCCTGAACCGGCAGGGCAACTGCGTGGGCAAGGTCACCATGAGCGGGGGCGGCGGCAGTGTGGAGCTGATCAAGCAGGGCGACCAGGTCTGGATGAAGCCCGACACGGCCTTCTACAAGGCGCAGCTGCCGGGCGGCCAGGGCGGTGCGGTCGCCAACCTGTTCAGGGACCGCTACATCCACGGCTCCACGCACGACCCGCTGCTCAGGAACATGGCCGACAGCTGCGACCTGACCAACTTCCAGAAGGAGGTCGCGGGTCACCGCCTCGGATCGCCGACGAAGGGCTCGGAGACCACCGTGAACGGCACGAAGGCCATTGCGGTGAGCGGTACGTCGATGGGCAAGAACGTGGTCATGTACGTCAGTTCGACCACCCCGCACCGGCTGGTCGAGGCCACGCGGAAGGGCGGCGGCACGGACCAGACGCTGACGCTCGACAAGTACAACGCGCCGGTCCCCTCCGCCACCCCCTCCGCGCGCGAGTCCGTGGACATCTCGAAGCTGGAGCAGCAGCTGCAGAACTCCTGAGCTACTCCGTGTCCGGCGACGAATCGCAGCTCTGGCCGGGCGGGCAGAACCAGCTCAACGCGTTGTTGAGCAGCTGCAGTTCGTCGTCTCGGCCGTCGCTGTCGGGGCCGTAGGCGGCGATGGCGTAGATGTTGCCGTCCCCGGCGACGAAGCGCTCGTCGTAGACGTGCCAGGTGCCGACGTCGGGCTCGCCCTTGATGCTGCCGGCCAGGTACTCCAGGCGTGAGCCCACGAAGTCGCCCTGGTCGAGGCTCTCCAGGTTCAGCTCCTGGAAGCCGTCCGGCTTGCGGGTCTGGTCGGACAGGTACTGCTCGAACGAGGCGTCCGGGGACGACTCGGCCACCTGGTAGACCTGGAGCCGGTGTTGCCGGTCCGGGCTGCGGTAGCTGACGACCGCGATGCCGTACTGGGACTGGACCGAGGACCGCGACCAGCCCTCGGGGCGCGCTATTCGGAAGCCCTCCGCGTCCTCGTACGACTCGTAGCCCGAGGGGAGCTCGGACGGCGAGGCGGAGACCGAGTCCGAGGGAGACTCGGTTGGCTCGTCGCTCGGCGTCGGCGACTGGGAGACCGTGGAGGCCGGAGCCGACACGGACGCACTCGGCGAACCGCCCGCCCGCTTGGGCGAGTTGTCATCGCCGTTCTTGACGACGAAGGTCAGCACCAGGCTCACGGCAACACCGACGACGGCGGCCCCCACGACGACGGACCAGACCGTACGACGGCTGAAGCCGCCGGCCGGCGCAGGAGCCGGACCGGGCTCCGCCGGCCCACCGCCCCCCGGACCGGGCCACTCGGGCGTGGACCAGTCACCGCTGCCGCCATGGGGCGCGCCGGGGTCGTAGCCGCCGGCCGAAGTACCGGCACCGGTACCCGAGTTCGCGCCCGCGTCCGGCCCGCGCCACCATTCGACCGAAGACGGCACGGGCGGCGCCGCCTCAGGCGCCGAGGGGACAGCCGTCTCCTCCGCTGCCTGCGGAGCGTCCGGCGCGGCGGCCCGCGGACCGGCCGGCGGCCACGCCGGTGGCTGGTCCGGCATGGCCGGTGGTGGTGTTGTCGGTGGCGCGGTGGGCCGGGCGTTGTCGGCGTCCTCCCAGCGCTGGGTCTCCTCGTTCCAGAAGCGTGCTCCCCCGGTCATCGTCGCCCTCTCACAGCCCCACCAGGCCGGCCAGCGTGCCCGCCGAGGCGAGGACGGTCAGCAGGGCCTGGGAGTCGTCAAGGAGGTTGCGCAGACGCTCGCGGCGGGTGGGGGTCGCCTGGCCGGTGCGGGTGATCTCGTCCTCCGTGTCGGCGAGGGCCGCGTCCAGTTCCGCCGTCTGCTCGCTGGCCCGCACCCGGGCCAGGTCGGCACGCAACTCCCGTACCGCGGCCAGCAGTTCTTCGGCCGCCGCGTCATGCTGCGCGCTCGTGCCGTGGTGGCTCTCGGCGTGCGCGCGGTCGCCGATGGCGAACGTGCTGTTCGACACGTCGCCGATGCTGATCCTCGTCTCATCCGTTGCCATGGCCGTCGGCTCCCTTCTGCGGCGTGCCGCCGCCGGTCGTGGAGGAGGCGGAGGCCTTGTCGCCGACGGCGAACGTGCTGCCCTCGACCTTGCCGATGTGCACGCCTCCGTTGCTGATGTTGTTGACCTGCTGGACGAACTCACCGGTCTGGTACCCGGATTCGGCGAGCGCTGCCCGCACCCCGTTGGCGACCCGGTCCTGGATGCTCTTGAGGTAGCGGGAGACGTCCATCTCCTGGAAGTGCGAACCGGCGTCCGCCGAGCCCAGCTCCCGCACGGACAGCGTGGGCCCGTCGGGCAGCGCGTTCGCGTACCCGCCCGTCAGCAGCCGCCAGCCGTAGGCGACGGCCTTGCCGAGGACGATCAGGGAGGCGGCCAGGGAGCGCGGCAGCCGGGCCATGGCCCAGGCCGCCTTGCCGAGCACGTTGTTGTGCCGGAACCGGTGGGCCGTACGGTCGGCGTCCTTGAAGTCCGCGCGCACCGGCAGCAGCACATGTGGGGCGATCTCCAGCATGAGCATGCGGCCCTGGGTGTGGATGCGCACGAACACCGTGACGACCAGCTCCTCCTCCCAGCCGCCCACGCGGATGCGCAGGAAGTGGCGGCGCTTCTCGGCGCCCTCCTCGACCGCGTGCGCCCGGTGGTCCTCGAAGGCCTGCGGGTGGTACGGCGCGTCGTCGCGGCGCAGCAGCCCCTCGGCGGGCAGGAACACGCACTCGTCGAGCTCCAGCCAGCGCAGCCGGTCGCGCACGCCCGGTCCCGCGTACTCGGCGGGCAGCCGCAGCCGTTCCACCAGCGGCCGGATCTTCTCCAGCACCAGCCGGTTGCTGATCGGCTGCTGCTTCTTCAGCGGGTCGGGCTTCAGCTCGACGGCGAGGACCCAGTCCGGGTAGGCCGCTCCGGCCCCGCAGAACGGGCGCGCCTCGTGGTACATGACCAGCGGCGCGTGCTGCTCGGTCCGGATGCGGTGCTTGAGCCACTGGAAGCGCTGGCTGTCGCCCTGCTCGGCGGGGTCGCCGGCGGCGTCCGGGAAGCGCTGCGGGGACAGCTCGGCCGCGAGCACGCGCGCGAACGCGCCCCGCTGGCCCGCCGTGCACAGCACGATCAGCGCCAAGAAGACGAGCGCGGCCCAGGCCTGCCAGGGCTTGATCGCATCCGGAAGGTCCTTGAAGCCCGCGAGGAAGATGTCGCCCAGGGTCGACAGGCCGGGAATGTTGCCGGACGGACCGTACGCGTCGTGGGAGTCGTAGGACGAGTGGTCGCTGCTGCCGCCACCGAACGCGGCGATGACGGTGATCACCAGCAGCGTCGCGAACGTGAGGCGGCCCAACCAGCGGAAGACGAAGGCGGCCACCAGGCGGTACACGTGCGGCTCCGGCGCACGGCCCCTGATCCACACGCCGACGGCGAGGTAGAGGCTGGGTCCCAGGAAGAGGACCAGCAGGCCGCCGCTCAGCGCGGCTCCCACCACCCACAGGGCGAGGATCGCCGCGGCCCAGGCGAGCTCCTGCCGGCGGGCGCGCAGCGCGTGCGCGAGGACGCGGGCCGCGTCGAAACCGAGCGAAGGCGCGGCGAAACGCTGGCTGTTGAGGTGCAGCTGCCTGATGACGCGGTCCCGGTAACCGGAATCCAGATAGGTGCCCGCGCACAGCAGCCGGGTGGCCTCACTGGCGTGCGGTGGGGTGGCCGGTGGCGCGGGTGGTGGTCCCGCAGGCTGCGACGGGTCGGCCGGCTGCGGTTGCTGCGGCACATGGGCGGTGCTCACGCGAGTCCCCCGAGGCGTGGAAAGTCACTTGCTCACAGATGAATTGACGGGCCATGAGCATAGAGTGACGAGCCGTGCAGGGGAAGGCGGAATGCGCTGACAGGGGTGCGCGGCACGCCGCTTCGGGAAACGGCCGGGCCCCGCTCCGGAGGAGAACCGGAACGGGGCCCGTGCGGGAGATGAGTCGGCTCAGATGAGGCCGAGGGCGCGGACCGCGTCGCGCTCCTCCGCAAGCTCCGCGACGGAGGCGTCGATGCGGGTGCGGGAGAACTCGTTGATGTCCAGGCCCTGGACGATCTCGTACTTGCCGTCCTTGGTGGTGACCGGGAAGGAGGAGATCAGGCCCTCCGGGACGCCGTAGGAGCCGTCCGACGGGATGCCCATGGAGGTCCAGTCGCCCTCGGCGGTGCCGTTGACCCAGGTGTAGACGTGGTCGATCGCGGCGTTGGCGGCGGAGGCGGCCGACGAGGCACCACGGGCCTCGATGATCGCGGCACCGCGCTTGGCGACGGTCGGGATGAAGTCCTCGGCGAGCCACTTCTCGTCGTTGACGAGCTCGGCGGCGTTCTTGCCGGCGACCGAGGCGTGGAAGATGTCCGGGTACTGGGTGGCGGAGTGGTTGCCCCAGATGGTCAGGCGCTTGATGTCGGCGACCGTGGTGCCCGTCTTCTTCGCGAGCTGGGTCAGCGCGCGGTTGTGGTCCAGGCGGGTCATCGCGGTGAAGCGCTCGGCCGGGACGTCCGGCGCGGAGGCCTGGGCGATGAGGGCGTTGGTGTTGGCCGGGTTGCCGACGACGAGGACCTTGATGTCGTCCGCGGCGTGGTCGTTGATGGCCTTGCCCTGCGGCTTGAAGATGCCGCCGTTGGCCTCCAGCAGGTCGCCGCGCTCCATGCCCTTGGTGCGCGGGCGGGCGCCCACGAGGAGGGCTACGTTGGCGCCGTCGAAGGCGACGTTCGGGTTGTCCGAGATCTCGATGCCCTGGAGCAGCGGGAAGGCGCAGTCGTCCAGCTCCATGGCGGTGCCCTCGGCGGCCTTCAGGGCCGGGGTGATCTCCAGGAGGCGCAGCTTGACCGGCACGTCCGCGCCGAGCAGCTGGCCGGAGGCGATGCGGAAGAGGAGCGCGTAACCGATCTGGCCGGCCGCGCCGGTGACGGTGACGTTCACGGGAGTGCGGGTCATGGCGTTCTCCGTATGACAGCTGGCGGTGGGGTCGTCGTTGGCCCCGGATGATCGATCTCTTGGCATCAAGAGAATCCAGCGGTCAGGCTATCGCGCATCCGGCATGCGAGACGTCCCGGGCCCTGTGGCTCACCCCACAAGTCTCCTGCTGCACGAACTGGTGGAAGAAGTACAACGAATCTGGCGGCTGTGAACGAAAGCGGCGGCCGTCCGTCCGGGAGAGGGTGGACGAGGACGGCCGCCATGGGGGGTACCGGATTGCCCGGATCCCGTGGGGGTACGGTTCGCGTGCCCCGGATTCGGCGGGCCATGCGTCCGTCACCCGAAATAGTTCACGTTTCTTGGCTCACTACCGCGTGCACCCCGTCCGCCCGTCGGCGAGGGTCGCGCAGGCCCGGGCCGCGCTCGCGTCCCGTACGGCCACCATCGGCGTGTACGCGATGGTGTCCCCGGCACCGGCGATGTCACCGCGTTCCCGGACCGTGCCCACGGAGAGCTGCACCGTGTCGCCCGGGGAGGCGTCGGTGATCCGCCCCCAGGCGGCGCCGCACGTCCTGCTGTAGCGGACCTCCAGGGTGACGGTGCCGATGGTGGCGGTCTTCGCGGTGGTCACCAGTTCGCCGCTGCACCCCATGGCCTCGGCGTCCTTGCCGGTACAGGCGGAGTGGGCGCACTTGACCCCGGCGGGCAGGGTCGGGTGGGTGGCGGACGGGGCGGGCGAGGACGGGGGCGGCGTGGCGGCGCGCTCGTGCTTCTCGCCGCCGCCCTGACGGGTGAAGAAGAAGACCCCGGCGATGATGACGAGCACACCGGCCAGGCCCGCGAGGAACATCGTCACGCGGTGCCTGTTCGCGCTCGCCGTGCCCGCGGAGCCCGGCCGCAAAGGCCGCGCCCCGCCGTCGTACGGATCCGGGGCGCCTCCCGGGCCGCTCGCACCGCCCGCTTCCCCGAACTCCCCCGGCGCCGCGCCCGCCTGGGAGATCCGGAGCGCCTGCATGGTGGTGTCGTGCCGCGCCTCCGCGCGGTTCCAGGCGCGTTCGGCCAGCTCCCACAGCGTCGTCAGGTGAACCGTGCCGGCGCCGGTGACCTCGGCGAGCGCGACGGCCGCGCCCTTGGGCGCGAGCAACTCGCCGCCCAGGTAACGCTCCCAGGACGTCTTGGCGTAGCCCGTGCGGCCGGCCAGCGTCGCGGTGTTCAGGCCGCTGCGGTCGACGAGCAGCCGCAACTCACCGATGAACTCCTTGATCTGCGGATCCAGATCGTCCGGCAGGGCCTTCCAACGAGGCATCGCTTCCCCCCAATACGCGGTACGCCCCAATGGTCCCCCGTGCCGCCCCGATCGGGCACCCAGGGGGTGTCTTCTGGATCTTGTCGGCGTCGCGGGCCCCCCTTGGCCCCGACATGTGGCAGAGCGCGGACACGGTAGCGGAACGGTCACTTCCGTGCCACAGCGCACAGACAGGCGTTGAACAGGCAGTTCTCGGCAGGGAAGGCTGAGTCTGCGACGGCGGCCCGCCCCTCATCGGGGGAGGGGGCGGGCCACCGTTCCGCATGTCCACCGGCCCGCGGGGGGGCGTTCACCCGCCCGGCGTCACGAGTCCCGACTCGTACGCCACAACCACCGCCTGGGCCCGGCTGCCCAGGTCGAGCTTGGTCATCGTGCGGTTGAGGTGGGTCTTGACCGTGGCCTCGCTGATGTAGAGGCGGTCGGCGATCTCCAGGTTGGACAGGCCGCGTGCGGTGAGCTTGAGGACCTCCACCTCGCGGGAGGTGAGCACGCCGAGGTCGGGCGGGGCCGCCCCGCCCTGCGCGGGGCCCTGCTGCCGGGCGAAGGCCGAGCAGTACAGCAGCGCCTGCCCCAGCACGGACGCCATGGAGGGAGTGTCGCTGACCACCCCGGCGTACGCCCACACGCCGGTCATACAGGCCGCGCAGACCAGGGCGGTGCGCACCGGGCGAACGGAGGCCACCGTGTACAGCGCGAGCATGGAGCCGAAGGTGCACACCACCGGCCAGTAGCCGAGGGTGATGTAGCCGACGAACGCCGCCTGGACGACGGCGAACACGGCGAGCGGCCACCGGCCGCGCAGGGCGACCGGCAGGTGGGCGAGGGCGACGAACACATAGGCGCGGGCGTCGAGTTCCGGCCAGCCCTGCGAGCGCGACTCCCGCCCGAGCAGGACGGCGACCACGGCCATGGCGACAGCGATCAGTGTGTCCACGGCGAGGGGGCGGGGGGTCCTCAGCTGCACTGTCGCAGGGTAACGCCCGAGGCCGGGGCGGGGAGTCAATCCACAGGCGTACCACGGAAGTTGCAGTGCCGGACCGCCCGGAACACCCTGGCGGTACGAGGAGTTCCGCCCGGGGTCGGACGCAGCGGGCGGCCCGGCGCCCGTACGGTCGATCCGGGGAACGGGGGAAGACGCCGGTGGCCCGCGTCCCCGGGGGAGACGCGGGCCACAGGTCGTACGGGCACCGCTGCCGCTGCTCGGCGGCTACTTGGTGACCGTCAGGTGCAGGGTGTCCTTGAGGAAGGGGAGCTGCAGCCACGGCTTGGGCTGGGCCATCAACGCCAGCAGGACGATGACGAGGCCGAGGATGCCGTAGGTGACGATGTCCGTGAAGCGCGAGCGTACGGCGAGCATGCCGACACTCGGCAGTATCCAGCGCATGACCGCGCCGGCCAGCAGGGCGGCGCCGATCAGCAGGGTCCCGTAGCGGAACAGGTCGAGCGAGGTCAGCAGCAGGCCGAGGGCGACCGTGCCCAGCACGACCAGCAGGGGCCACTGCCGGTAGGGCGCCGGCGCGTCACCCCCGGCCGCCCGGCCGCCGCCCTCGGGGCGCGCCGTGTCCCTGGTGATCCGCGGGAAGCGGCGCGAGGGCCGCCCGCCGCGGGCGTCCTCAGCCGGCACGGCGCTCCGCCGCCTCGACCACGTTGACCAGCAGCTGCGCCCGGGTCATGGGGCCCACACCGCCCGGGTTCGGGGAGATCCACCCGGCCACCTCGGCGACGTCCGGGTGCACGTCCCCGACGATCTTGCCGTCCGCGTTCCGCGAGACGCCGACGTCGAGAACGGCCGCGCCCGGCTTCACGTCCTCGGCGCGGATCAGGTACGGGGAGCCGGCCGCCGCGACGATGATGTCGGCCTTCTTGAGGTGCCAGGACAGGTCACGGGTGCCGGTGTGGCACTGGGTCACGGTGGCGTTCTCGCTGCGCCGGGTGAGCAGCAGCGGCATCGGGCGCCCGATGGTCACGCCCCGGCCGACGACGACGACCTCGGCGCCCTTGGTCTCGACGCCGTGGCGGCGCAGCAGGGTGAGTACGCCGTTCGGGGTGCAGGGCAGCGGCGCG
Source organism: Streptomyces sp. NPDC002671 (assembly GCF_053592475.1). NCBI lineage: Bacteria > Bacillati > Actinomycetota > Actinomycetes > Kitasatosporales > Streptomycetaceae > Streptomyces > Streptomyces sp. NPDC002671. Next base: position 252,623 of record NZ_JBSFVU010000011.1, read on the forward strand.
GGCTCGCCCAGCACCAGCCGTCCCAGGTTCATCGGGTGAAGGCCGTCCGCGTCCTTCTCCGGGTCCATCAGCTCCAGGATGCGGTTCTCGTCGATGCCCTTGGGCAGCGGGAGCTGGACGATGTAGCCGGTGCAGGCCGGGTCCTCGTTCAGTTCCCGCACCACCGCCTCGATCTCCTCCTGGGTGGCGGTGGCGGGCAGCTCCCGCTGGATGGAGGCGATGCCGACCTCGCGGCAGTCGCGGTGCTTGCCGGCCACGTACTTCCGGCTGCCGGGGTCTTCCCCGACCAGGATCGTGCCGAGGCCGGGCGTGAAGCCCTTCTCCTTCAGCGCCGCCACGCGGACGGTCAGATCGGACTTGATCGCGGCTGCGGTGGCCTTGCCATCGAGAATCTGGGCGGTCATGGCACCATCCTCGCGGATGACGGGCCTCAGGTTCCAATCAGGGTCGCCACGTGATCGGCGATGTTGCACTCGTGCGAACTCCTCAACCGTGAGGGACGATGACCGCGCGTCCTTTGATCTTGCCGTCGTGCAGGAGCTGGTAGGCCTCGGCGGCGCGTTCCAGGGGGAAGTGCTCGACCAGCAGCTTGATCTTCTGTTGCCGGGCGAGGGTGATGACTTCCATGAGTTCGGTGAGGTAGCCCCAGTAGGGGGAGGCGACCGAGCACTCGTGCGGCGGGCTGAAGAAGTTGACCGGCAGGGCTCCGCCGCCGAGGCCGACGATGGTGAGGTGGCCGAGCACTCGGGCCACCTGGGCGGCCGTCCGCAGGGTCGGGTCCACGCCGACCATGTCCAGCACCAGCTCGGCGCCCTGCCGGCGTGTCATGTCCTTGATACGTGTGACCGCCTCGTCGCCCGAGAGCAGGGCCTCGTCCGCGCCCATGCGCTTGGCGGTCTCCAGCTTGTCGGCCGCGGTGTCCACGGCGACGATCACGGTCGCCGCGCTGAGTGCGCGCAGGATCTGGATGGCCATCTGGCCCAGTCCGCCCGCCCCGATCACCACCGCGGTCGAGCCGGGACCCAGCAGGTGCAGTGACCGCTTGACGGCGTGGTAGCTCGTCAGGCCCGCGTCGCTGAGCGGGGCGGCCTCGCGAGGGTCGAGGTCGCCCAGCGGGATCAGGAGCCGTGCCGCCGGGACCAGCAGGTACTCGGCCATTCCGCCGTCGTGACCGCCCAGGCCCCCGCCCAGACCGCTGGTCACCTGGCAGTAGTTTTCCCGGCCCTCCCGGCAGTTGGCACACATTCCGCAGCCCCAGGGGCCGTAGACGATCACAGGGTCTCCGGGGGCGAAGCCGGTGACACCCGGGCCCAGTGTTTCCACCCACCCCGCGTTCTCATGGCCGAGCGTGAAGGGCAGCCCCTCGCCGCTCTCGGGCCCCGGTTCCTCCATGATGTGCAGGTCGGAGTGGCAGGCGCCGGCGCCCGCGACCTTCAGCAGGACCTGCCCCGGACCAGGCTCGGGAACCGGCACCTCGCGCAGCTCCGGCGGCTTCTGCCATTCGACGAGTCGAAAAGCGCGCATGGTGATCCTCTGCGGCAAGTACCGCGTCAGTCGCGGATGCCGTCGACGTCGACCAGGACGTGGCGCGGGCCGCGGAAGATCTGGTTGTGACGGTACGGCGGCGGGTCTTCGACCAGTCGCGGGTTCTCCGCGCGGCGGACGAACTCGCTGACGGCGACCTGGACTTCGAGCCGGGCGAGCGGGGCGCCGAAGCAGAAGTGGATGCCCTGGCTGAAGCCGACGTGCTGGTTGTCGGGGCGTTCGAGGTCGACCTGGTCGGGGTTCTCGAACCGTTCCGGGTCACGGTTCGCCGAGCCGTACGCCAGGAAGATCGGCGCGCCCTTCGGGATGGTGGTGCCCGCGATCTCGATGTCCGCGAGGGCGGAGCGGGTGTGCCAGAACTGGACCGACGACTCGAAGCGCAGCAGTTCCTCGACCCCGGTCACGATCAGCTCGGGCCGACGGCGCAGCTTGTCCAGCGCGTCGGGGTGCCTGAGCAGGGTGAGCACGCTGTGGGCGATCAGATTGACCGTGGTCTCATGCCCGGCGAAGAGCAGGAGCAAGGCATTGCTGATGAGAACGTCCCTGGGCATGGGACCGTTCGGGCCGCGGTCGTGCACCATCGCCGAGAGCATGCCGGGGCCGGGCTCCTTGGCGTACTGGTCGAGCAGCCCGGCCAGGTACTGCTCGAACTTCTTGACGCTCTGCCGGCCCTCCTGCGCTTGACTCCGTATCTCCTCGTCGCCCGCCTCCGGGCCGAGGTCCAGGGCTTCCAGGGCCGTGTGGATCCAGGCGTGGAAGAGCGGTTCGTCCTTCATCGGCACGCCGAGGATCTCGCAGATCACGGTCACCGGCAGGGGGTAGGCGAACTCGTCGACGGCGTCGAAGCGGGTCTTGCCGCGCAGCTTGTCCAGGAGATCGCCGACGATGCGGCGGATCTCGGGCTCCAGGCGGGAGATCCAGTCGGGTGACTCGGGCGGGCCGTAGAAGTGCCGGATCATCAGGCGCCGAGCCCGGTCGTGTTCGGGCGGGTCCACGGTGATGATGTTCGGCGCCACACCGGCGACCTGGAGAATCGACTCGTGCCCCGGCTCCGCCGTGACCGCCCGGGGGCGCTTCGTGTAATCCGAGCTGACCCGGTTGTCGTGGAGCAGCGAGACGACCTCCCGGTAGGTGCTGACGACGTAGGTGCCGTCCGGCTGCCGCGACACCGGCGTCTTCCTGAGCTCCTCGTAGAAGGGGTACGGATTGGCGCGGTTGGCATAGCGGAGAGCCTGCTGCCAGGGAGTTTCCTCGACCACGGTTCCTCACCACCTGTCGCTGTTGCGCTCGCGGTCGCTGTGGCGCTCGTCAGCGGCTTCGGGGCCGGAACTCGGCCCGCCGCTCGGTCGGGTCGTGGCCGGTCAGGACCACGTCGGGCACCGCGGCCGGGGCGCCCGGCGCGGGGAACCCGGCCGGCATCGCCTGCATGTAGTCGGGCACGTCCCAGCCCGGCGGCGGGGGCGGGAACGGAGCCGACTGCTCGATCAGCCGCCCGTAGTGCTGCAGCCACTTGCCCTGGTCGAAGGCGACGGCGGCGACGGTGCGGCCCCGGTGGCCGTAGGCGGCGATGAAGCGGCGCTCTTTCACCGACCCCTGGGTGAAGATGATCTCCTCGCCGAAGGGCGGTACGCCGACGGACTTGATGTTCATGCCGAACTGGCCGGACCAGAAGCTGGGGAGCAACAGGTTCGGCCGGTAGTGGGGTTCGAGGTTCACCATGTTGTGGGCCGCGACCTGGGCGCCGAAGACCGCGTTGTCCCAGTGCTCCATCGCGAGGAACTCGTACTCGTACAGCACGTAGGGCTGGCGGGCGACGTCCCCCGCCACGTAGACGGAGTCGGTCACCACTCCGTTGATGTCGAAGGCCCGGCCTCCGGCGTCGCAGCCGACGCCCCAGAAGCCGACTGCCAGCCCGGCGCCGTCCAGCCATTCCACGTTGCGGATCGAGCCCAGCGAGGCCAGCACCAGGTCGGCCTCCACGGTGGTCCCGTCCGAGAGCCGGGCGCCCCGTACGTGTCCGGCGCCGTCGCCCTCCAGCGACAGCACGCCCACCCCGCAGCGCAGGTCCACGCCGTGGTCGCGCTGCGTCTCAGCGGCGATCTCGCCGATCACCCCGCCGAGCGCGCCGATCAGCGGCGCCGCGCCGCGCTCGGCGACCGTCACCGGGATGTCGAGGTCCCGGCAGACGGAGGCCGCCTCCGAGCCGATGAACCCGGCGCCGATGATGAGCACCCGCGAGGGCCGCGCGGCCAGCGCCTGCTGCAGCGCCGTGGCGTCATCACGCGAGCGCATGGTGTGCACGCCCTCCAGGCCGGCCTCGGCCGGGTTGGGCCACTGCCGCGCGCGGGTTCCCGTGGCGATCAGCAGGCGGTCGTACGGGACCTCATCGCCGTTGGCCAGGTGGACCCGCTTGTGGGCCCGGTCCAGCCGGGTGGCGGGCACCCCGAGGCGCCACTCCGCGTCCACTTCCCGCAGGCGGGGCAGGGTGGTGTTGCCGGCCGGCACCCACCCCTTGAGCACCTGCTTGGACAGCGGAGGACGGTCGTAGGGCTCGTAGGGCTCGTCCCCGATGATGGTCAGGGACCCGGTGAAGCCCTCCTCGCGCAGGGCTTCGGCGGCCCGCAGTCCCGCCAGGGAGGCGCCGACGATGACGATCCGGCCGCGGGCCTTGAAGTCGCGCACCAGCTCCGAGAGCGTTGCCGCCATGGTCATGACGTCGTGCCCCGCTCCGCGTCGGCCGGGTCGTCCAGGCGGTCGACCACGATCGCCTGCACCGGGCAGGCCGCGGCGGCTCGCCGTACGTGCAGGCGTCGCTCGTCATCGGGGTTGGGTTCGTAGGAGAGCACCTCATCGCCCGTCAGCTTGAAGACCTCGTGAGCCAGGTACACGCACTGCGCGTACCCCTGACACCGATTCAGATCCACGGCGATACGCATGGGCAGACCCCTTCCGTCCACGGCGTTCACTTGGGGTGACGCGTACTGACGGTGAGTGTCACGGCGCGGGAGCCCGCCATATGTGAGGGCGTCGGCACCGAAGGTGCGCCCCGGCTGTGCCCCGGCCGTGCCGCCGCAGGGCGGTCCTCCACCCTGCCTTTACGACCATAACCCCCAAGCAGGTGCCCCGCACGGTCACGCCAACTCGGCGAGGACCGCCCGCTCTTGGGCACATACGACGGCGCGAGGGTGCGACGACCCTGGTGCGAGGTCAGCTCAAGAGGTTGACGCAAGATCAGCAATCTGGTTTAACTCAATAACTATGGATCTAGATAAAGATGGCTCGCCGTCGCCGATCGAGTTCCGCCTCGATCCGGGATCAGGGGTGCCCACCTACTTGCAGCTGGTCCAGCAGGTGGAGCAGGCGCTCCGGCTGGGATATCTGCGGCATGGAGATCAGCTGCCGAGAGTCAAGGACGTCGTCGCCGGGTTGGCGATCAATCCCAACACGGTGTTGAAGGCCTACCGGGAGCTGGAACACCGGGGCTTGGTGGCCGGCCGACGGGGAGTCGGGACGTTCGTCGAGGGCACCGTGGAGCGTGTGGGCCTGCGGGAACAGGCAGCCCTGCACAAGAGCCTGCTGGCCTGGATGCGCACGGCGAACGAGGCCGGGCTGGACGAGGAAGGCATGAGTGCCCTGTTCACCGCGGCCCTGCACGATCTGCGGCAGAGCCGTGCAGGCCGCGCGGACGAGGATGGCGGCAGCAGCCGGGCGGGGGTGGTCGCATGAGCAGCGACCTGGCGATCGAGACGGCCGGACTCGGCAAGCGCTACGGCCGCACGTGGGCCCTGCGGGACTGCTCGCTGGCGGTTCCGGCCGGACACGTGGTCGGCCTGGTCGGCGCGAACGGTGCGGGCAAGACAACACTGTTGAGCCTGGCCGTCGGCCTGACCAGGGCGACGACGGGGCAGGTGCGGGTGGCAGGCGGCAGGCCTGCGGGGTCGGCCGCCGCGCTTGACGCGGTCGCCTTCGTTGCCCAGGAGGCGGCGCTCTACCGCAATCTGTCCGTGGCCGACATGCTGCGGATGGGGCGCGTCATGAACCGGCGATGGGATGCCGACCGTGCCCAGGACCGCCTGAAGGAGCTGGGCATTCCACTGGCGAAGAAGGTCGGCGCTCTGTCCGGCGGCCAGCGCTCACAGGTGGCGCTCTCCCTTGCGCTCGCCAAACGCCCGGAACTGCTCATCCTGGACGAGCCGTTGGCCGCGCTGGATCCCGTTGCGCGCCAGGACTTCATGTCGGCGTTGATGACGGCCGTGTCGGAGGACGGCATCTCGGTGGTGTTCTCCTCCCACGTCGTCGCGGAGCTGGAGCGGGTGTGCGACTACGTGGTCGTCGTACACGGCGGCCGGATCCAGGTCTGCGGTGAGGCCGAGGAACTGGTCGCCGGGCATCACGTCTGGACAGGTCCGGCCGCGCAGGCCGATTCCGTCACGCAGCGCTTCCCGGTCGTCCGGGACCGACGCACTGCCGCCCAGGCGCACCTGCTGGTCCGCACCCCCGACCCGTCGGCCGCACCGCCGGGCTGGCAACGGCACCCGGTCGGCCTGGAGGAACTGGTGCTCGCCTACATGCGCGAACCCTCCGCCTCGGCCCTGCCCGGCCCGAAACCCCTACACGGCGAACAGGTGGTCCACTGATGGCAATGACCGATGCACCGTCCCCGGCTCGCGGCACCTCGCTGCCCCGGCTCGGCCTTGCCTGGGTGACCTGGCGCCAGCACCGGTTCGCTCTCTATGGCCTGCTGGCGATGCTGGCCTGCTTCGCCGCGCTGATGGTGGCCGGAGGCCTGCAGGCACGTTCGACCTACGACCAGCTGGGGCTGGCTCAGTGCACGTCCTACTCCAGCGGCCGCTGCCGGCAACTCGCCGACGACCTGTTCACCTCGTACGGGTCGAAGTGGCCCTTCCTGTTCCTCCTTCTGCTGCCAGGGGCATTCGGTGCCTTCCTCGGAGGGCCTCTGATCGCACGGGAACTGGAGACGGGCACCTACCGGTTCGCCTGGACACAGGCGGCCGGGCGCACCCGCTGGCTGCTGACCAAGCTGACCCTGATCGCGGTGGCACTGGTCGCGGTGACGGAGGCATTCGGCGCCCTGTACACGTGGTACAACGCCCCACTGGACCACGTCCTGCCCCGCGGATTCGGTGACCCTCTCACCTTCGAGCTGGAGGGGATCGTCTTCCCGGTCCAGACGCTGCTGGCCTTCACGGCAGGCGTCCTCGCCGGCCTGCTCATCCGCCGCACCATGGTCGCGGTCGGTACGGTCTTCCTCGGCGCGTTCGGCCTGCTCATGGCGACCGACTACAAGCTCCGCCGGCACTACATGACGCCGCTGACCACCATCGGCAAGCCCGGCCCTCGGGACTGGGTGATCGGCAACGCATACACGGATCCCACCGGTCACCCGCTCGGCACTGCCCAGAGCCACAGCCTGTACATGAAGTACCTGGCGCAGCTCCCCCCTGGCAACGGGCTTCCCTCGGTCACCTACAGGGACTGGCTCCAGGCCCGGCACTACACCATCGTGACGAGCTACCACCCCGCCGGCCGCTTCTGGTCCTTCCAGTTCATCGAGGCCGGCTGGACGGGCCTGCTCGCCCTGCTCCTGGCCATCGTCACGGTCTGGCTGGTCCGCCGCAAGATCGGCTGACCCGGCGTCCGACCGTCCGCAGTCGCTGATCTCGGCACGCTGCTAAGGCTTCGTCAACGTGCTCAGCCTCTACTTCCAACAGCTGTGCGACGCCTCGCCGTTGAGCGCCGGCCTGATGTTCGTGCCGATGACCGCCTTCAACACCGTGGTCAGACCGCGCTCGCCCTGGTGCTGGTGCTGCTGGTGCCGCTGGTGCCGCTAAGCATCGGCGGTGGGCTCGCGGTGCCGCCGCTGACCACCGCGATGCTGGAGGCGATAGAGCACGAGCGGGCCTGCCTGACCTCGGGCATCCTCAACTCCGCCCGGCAGATCGGCGCGCCATCGGGGTGGCGGTCTTCGGTGCCCTGGCGGCCGGCGGGTCGGGCTTCATCGCCGGTATGCACCTCTCGATGCTGGTGTCCGCGCTCTCGCTGGTGCTGGCCTCCGCCGCGGTGGCAGTGCTGCTGCCGGCCCGGCTGCAGCCCCAGACCGGCTGAACCCGGCGGCTCAGGCGTTCAGGCCTCAGGCCTCAGGCCTCAGGCCTCAGAGGGTGTTCGATACCGATCAGGCTGCCGCAACAAGCGGTTTCGGGCGGAGGTACTGCCCGGTTCTGTCGGCTTGCCGGCAGCTGCCGGCCGCCCCGGTGTGCTGTTCTGCGCGGCGAGGGCCGCGTTCGGGTGGCGGCGGCGCCGTAGCGGCCAGGCCCGTGACCCGGCCGCGCGGGGTCCGCGCCGGCGGGCCCGCCTTGAAACCGCAGACAACGGCGGCCGTACCCGGCTGGAGGTCTCCGACCCCGATGCCCACGCCAGGCTCGTACGGCGCCGCCCCGGCGCGGACGAGGAGTCCGGCCGAGGCCTGTTACCGGTCGACGCCGTGGCCCTGCGCCGGGGCGTGGAGCACTGCCCCGGCGGCAAGACCGTGTGGTGCGAACTGTCCGGCGAAACCACCGGAGGGCTCGGTGGAGGGCTCAGTGGAAGAAGTGGCGCGTGCCCGTGAAGTACATCGTCACGCCCGCCTTCTTCGCGGCCTCCACGACGAGTTCGTCACGGATCGAGCCGCCCGGCTGGACGATCGCCCGGACACCCGCGCCGATGAGGATCTCGGGGCCGTCGGGGAAGGGGAAGAACGCGTCGGAGGCCGCGTAGGAACCGCGGGCCCGCTCCTCGCCCGCCCGCTCGACCGCGAGCTTGCAGGAGTCGACGCGGTTGACCTGGCCCATGCCGACGCCGACCGAGGCGCCGTCCTTGGCGAGCAGGATCGCGTTGGACTTGACCGCGCGGCAGGCCTTCCAGGCGAAGGCCAGCTCCTTCAGCTCCTCGGCGGAGAGCGCCTCGCCCGTCGCCAGCGTCCAGTTGGCCGGGTCGTCGCCCGCGTCCTGGAGACGGTCGGCCTCCTGGAGCAGGACACCGCCATCGATCTGCTTGGCCTCGACCTTGTTGCACGGGCCGTTCGGGGCCTTCAGCACGCGGATGTTCTTCTTCTTGGTGAGGGCCTCCAGGGCCCCCTCCTCGTAGTCCGGCGCGACGATGACCTCGGTGAAGATCTCCGCGACCTGCTCGGCCATCTCCTTGCTGACCGGGCGGTTCACGGCGATGACACCGCCGTACGCGGAGACCGGGTCGCAGGCGTGCGCCTTGCGGTGCGCCTCGGCGACGTCCGCGCCGACCGCGATGCCGCACGGGTTGGCGTGCTTGATGATCGCGACGCAGGGCTCGTCGTGGTCGTACGCGGCACGGCGGGCGGCGTCCGTGTCCGTGTAGTTGTTGTACGACATCTCCTTGCCGTGCAGCTGCTCCGCGTTCGCGAGGCCGGCGCCGCTGCCGTCGACGTAGAGGGCGGCGGGCTGGTGCGGGTTCTCGCCGTAGCGGAGGGTGTGCGCGCGCTCGAAGGTGGCGCCGAGGAAGTCGGGGAACTCGCCCGCGGCGGAGCCGCTGTCAGATGCTGCGTCCGCGGGGGCGTAGCCGGAGGCGAACCAGGACGCGACCGCCACGTCGTACGCGGCCGTGTGCTGGAAGGCCTCGGCGGCCAGGCGCTTGCGGGTGGCCAGGTCGAAGCCGCCGGCCTGCACGGCCGCGAGGACGTCGGCGTACCGCTCGGGGCTGGTGACCACGGCCACGGACGGGTGGTTCTTGGCGGCGGCGCGGACCATGGAGGGACCGCCGATGTCGATCTGCTCCACGCACTCGTCGTCCGAGGCGCCGGAGGCGACCGTCTCGCGGAACGGGTAGAGGTTGACCACGACGAGGTCGAACGGCTCCACGCCCAGCTCGGCGAGCTGCTCGCGGTGGCTGTCGAGGCGCAGGTCCGCGAGGATGCCCGCGTGCACCCGCGGGTGGAGGGTCTTCACGCGGCCGTCCAGGCACTCGGGGAAGCCGGTCAGCTCCTCGACCTTGGTGACGGGGACGCCGGCGGCGGCGATCCGGCCGGCCGTGGAGCCGGTGGAGACCAGCTCGACGCCGGCCTCGTGCAGGCCGCGGGCCAGCTCTTCCAGGCCGGTCTTGTCGTAGACGCTGACGAGCGCGCGGCGAATGGCCCGCTGGTTGCTCTCGGCCGTGACTGTGCTCTCGGCGGTCACTGGATTACTACCTTTCGTCCCTCAATGCGATAGCCGTTGCGGGCGAGCCGCCCCACGACCTCGACGAGCAGCCTTCGCTCGACTTCCTTGATGCGCTCGTGCAGCGCGCTCTCGTCGTCCTCGTCCCGGACCTCGACCACGCCCTGCGCGATGATCGGGCCGGTGTCGACGCCGTCGTCGACGAAGTGGACGGTGCAGCCGGTGACCCTGGCGCCGTACGCGAGCGCGTCGCGGACGCCGTGGGCCCCGGGAAAACTGGGCAGCAGGGCCGGGTGCGTGTTCACGAACCGGCCGCCGAACGACGCGAGGAATTCCTTCCCGACGATCTTCATGAACCCGGCGGAGACCACGAGGTCCGGCTCGTGGGCGGCGACGGCCTCGGCGAGGGCCGTGTCCCACTCCCCGCGGGTGCCGTAGTCCTTCACCCGGCACACGAAGGTCGGCAGGCCGGCCCGCTCGGCGCGGGCGAGCCCCTCGATGCCGTCGCGGTCGGCCCCTACGGCGACGATCCGAGCGCCGTACGCATCGGCTCCGGTGCGCTCGATCTCGTCCAGGAGCGCCTGCAGGTTGGTGCCGGATCCGGAGACCAGCACGACGAGGCGCTTGACCGCGGGGCCAGGGGTGGTGGCGGCCACGATGGGGCCCTTTCTCGGGAAGCGATGTGTCCGGCGGGCTGTCGCCCGGCCCGGCGGGTTTGTACAGTCGGGGTTTGTACAGTCGTACGAATGCTTCGCCCCCCGGGATACGGGGAAGTCTACGAAGCGGCCGACCGTCAGCAACGATACCGGCATTCCGGAAGGCCCCCTCGGGACGGGTGCGTGGCCGGAAGGTAGCGTTCGGGAGGAATCGAATACGAGCAGCCTCGGGAACGCGGTCGTCGTGCGGTGCGTTCACGGGGTGGAAGCTCACGTCGGACTGCCGTATTCACCTAGGGGAAGACGCTCTTTTGATGCCCGATCGCAGCCTGCGACTCCTCACGTTTCCCTCGCGCCCGGCCCAGCGAGGCGAGCGTGGTGCCTTGCTGCTGCGGGAGCGGCCGGCCTCGCCGCCCGAGGCGCCCCAGGGCGGCCGGGACGGCGACGGTCGGGGTGGTGAGCAGCAGGACGACAACCCCTTCGCGCCACCGCCGGAGGGCACCCCGGACCGGCCTTGGCAGCCCCGGCACCCCGAGGGGTCCTCGGGCTCCGATGGGTCCTCGGGTTCCGGGGGCGGTTCCCCCTGGGGCAGCCAGTGGAGCGACCGGCAGCCGGGCCGCTCCCCCGGCGGTTTCGGCCAGCGCCCCGGCGGCTTCGGTGAACGCCCCGGCGGCGGCCCCCAGGGCCCGGACCGCCAGGGCGGTCCCGGCATGCGCTGGGACCCGACGGACCCGGCCCAGCGCCGCGCGCGCTACGCACTGCTGTCGGGCATGTGGGCCGTCTTCTTCGCCCTGTTCAGCTGGCCGTACGTGTCCCTGCTGCTGGGCGCGCTGGCCCTGTACTGGGCGATCAGCGCCCTGCGCGCCAAGCCCCGCACCCCCGCCCCGGACGCCCCGGCTCCGGCCGCCCCGACGGGCCGCCCCCAGGTGACGGCGGCCCTCGGCGGCCTGGTCGCGGGGTCCCTGGCCCTGGTCCTGGTGGGCGCGACCTTCACCGTGCAGCTGGTCTACCGCGACTACTACACCTGCGTCAGCGACGCCCTCACCCACGAGGCCAAGCAGTCCTGCGACCAGCTGCTGCCGCGCGAGCTGCGCGGGGTGCTGGGGGTCAACAACGGCTGAGGCCTGGCACGAGGGCGGAGCACGAGGTCAGCCTCCGGCGCGGGGATCGGCGGGGGGATCGTCGGGGAGCGGAGGCGTGTCCGGGGTGTCCCTCGGGGTCGCGGCCTCGCGCAGGGCCGCCCAGCGGGTCGCGCGGGACAGGTCGTCGTGCCAGTCCGGGAGCGGGGGGAACGGGTCGTCGGCCGGGAGGAAGTCGTAGAGGTCGTCTTCCTCTTCCTCGGGCCCGTCCTCGTCCTCGGTGGGCTGGGAACTGGTGAGCGCGGAGGCGGACGGCTTCTCCGGGTGGGGCGCGTCCTTCGCCGACCTGCCCAGGGTGCTCTGTGCCGGAATTCCGGCCCGCGTCCGCAGGCCCCGTAGTCGCCAGGCCCGTACGGCCAGGGACAAGGGCAGCGCGAGCAGCATGATCCAGAGGCCCGCCGCCGCTCCGGTCTGCCACCACACCGGGCCGAAGCGGGCCAGTGCGCCCACGCCCAGCGGGCCGCCCGCCAGCTCGGCCAGCAGCGCAAGGAACGCCGCGCAGAGGATCGCCGTCAGCAGGACGGCCCCGGCGGTGCACCCGGCCGACCAGCGGCCCGGCGCCGACTCGACGGGCTCGGGCCGGCCGACGGACCCGGACTGCGGCCGGCCCGTGGCGCGTCTCGCCACGAACCAGCCCGCCGTCACCCCGGCCGCCACCGGCACCAGCCCCGCCGCCCAGTTCAGCAGGCTCCCGGTGCCCGGCTCCGGCACCGCCGCGAGCAGAGGGAACGGCGGGAGCAGCGGGGCGGGGTCGGAGGCGAGCGGGTGCACCAGGTGCCCGGCGCCGAGGGCGAAGCCGGGGCCGAGGGCGTAGGAGGCGGACCACACCGCCGCGTTCGGGACGAGCGCGACGCCGAGCAGCAGGACGGCGAAGCGGCCGGTCCAGCCCTGCGTCAGCTGTACGAAGGACAGCCGGGCCGTGTCGCCGTGCCACACCAGCGAGACCCCGACCAGCAGCGCCCCGCCCCCGACGAGCACCGCCGTCGCGGCCCCGGCCGCCCGTGCCGCCGTACCGAGCAAGACGCTCAGCAGCGGCCCCCCGGCTCTCGGCTCCGCCGGAGCAGGGAGGTGCCTCCATCGCGGGCGGCCGTACGCCGACCACACCCCGATGCCGGCCGCGCCCGCCGCGACGAGCGGCAGAGATGCCGTCACCCAGCTCCACTGGGGCCGCAGTTCGCCGCCGGAGCAGTACAGCGCGATCCCGTAGCCGACGGCGAGGTAGCCGAGGACGACGCCCGTCCACGCCGCGTACGCCGGCACCGGCGGCGGGCCGTCGGAGTCGGGGGGCGGCGCGTCCACCGCGTCCCGGGCCGCCCGGAACAGCAGCCACAGCGGAAGCGCGAGCAGCAGCAGCGGAGTCACGCCCATCGGCAAGGGGGCGCCGGAGAGGGTGTCGGTGCGGACCAGTTCGACCCCGTGGGCCAGCAGCCAGAGCGCGGCGGCGATGTGCAGCGCGGCGCCGGGGCCGCTGTCGGGGTACGGCGAGCTGATCCACAGCCCCATCACGAGCACGGCGAACGAGCCGAACCCGAGCCCGGCCGCGACGGCACCGCCCAGCAGGCTGTTGGCCAGTCCGGGCGAGCGGTCGCGCACCCGGGTGAGCAGAGGGGACAACGGCGATCGGCGAGCGGTCACGGGAATCACGCCCGCCATGCTCCCAACGACACACGCTTTCCCGTCGTAACAGGCGAACCTCCGAAGTGTCGCTCAATATATGCTTATGTACTTTTCCGTACGGAGGGGCGCCCGGTGACACAGAGCCCTGCCAGCCCGCTGCCGCCGCCGGAGGAGCGCCGACGGCTGCGCGAGTCCCGGTCGCTGACGCAGACTCAGTTGGCGGCGCGGGTCGGCGTCAGGCGCGCGACCGTACGCGCCTGGGAGCAGGGCCGCGGCACCCCGAGCGGCGACGCGGGCGAGGCGTACGCCCGGCTGCTGGCCTCTTTCGGGGAGCCGACGGCTGTGTCGCCCGAGCCCGTGCCGCTGACTCCCGATCAGGCCTTCGACGCCCTGTACGCGTTCTGCGCTCCCACCCTCGCGCGCCAGACCTATCTGCTCACCGGGCGCTGCGAGCTGGCCCGGGAGGCCGTGGAGCGGGCCTTCCAGCTGGCCTGGCAGCGCTGGCCGGAGGTGGCGCGGGACCGGGACCCGGCAGGGTGGGTGCGGGCGACGGCGTACGACTGGGCGCTCTCCCCCTGGCACCGTTTCCGCCCGCGCTACCGCTCCCCGGAGCCCCCGCCCGCCGCCCCCGCCGACCGGGCACTGCTGGACGTCCTGCTGCAGCTTCCGGCGTCGTACCGGCGCACGCTCGTCCTCTACGACGGCGTCGGGCTCGGCCTGCCGGAGACGGCTGCGGAGACGGAGGCGAGCACCCCGGCCGCCGCGAACCGGCTCACCCACGCCCGTGCGGCCGTGGCCGCGCTGCTGCCGGAGCTGGCCGACCCCGCGCAACTGCACCGGCGCCTGGCCGAACTGGCCTCCGCGGAGCGGCTGAGCGCGGCCAGGCCGACAACGGTACGCACCGTCGGCGAACGCCGGAACGTGTTCTGGACCCGGGCGGCCATCGCCTTCACGGCGACGATCATCGGCGCGACGACGCTCACGCTGCGGACAGCGCCGACGCACTACGAACCGCCGATCGCCGCGCCGCAGGCGGTGGAAGGGGTCCCGGCCCGGGTGGCCCTGGGCCCGCTGTCCGAGCAGGAACAGGCACTGCGAGCGAAGCTGCAACGGTCGGAAGCGAGCGGCCCGGAGAGACTGGCACCGCTGGCGAGGTGAGCGGATACGGCGATGGGCCCGCCCCAGCCAAGGGGAACGGGCCCACCGACGTGCAGCTGAGAAGCTCAGGCGCTCAGGATCTCGCGCGCCAGCTTCGCCGTCTCGGTCGGCGTCTTGCCGACCTTGACGCCGGCGGCCTCGAGGGCCTCCTTCTTCGCCTGGGCCGTGCCGGAGGAGCCGGAGACGATGGCGCCGGCGTGGCCCATGGTCTTGCCCTCGGGCGCGGTGAAGCCCGCGACGTAGCCGACGACCGGCTTGGTCACGTTCTCCTTGATGAACGCAGCCGCGCGCTCCTCGGCGTCGCCACCGATCTCACCGATCATGACGATCAGGTCGGTGTCGGGGTCGTCCTGGAACGCGGCCAGGGCGTCGATGTGCGTGGTGCCGATGATCGGGTCGCCACCGATGCCGACGGCGGTCGAGAAGCCGATGTCACGCAGCTCGTACATCATCTGGTACGTCAGCGTGCCGGACTTCGAGACCAGGCCGATGCGGCCCGGCTTCGTGATGTCGCCCGGGATGATGCCGACGTTCGACTGGCCCGGGGTGATGATGCCGGGGCAGTTCGGGCCGATGATGCGGGTCTTGTTGCCCTTCTTGCCGGCGTACGCCCAGAAGGCGGCCGTGTCGTGCACGGCGATGCCCTCGGTGATCACGACGGCCAGGGGGATCTCGGCGTCGATGGCCTCGACGACCGCGTCCTTGGTGAACTTCTCCGGCACGAAGATGACGGAGACGTTGGCGCCGGTGGCCTCGATGGCCTCCTTGACGGTGCCGAAGACCGGTACCTCGGTGCCGTCGAAGTCCACCTTGGTGCCCGCCTTGCGCGGGTTCACGCCGCCCACGACGTTGGTGCCGTCGCCGAGCATGAGCTTGGTGTGCTTCATGCCCGTGGCACCGGTCATGCCCTGGACGATGACCTTGCTGTCCTTGTCGAGCCAGATAGCCATGGTGTGTTGTGTCCTCGTCCTGAGTGCTTACTTGGCGGCGTGGGCCAGCTCGGCGGCCTTGTCGGCCGCCCCGTCCATGGTGTCGACGCGCTGCACCAGCGGGTGGTTCGCGTCCGTGAGGATCTGCCGGCCGAGCTCGGCGTTGTTGCCGTCGAGACGGACGACGAGCGGCTTGGTGACGTTCTCGCCCCGGTCCTCGAGGAGCTTGAGGGCCTGGACGATGCCGTTGGCGACCTCGTCACAGGCGGTGATGCCACCGAAGACGTTGACGAACACGGACTTGACGTCCGGGTCGCCGAGGATGATCTCCAGGCCGTTCGCCATGACCTGGGCGGAGGCGCCACCGCCGATGTCCAGGAAGTTGGCGGGCTTGACGCCACCGTGGTTCTCACCGGCGTACGCGACGACGTCCAGGGTGCTCATGACGAGACCGGCGCCGTTGCCGATGATGCCGACCTCACCGTCGAGCTTGACGTAGTTGAGGTTCTTCTCCTTGGCAGCGGCCTCGAGCGGGTTGGCCGCGGCCTTGTCGTGGAGTTCCTCGAAGTCGGGGTGACGGAACTCGGCGTTGTCGTCCAGCGACACCTTGCCGTCGAGGGCGATGACCTCGCCGGAGGCGACCTTCGCCAGCGGGTTGACCTCGACCAGGAGGGCGTCCTCCTTGATGAAGGTGTCCCACAGCTTGACGAGGACGTTCGCCACCTTGTCGGCGACCTCGGCCGGGAACTTGGCGGCGGCGACGATCTCGCGGGCCTTGGCCTCGTCCACGCCGTCGATCGGGTTGATCGGCGTCTGGGCGACGGCCTCCGGACGGGTGGCCGCCACCTCCTCGATCTCCATGCCGCCCTCGACGGAGGCGATGGAGAGGAAGGTGCGGTTGGCACGGTCGAGGAGGAAGGAGACGTAGTACTCCTCGAGGATCTCCGGAGCGGTCTCGGCGAGCATCACCTTGTGGACCGTGTGGCCCTTGATGTCCATGCCGAGGATGTCCGTCGCGCGGGCGACGGCCTCGTCCGGGGTGGCGGCGAGCTTCACGCCACCGGCCTTACCGCGGCCACCGACCTTCACCTGGGCCTTGACGACGGACTTGCCGCCGAGCCGCTCGGTGATCTCGCGCGCCGCCTCAGGCGTGTCGATGACTTCACCGGCCAGCACCGGTACATCGTGCTTGGCGAAGAGGTCCCTCGCCTGGTACTCGAACAGGTCCACGCGCTTCCGTCCCTATCAGTGATCTCGCGGTTCGTTGGATGCGTGGGCGTGCCGCGAAGGGCAACGTGACGTCCGCTTGTCACAAGGGGGGCGCACACGGTGTCCGAGCGCGCGGCATGTCCGTCTCGCAGGTTATCTCTGCTTGCCGGAGGGCTCTAAATCGCGAGTCACACCCGAGCGGTGATACCTGTCACATGATGCCGGGATACCTGGCACGGCGTGCCGACATGTGAGTGACGTACGGGCTGCCTTCGTGCTGACTTGGCGCGATGTGCGAGGCCTCACCGGGCTGGGGTCTACCCGGTGAGGCCTCCGGACCGGCCCCGGTGGCACCGGGGCCGGTCCGGGGCGGTTGATCCCCACCCCAATGGGGACCACCCGCCCCTCCGCGGGAGTCCGGCCGGACAAACCGACGGCATTCGGCCATCCGGGTCCGGTCACCCCCGCGAAGCGGTACGGCCCGGCTACCAGATGTGGGGCTGGGCGCTCGGGTACGACAGGTCCTGGGCGTAGCCGGTGGGGGTCAGGTCGTGGGCGTAGCCCGGGGTGGCCGAGTGGGCGATCCCCTCGGCACCGGTGACCGCGTGCCCGGCCAGCGGGCCGCCGGCCCCCTGCACCGTGCCGCCGAGGTCCTGCGCGAAGCCCCCGGCCTGCTGCGTGAGCGGCGCGGTCGCGCCGGTGACGCCCTGGGCGAAGGGCCCGGCCTCGCCCGCCACGCCGTACGCCAGCCCGGCCGCACTGCCCTGGACCCCGCCGGCCACGGGCCCGACGGTCCCGGTGACGGTGCCGGCGGCCTGGTGGACGGTTCCGGTCACCTGGTGGACGGCACCCGTGGCGGTGTCCGTGACCGGCTGGACCGCACCGGTGACCCCGGCCGCGAAGGGCGGCACCTGGCCGGTCACGCCCTCGGCGAAGAGCCCGGCCCGCCCGGTCACGCCGTGCGCGAGCGGCGGTACGGCGCCGACGACCCCGCCCGCGAAGGGCCGGACGTCCCCGGTCACGCCGTAGGCGAGACCGCCCGCGTCCGCGACCGCCTGCCCGGCGACCGGCACGGCCCCGCGCACGGCGGCCGAGGCCACCGGCGGCAGCACGGCGTCCGTGGTGTCCTGGGCGACCTGGCCGGCCAGCCCGGTGGCGTACGACGGCACGTCCGCGAGGACCCCGGCCGCGACCGAGTGCACATCGGCGACGGCGCCGCCGGTCACGGGGTACACATCGCCGACCACTGCGCCGGCCACCGGCTGCACATCCGCGACGGCATGCGCGGCCACACCGTGGACACCCGCCACCGTGTTCGTGGCGGTGCCATACACACCGGCGACGGCGCCCCCGGCGGTGCCCTGCACGCCGTAGAGCTCGTCACCGGCCGCCCCTTGCACGCCGGGAACGGCGTCCGCGGCGGTCCCGTACACGCCCGCGACGGCGTGCCCGGCCGTCGGCTGCACGCCCGCCAGCGCCTGGCCTGCGACCGGCACGGCGCCCTGTACGGCGACGGAGGCCACCGGCGGGACGACGGAGGCGGCCGTCTCGTCCACCACCGGGGTGACCGTGCCCGGCACGGCCCGAACCGTGCCGAGGGCCCGCTGCTCGACCCCGGTGGCAGTGCCCGTGACGTGCGCGGGCACACCGGCGACGGAGGCCTGGACCGCGCCGGTCGCCTCGGCGGCCTCGCCGGTCGCAAGGGTGGTGGCACCGGCGGTCCGGCCCTGCGCCGCGGCGACGGTCTGCTGTGCCGTCGTCCGTACGGCGCCCTGGACACCCAGCGTCTGGGCGCGGAGCGCCGCCTGCGTGGCCTGGAGCTTGGTCTGGGCGGCGGCCAGGGCCTCCTCCACCTCGGGGGCGAAGGAGGCGAGCGGGCCGAACAGGTAGTCGATCTCGTCCTGCTCGTCCCGGGGAGAGGTCGAGACGGTGTGCGTGGCCTCGTCGGCGACCCGGGCGGTGACGTGCGCGCCCTCGGCGTGCACACGGGTCTCGGCCTTGGCCTGCGTCCGAGCCTGCTCGGCCCGGGCCGCCTGCGCGCCCTTGATGGCCTGGCCGCCCCGGACCTTCGCGGCGGCCGGGATCCTGGCGTCGACGTAGCGGCGGGCCTGGTCGGCCTTGCCGGTGGCGGTGCCGGTGGCGGCGCTGCTCACAGACTGCACGGCCTGCGCGGACTGCACGGACTGCGCGTGCTGCGTGGCCTTGGCCGCGGAGCCGGTCAGGCCGGAGACGGTGCCCTGTGCGCCGGAGACGGTGTCGTGGACGTCGGTGGCGACGCCGTCGACCGTGCCGGCCAGGACGCCGATGGCGCCGGAGGCCTCGGCGCCCGCGTCCGGTACGGACAGGGTCGTGGCGGGCAGCTCGTCGGCGCTGGCGGCGGCAGAGCCGAGCGCCCACGCACCGGTGACACCGGCGGCTATGACGATCGAACGGCGGATGTTCTTGTTCATCGCGTGCGTCAAATCCTTCGGAAACGGCTTCGGAAACGGCTAGGGAGTTCCGTCCGGAGGTCGCTCAGCGCTCATCGCAGTTGGCTGACGGCTGGGAGTTCCGGACGGGCGGGCAGACCTGTTCCGCCCCCGCGCGACAGGTCCGTGGCGGGGAGGTCGGCCCTGCTGCCTAGCCGGGGAAGACGGGGATGTCCCGGTGCCGTTCCCGGGTCCGGGGCGCGTCGACGCGCGCGGCGGCGCCGGGCAGCAGCCGCAGCGGCGCCCGGTCGTCGAGAGTGATCGCGTACCCGTCACCGTGACGGGTCGCGCTGCCGTCGGCCGCCTGCTTGCCCAGCGCGCTGTCCGGATCTCCGGAGGGCGCGGGGTGGCTTGGGGCCTCGACGGGTGCGGTGGCGCGGTGCACCGACGGGTGCGTCGCACCATGCGGTGCGAAGGCCGCGTCCGGGCCGTACTCGGCGACCGGCTGCGGTGCGGGCACGGGTACGGATGCGGGTACGGCGTGACGGCCCTCGGCATGGACGCGCGGGGCCGCGGGCGCTGCTTGGACCGGGCCGGCGTGCGGCTGCGGCCGGGATGAGGCCTTGCCGTGCGGAACCGTCGGCAGCGAGCCCGTCGGCAGATCCACCGGGAGATCCACCGGCACCTGCGTGGGCAATTGGTCCGGCGACTGCTTCGGCACCTCGGGCACCCGGGGAAGCACGGAATCCAGAGCGCGGGACGCCGTGCGCGTCACTTCACGCACGGGAGTTACGGCCTTTTCCGTGACCGTCGTCTGCACCGATGCCACCGTCTGGGGCACCGGAACCGCCGGCCCGCCCTCGGCAGCGTGTGCCTGCTGCCCGCACAGCAGCCCGAGGGCGAACACCCCGCCGACCAGCAGCGCCAGTTGCAGCGCACGCCGACCGGCCACCGCGCGCATCACGCGCAGGGCAGCTGGGGGCAGGGCTGCTGACAGGGTCAAGGGGGCGGATCCTCTGTGTGGCCACCGATTCGGGCGCCGTCGATCCTCGCACGGTTCGCCCGAGGTTGCGCAAGCCCCCTGTTACCGATGGGTAGTCATGTCCCCTTTCATGTCCGGCGTCACGTCATGTCCGGTATCGGCAGCGGCCGTTTCTCGATGGCCGCCGCCATCACCTCGGGGAACAGGTCGGGCGTGCAGGCGAACGCCGGTGCGCCGAGCGCCGCGAGTGCCGCCGCGTGCTCCCGGTCGTAGGCGGGCGCGCCTTCGTCGGAGAGTGCGAGCAGGGCGACGAACTGCACTCCGGAGGCCTTCATGGCCGCGACCCGCTTGAGCATCTCGTCGCGGATGCCGCCCTCGTAGAGGTCGCTGATCAGTACGACGACCGTGTCCGCGGGCCGGGTGATCTGGGACTGGCAGTACGCGAGCGCCCGGTTGATGTCGGTGCCGCCGCCGAGCTGGGTGCCGAAGAGGACGTCGACGGGGTCGTCGAGCTGGTCGGTGAGGTCGACTACCGCCGTGTCGAAGACGACCAGCCGGGTGTTGATCGACCGCATGGAGGCGAGCACCGCCCCGAACACGGACGCGTAGACCACGGACGCCGCCATCGACCCGGACTGGTCGATGCAGAGGACGACCTCCTTCTTCACGGACTGCGCGGCCCGCCCGTACCCGATGAGCCGCTCGGGCACGACCGTGCGGTACTCGGGGAGGTAGTGCTTGAGGTTGGCCGCGATAGTGCGGTTCCAGTCGATGTCGTGATGGCGCGGCCGGTGGATGCGCGCGCTGCGGTCGAGGGCGCCGGTGAGGGTGGCCCGGGTGCGGGTGGCGAGCCGCTTCTCCAGGTCTTCGACGACCTTGCGCACGACCGCGCGTGCCGTTTCCTTCGTCGTCTCCGGCATCGCCTTGTTGAGCGAGAGCAGCGTGCCGACCAGGTGCACGTCGGCCTCCACCGCCTCCAGCATCTCCGGTTCCAGCAGCAGGGCGGAGAGCCCGAGCCGGTCGATGGCGTCGCGCTGCATGACCTGGACGACGGAGGAGGGGAAGTAGGTGCGGATGTCGCCGAGCCAGCGCGCCACGGACGGCGCCGAGGCACCGAGCCCCGCCGAACGGTCCCGGCCCGCCTGCGCCTTGGCGCCCTTGTCGTAGAGCGCGGCGAGCGTCCCGTCCATCGCCGCGTCCCGGCCGGAGAGCGTGCATCCGGTGCCGTCGGCCTGGTCGCCGCCGAGCACCAGCCGCCAGCGCCGCAACCGCTCCCGCGCCGGGTCGCCGAGGCCGGTGACCGTGCCGGTGTCAGCCTCCACCGTGATCCGTTCGGTTGTCATGTGCCCACCCCCGCAAGGCGGTTGTCGTCGGTCGTCTCCGGCTCGGCGCCCTCCAGACCGAGCAGCAGCCGCAGCACCGGCAGCACGGCGTCCGCGCGTTCTGCGTCGGCCTCCACTGCGAAGCCGGGCGCAGCGCCCCCTGCCCCGGCCCGGTCGCTCGCCGCTCCCGGTCCGCGCCGGACCAGTTCGCCGAGGGTGCGGCGCACCGCCGGCTCGTATGCCGCGAACGTGCGCCGCAGCAGCGGCAGTACGTCGGTGAACGCCTCCGCCGGCACCTCGGTCAGCCAGGCGTCGACCAGGCCGAGCAGCCGCTCGTCGTGCACCAGCAGCATGCCGCCCCCGCCGCCGACGAAGCCCTCGATCCAGGCGGCGGCGTCGGCGGGCGGGGTGCCCGGCGACAGCACCAGGCCCATCAGCCGTGCCGCCTCCTCGGGCCCCAGCTTCCCGTCGTCCAGCAGCAGCCGCACCGCCCGCCCCCGCACGACTCCGGGCACGGTGCCCCGCAGGGCCAGCGTCCGCAGCACGGAACGCCACCGGCCGCGCAGGTCGCCGTGTTCTTCGGCGAGGGCACCGGCCAGGGTCTCGGCGAGCAGCCCCACCGCCGTGTGCACGGCGTCCACCTGGCCGCGCATCTCCTCCGCCGCGTCCGCGTCCAGGGCGGCGCAGGCCGGGGGCAGGCCGACGAAGATCCGTTCGGCGAGGCCCGCCGCGACCCCGGCCAGCGCGCCGGTGTCGGTGCCGCGCACGTCGCCGTACCGCAGCGAGCGGACCAGGGCGGGCAGCGCCTGGGCGAGCTGGCCGACGTCCGTGTCAAGGGCCGCGCGGTCGGCGAGCACCCGCATCACGACAGGCAGCGCGTCCGGCAGCCCGGCGAGCAGGCACTGTTCGGCGAGCGCGGTGACCTCGGCGAGGGCCTGCGCGGCCGTCGCGTCCGCCTCCGCCCTGGCCGTGGCCGCGGCGAGCACGGTCGTCCCCCACACGCCCGCCTCGGCGACCCGCACCGACAGCTCCGGCTCCCAGCGCAGCCGCCAGGTCTCCCGGAACGTGCCCGTGCTCCCCCGCGACCGCGCGGGCTCGCCCCAGCCGACCCCGAGCAGCCGCAGCCGGTGCAGCAGCCTGCTGCGGCCGGCGTCGGTGTCCGCGCGCAGGTCCAGCTCCAGCTCGCGCTCCAGCGCCTCCGGCTTGAGCCGCAGCGAGCGCTGCTGCCGGGCCAGGTCACGCTGCAACGGCACGGCGGGGGCGGCCTCCGGGACCTCTCCGAGGACGTCCCCGACCACCAGCCGGTCGTGCACCAGGGCCAGCGGCACGTCGGAGCCGTCGCACATCACCGCGCGCACGGCGTCGGTGGTCTCGCTCAGGCCGGGCAGCGGGCGCCCGCGCATCGCCGCGAGGGTCCCGGCCAGCCGGACCGCCTCGATGACGTGCGCGGAGGACACGATCCGATCCTCCTCGCGCAGCAGCCCCGCCACCTTGGTCAGCCAGCGCTCGACCGGCCGGTCGGGGGCGCGGAACAGATGCCCGTACCAGCCCGGCGAGTCGATGCCCGCGCCGTACCCGCTCGACCGGGCCAGCCTGCGGTGCGTCCACGGCACCCAGGTCAGGTCCGCCTTGACCTTGGGCAGCCCCTTCAGCAGCGCCCGGTCGGCGGTGACGGTGGCCTTCGCCCGCAGCGCGGGCACGTGCCAGGCGCCGCACACCACGGCCACGGCCTCCCCGAACTCCTTGCCAGCCGCGCGTACTTGGAGCCGCATGTACGCCTCCCGCACCAGGTCACGGGGGCGCCCGCCGACGCCGTACCGCTCGCGCAGCGCGCCCATCGCCTCCTCCAGTGCGGCGAACGGCGCGAACGGCTCCCGCTCCCCCGGGCCCCGGTGCTCGACGACGTCCTCCCACCACCGCTCGGGGTCGTCGTACCCGGCGGCCTCGGCGAGCACCGCGAGCGGGTCGACGCGGAGCTGCTCCTCGGCGGCAGGGCCGGGCTCCGATGACTCCGGCGGCTCCGGCGGCTCCTCTCCTTCGGTCTGCCACGCGAGCGTGTGCGCGGCCGGCAGGTCGATGAAGCGGGCCGGGACCCCGTGGTCGAGGGCCCAGCGGATCGCCACCCACTCGGGGCTGAACTCGGCGAGCGGCCAGAACGCCGAGCGGCCGGGCTCGTCCACGGCGTGCGCGAGCAGCGCGACCGGGGGGCGCAGCTCCGGGTCGGCTGCCAGCGGGATCAGCGCGTCGGCCTCCGGCGGGCCCTCGATCAGTACGGCGGC
This sequence comes from Streptomyces sp. NPDC002671, assembly GCF_053592475.1. Classification (NCBI taxonomy): domain Bacteria; kingdom Bacillati; phylum Actinomycetota; class Actinomycetes; order Kitasatosporales; family Streptomycetaceae; genus Streptomyces; species Streptomyces sp. NPDC002671. The sequence continues at coordinate 276,050 of NZ_JBSFVU010000011.1, forward strand.
GGGCTGGGCGGCGTCCAGGGCGGCGCGCACCGCGCGCGCGGAGCCGGGCCCGTGGTGCCGTACGCCGAGGAGCAGCGGCCCGGAGGCGTATGCCTCGGTCCCTGCGGAGTCGTTCACACGCTCACCTCCCGGCAGGCGCGGTAGAAGTCCTTCCAGCCGTCGCGCTCGCGGACGACCGTCTCCAGGTACTCCTGCCAGATGACCCGATCGGCCGCCGGATCGCGGACGACGGCGCCGAGGATCCCGGCGGCGACGTCGCCCGGCCGCAGCACGCCGTCGCCGAAGTGGGCGGCCAGGGCGAGGCCGCCCGTGACGACGGAGATCGCCTCGGCGGTGGAGAGCGTGCCGCTCGGCGACTTCAGCTTCGTGCGACCGTCGGCGGTGATGCCGTCGCGCAGCTCGCGGAAGACGGTCACCACCCGGCGGATCTCCTCGATGCCGTCGGGCGCGGCCGGCAGATCGAGGGAGCGGCCGATCTGGTCCACTCTGCGCGTGACGATGTCGACCTCGGCCTCGGGGCTCTCCGGCAGCGGCAGCACGACGGTGTTGAAACGGCGGCGCAGCGCGCTGGAGAGGTCGTTGACGCCGCGGTCGCGGTCGTTGGCAGTGGCGATGAGGTTGAAGCCGCGGACCGCCTGCACTTCCTCGCCCAGTTCCGGGATCGGCAGGGTCTTCTCGGACAGGATCGTGATCAGCGTGTCCTGCACGTCGGCGGGGATGCGGGTCAGCTCCTCGACCCGGGCCGTCATGCCCTCCGCCATGGCCCGCATGACGGGGCTGGGCACGAGGGCGTCCCGGCTGGGGCCGTGCGCGAGCAGCCGTGCGTAGTTCCAGCCGTACCGGATCGCCTCCTCGGGGGTGCCGGCGGTGCCCTGCACCAGCAGGGTCGAGTCGCCGCTGACGGCAGCCGCGAGGTGTTCGGACACCCAGGTCTTGGCGGTGCCGGGCACGCCGAGCAGGAGCAGGGCGCGGTCGGTGGCGAGCGTGGTGACGGCGACCTCGACGATGCGGCGCGGGCCCACGTACTTGGGTGTGATCACCGTGCCGTCCGGCAGGGTGCCGCCGAGCAGATACGTCGCCACCGCCCACGGCGACAGTTTCCAGCGGGCCGGGCGCGGGCGGTCGTCCTGGGCGGCCAGCGCGGCGAGTTCGGCGGCGAAGGCGTGCTCGGCGTGCGGTCGCAGCGCGTCGCCCCCGGACGCGGGCGCGGATGCGGACGGGCCCGCGTTCGCGGGCGCGGAGTGGTTCTGGCTCGGTTCGACGGACGTGGCGTCCACGGACACGGACATGGCTGAGGCCCCCTCCAGCTCGGCCGGTTCGACTTCTGGCATCCACCGTGCACCACGCCACTGACAATCGCTCTGACCTGCACAAACGCGCTCGCAGGGCCGATTGTCAGTGGGGGGATCTACCGTCGTTGCATGACTCAGCAGGGGGTGCGCTGGACCGCGGAACAGGTGCTGGCACTGGCGCCTGACGCCGCGTCACGCGAAGCGGGAAGCAAACTCGGCGCGGCGGGGCCGTGGTCCGGGACGGGGAGCTGCGGAGAGGGGACGGTGTGGGGGCTGTGCAAAGGCAGTGGCAGCAGGCCGTACCAGACGGTGGTGGATCTGACGGACGCGGCGGGGCCCGGGTACAAGTGCAGTTGCCCGAGCCGGAAGTTCCCGTGCAAGCACGCGCTCGGGCTGCTGTTGCTGTGGGCAGGCGAAGGCGGCGCAGAGGGTGCCGTACCGGGTCCGGCGGAGCCGCCGGACTGGGCCGAGGAGTGGCTCACGGGCCGGCGCAAGCGGGCGGAGAGCAAACGGGAGAAGGACAGCGGGACTTCCTCCTCCGGGCCCGCTGATCCGGAGGCGGCCCGGCGCCGGGCGGAGCGGCGGGCCGAGCGGGTCACGGCGGGCGCGACCGAGCTGGAGCAGCGCCTGGCCGACCTGCTGCGCGGCGGCCTCGCCTCGGCCGAGCAGGCCGGGTACGGGCTGTGGGAGGAGGCGGCGGCCCGCATGGTCGACGCGCAGGCGCCCGGACTGGCCGCGCGCGTGCGCGAGTTGGGGGCGATACCGGCCTCCGGTCCGGGCTGGCCGGCCCGGCTGCTGGAGGAGTGCGCGCTGCTCCATCTGCTCGACCAGGGCTGGCTGCGCCGCGGCCGGTTGCCGGACGCCCTCGCGGCCACGGTCCGCTCCCGGCTCGGCCTGCCCGCCTCGGCGGACGGCCCGCCGGTGCGCGACCACTGGCTGGTCCTCGCCCAGTACGACACGGTGGACGCGAAACTGACGACGCGCCGGGTCTGGTTGTACGGTGCCGGCTCCGACCGCACCCGCCTGCTCCTTTCCTACGGTGCGGCCGGCCGCGCGCCCGAGCTGTCGCTGCCGGTCGGGCTGGCGCTGGAGGCGGAGCTGTCCGCGTATCCGGGCTCCGGGCAGTCGCGGGCCGCCCTGGGCGAGCAGTTCACCAGTCCAGCCCCGGCCGGTATCCGTCCGCCGGGCGTGAGTACGGCCGAGGCGGCGGCCCGCTACGGGGAGGCCCTGTGCGCCGACCCCTGGCTGGAGTCGGTCCCCGTCACTCTGGACCGGGTCATACCGACCCTCGGCGAGGAGCCTGGCTCCTGGCAACTGGCGGACGCCGACACGGACTCGGCTCTGCCGCTCACGCCGGCCGCGCGCACCCGCCCCGGCCTGTGGCGGCTGGTCGCCCTCTCCGGCGGCGCTCCCGTCAAGGTCTTCGGCGAGTGCGGCCACCGCGGCTTCACCCCGCTCACGGCCTGGCCGCAGGGCCCGGGCGAGGCGGTGACGCTGTGCTGAAACCCCACCTGCCGGCCGCTTCCGCAGACCCTCAACCGCACCGGAAGGGACGGTCATGAACGGGCCCTCGGCCACCACGGCGTCCAGCGCACCCGCGCCCGCCTGGGACGACCTCCTCACCACCGCCCTGCTGGGCACCGACCGGCGGCCGGTGCCCGGCGGCGGACCCGGCGGGCAGCCACCCGGCCGGGAAGCGCCCCTCGCGCTGCTGGACCTGGCCGCCCTGGCGACCGTACGGCGGCGGGCGGGGCTGCGGGCCGCGCCCGCCGCGCGGCGGCCGGAGCCGGCGCCCGAGGATCCGCGCCCGGCCCTGCCCGGCGCGGCGGCGCACCGGCTCGCGACGCTGCTGGCCGACCGTTCCGCGGGCGCGGGCGGTGGCCGCCGGGGCAGTTCGCCGGACCTCATGGAGCTGCTCCCGCAGTGGCTGGCGACGGCCAACGCGCGCGGGTACGCCGCGCCCCCGCACACGCTGCCCGCCCTGCTGGACGCGGCCCGGGGCCGCACGGACCTGCGCCCGGCGGCACTGGCGTTCGCGGGGCCGCGGGCGCTGTGGCTGGCCCGGCTGAACCCGGACTGGCGGTTCGCCCTGCGCGCGGCCCCCGGCGGCGGTGCGACGCTGCCCGACCTCGACGACTCCGAGGCAGTCGAACGCCTGTGGCAGGAGGGCCTGTTCGCCGAGCGCGTCGCCCTGCTGGGTGTGCTGCGGGACCGTATGCCCGCGTCGGCGCGGGAGCTGCTTGCGGCGACCTGGGCGACGGAGCGGGCGGAGGACCGGCTGATGTTCCTCGACTCGCTGCGCACGGGCCTGTCAGCGGCCGACGAGCCCTTCCTGGAACAGGCGTTGGGCGACCGCAGCCGTAACGTCCGGGCGACCGCGGCCGAGCTGCTGTCCGCGCTGCCGGGGTCGGCGCTCGCCGCGCGCATGGCGGTGCGGGCCGCCGCGTGTGTGGCCCTCGACCCCATGGGGGACGCACCGGCGATCGCGGTCGAGGCCCCGCTCAGGTGCGACAGCGACATGGAGCGGGACGGCATCGCGGCCAAACCTCCGGCGGGCAGGGGGGAACGGTCCTGGTGGCTGGGCCAGTTGGTGGAGTCCGCGCCGCTCTCCACCTGGCCGCGGCGGCTGGGCGGACGTACGCCCCAAGAACTCGTGGCGCTGCCGGTGACGGACGGCTGGCAGGGTGAGCTGCACGCGGCCTGGTGCCGGGCGGCGGTGCGGCAGCGCGACGCCGAGTGGGCGAAGGCGCTGCTCGGGTCCCCGTCGGCACCGGAGGCCGGCGGGCCGGGGGCGGTGTCGCTGGCGGAACGGGCGAAGCTGCTGGGCACGCTGGGCGCCGAGAAGCGGGCGGAGTGGGTCGCCGGGTTCATCGCGGCGCACGGCCTGTCGGAGGCGTTCCAGCTGCTCGGGGTGTGCGCGGTCCCCTGGGCACCCGCCCTCGGCCGGGCCGTGGTGGACGCCCTCAGCATCGCGCGGGACGCGGGCAGTTACCCCTGGAGCTTCAGCGGGGTCATGGGCCTGGCGGAGCGCTGCCTGGACCCGGCCGAGGCCGCCCGGCTGGACGGCCTGCTGGCGATACCGGACGAACGGGAGGACGCCTCGCCGGGAGCCGGGGGGTATTGGGCGGAGGCGTTCCTGAGACTGGTCACGACGCTGCGGTTGCGCGCTGCGATGACCGAGGAACTGGGGGCGGCCGAAAGCCGCTGAGTGACCGGCCGGCAGTCACCGAGTACTGCCGGCTTCCCTCCCCGGTCCGGCCTACGCCTCGGCCGCCTGACGCACGTTGCCCCGCACCCACTCCACGATCGACGTGGTCGTCGCGCCCGGCGTGAAGATCTCCGCGACGCCCTTCGCCTTCAGCGGCGGGATGTCCTCGTCCGGGACGATGCCGCCGCCGAAGACCACGATGTCCTCTGCGTCGCGCTCCTTGAGCAGGTCGATGACCGCGGCGAAGAGGGTGTTGTGGGCGCCGGAGAGGATGGACAGGCCGATCGCGTCGGCGTCCTCCTGGATGGCGGTGTCGACGATCTGTTCCGGCGTCTGGTGGAGGCCCGTGTAGATGACCTCCATACCGGCGTCGCGCAGGGCGCGCGCGATGACCTTGGCTCCCCGATCGTGGCCGTCGAGCCCCGGCTTGGCCACCACCACGCGGATCGGACCGGCTGCCACACCCATCACTTCCTCCATCAACCGACTACGGAAGCGACCGCTTCCGTCCGTACCGACAAGTACCGCACATCTCGCGCGTGCCGTCACCCACCGCGAAGTGAACGAACGTTATCTCCAGCATCCCGTAACCGGCAGTTTTGCGGTGCCGAGCGAGGGGGAAATCACATGGTGGGACATGAAGGCACACGGGGGAGCGCGGCGTCCTCCTGCGTGCCGACAGGAGGTCGGCCATGAAGGTCACCGGGGTACTGCCACTCTTCCTCCCGCTCTGCCGGCGCCTGTGCCCCGGCGGACCGACCGAACTGACCAGGCTGACCGGACTCCCCGGACTCTCCGTGGCGCTGCTCAAGGCGACCGTCCTGGAGGCCGCGATCCTCGCCGGCCACCTCGTGCTGTATCCGACCGGCCTCACCCCGGAGCGCCGCTCCGCCGCACACCCCGCCCAGGGCGACACCGCGCGGCTGCCGGTCCGGCCGGGCCCGCCGGTCGTGCTGCTGCACGGGTTCATCGACAACCGCTCGGTCTTCGTACTGCTGCGCCGCGGCCTCACCCAGCACGGCGGACGCAGAGTGGAGTCGCTCAACTACTCACCGCTCACCTGTGACATCCGCACCGCGGCCGAGCTGCTCGGCCGGCATGTCGAGGAGATCTGCGAGCGCACGGGCAGCGACCGGGTCGACATCGTGGGGCACAGCCTCGGCGGGCTGATCGCCCGGTACTACGCACAGTGCCTCGGCGGGGATCTCCGGGTGCGCACGCTGGTCACCCTGGGCACCCCGCACGCCGGGACGCGGGTGGCCCCGCTGGCCGACGCCCATCCGATCGTGCGCCAGATGCGGCCCGGCTCGGCGGTGATCGAGGAGCTGGCGCGGCCCGCGCCCGGCTGCCGTACGCGGTTCGTCAGCTTCTGGAGCGACCTCGACTCCCTGATGGATCCGCTGGAGTCGGCCCGCCTCGACCACCCCGACCTCGACGTGCGAAACGTCCGGGTGACCGGGATCGGGCATCTCGCACTCCCCGTGCACCCCGCCGTCGCGGCCGGAATACGTGAGGCCCTCGACGCGGCACACCCGCAGGACCGGCTCGCCGGCGGACTCACCGTGGCCTGACCGCGGCCTGGGGCCACCTGAGGTCACCCGGGATCGCCGCACAAGCGACGCACAGATGAAGAATCGGCGACGGACCGTCACTCCTCACCGAACATTCATCGAACACAAGGCCAAACTCAGGTCCAGCCTCCCCCGAAACACGGCCGAATGCCCGTTTCCGGCCAACGCGAAACCAGCTGAAGATTGTCGGGCCCAGGTACCGGCGGGTACAGTCGCCGCACTGCTCTGGCAGCCCCTGTCGTCGAGGCGAAAGAGAAGTTGGTGAACGACCGTCACCCGTCGGGGACCATGACACCCCCGGCCTCGGACGCCTCCTCCGCGACCTACGCGCCCTACGGAGCGCAGGGAGTCCACTACGGCGACCTCACCACGTACGGCGGCTACGACGCCACTGGTTTTGCCGCCGGTTCCGGACCCGCCCCGGCCTACGACGCGGATCCGCTCTTCGGCAGCCTCCCGGGCGACGCGCACGCGACCGGCGCGTACGACACCACGCAGTGGCAGACCGGCGCCGGGCAGAACCTGCACTACGACCCGTACGCGGCCCAGCACCACGCGGCCTACGACTCCGGCGTCTACGACAGCACCGCCTGGGCGGTCCCGGCGCAGGCCACGGGGAACAACATCAGCGGCTGGGGGTCCCCCCTCTGGGGGAGGGACGCGAGCGCCTGGCTCCAGCCCGGTGTGTCCGAGCAGCCTGCCGGCGCCGACCCCACCCAGCAGTGGCAGTGGGGCACCCAGACCTTCGACACGGGCGCGTACGACGCCACCCAGTGGAACGCCGACGGCCACGCCGTGGCCGCTCACCACGAGCAGCCTGCCGAACCGTTCGACGCGCAGTCCACCACCGTGTCCGAGCAGGCGCCGTACGACGACACGGCGTACGAGGAAACCGACTTCCAGGACTCGGACTTCCAGGACCCGTACTACCAGGACTCCGGCTTCGAGGACTCGGGCTTCGAGGACTCGGGCTTCGAGGACGACCCCGCCGAAGACGACGAGCTGTCCTCGACCGGTGAACTGCCCGCCGTAACCGGCCTGCTGGAGGACCAGGAGGAGACCGGCCCGGCCCCGGCGCCCCGCGGCAGCTCGCGTGGCGCGGGGCGGTCCCGGCGCCGTACGCCCGCCAAGCGCTCCGCGCTGCTGACCGTCGCGGTCCCCTCGGTCTGTGTCATGGGGGTCGCCGGGATCGCCGCCGCGACCGTCGGCGGCCTGACCGACGGCGGCAAGGACACCACCGCCTCCGCCTCGGACGCGCACGCGGTGCAGCCGTCGGTCGCCAACAACAAGCTGGACACCCAGCTCAGGGGCCTCTCCGCCGGCGCCGACGACTTCGCCGACCGGGCGAGCCGTACGCAGGAGCGCATCGACCTCAAGACGCAGCAGGAGCTGGAGAAGAAGAAGGCGGCGGCCGAGGCCGCGCTCAAGGAGCGGCTGCGCCCCAAGTTCGTGCTGCCGGTCCTGCAGCGCGGGCTCAGCGCCTACTTCGGCCAGGCCGGCGTCAACTGGATGTCGGTGCACACGGGCATCGACTTCCCGGTGTCGTACGGCACCACGGTGATGGCCGCGACCGACGGTGTCGTCTCCACCAAGTGGAACAGCGCCTACGGCAACATGTTGATCCTGACGGCGAAGGACGGCACGGAGACCTGGTACTGCCACCTGTCCAGCTACCGCGTGGCCCCCGGTACGAGCGTCCAGGCCGGCCAGCCGATCGCCTACTCGGGCAACTCGGGCAACTCCACCGGCCCGCACCTGCACTTCGAGGTACGGCCGGCGGGCGGGGCGGCCATAGACCCTCTGCCGTGGCTGCGCAGCCACGGCCTGGACCCGACCTGAGCCCGGCCTGAAGACCGTTACGAGTGAGCCCCGCCGATATCCGGCGGGGCTCACTCGTCCACGGCTTCTTCCTACAGCTTCTCGACCGGCGCGTACCGCAGCAGCAACCGCTTCGGCTTGTCGTCGCCGAAGTCGATCGTCGCCTCCGCGTTCTTCGGGTCCGTGCCCTTGACCGCGACCACCGTGCCGAGGCCGAACTGGTCGTGGGTCACGCGGTCGCCGACGGCCAGCCCCACCACCGGCTTCTCCGTGGCGCGCCGCGTGGCGAAGCCGGACGCGCCCGCCGCCGACGAGCGGGAGCGGGACGAGGAGAGCGAGGCCGCGATGCCCGACGCGGGCCCGGAGGACACCGGTGCGGTGGCTCCCGTCCGCTTCCACTCCATGTGGGCGGGCGGGATCTCCTCCAGGAAGCGGGAGGGCGGGTTGTACGAGGGCTGGCCCCAGGCGCTGCGCATGGCCGAGCGGGTCAGGTACAGCCGCTCCCGCGCGCGCGTGATGCCGACGTACGCCAGGCGCCGCTCCTCCTCCAGCTCCTTGGTCTGGCCGAGGGCGCGCATGTGCGGGAAGACGCCGTCCTCCATGCCGGTCAGGAACACGACCGGGAACTCGAGGCCCTTGGCGGTGTGCAGGGTCATCAGGGTGATGACGCCGTCGCCGTCCTCTTCGTCCGGGATCTGGTCGGAGTCGGCGACCAGGGCGACCTTCTCCAGGAAGTCGGCCAGCGTACCCTGCTCGCCTTCCTCGCGCTCCTGCTCGAACTCCAGGGCCACGGAGGCGAGTTCCTGGAGGTTCTCGATGCGGGTCTCGTCCTGCGGGTCCGTGGAGGTCTGCAACTCGGCCATGTAGCCGGTGCGTTCGAACACCGCCTCCACAACGGTCGCCGGTCCGGCGCCGGACTCCACGATCGTACGGAGGTCCTCCATCAGCGTGTTGAACCGCTTGACCGCGTTGGTGGAGCGCGCGGCCATACCGTACGCCTCGTCCACCCGCTTCAGGGCCTGCGGGAAGCTGATCTTCTCGCGCTGAGCGAGGGCGTCGACCATCGCCTCGGCGCGCTCGCCGATGCCCCGCTTGGGCACGTTGAGGATGCGGCGCAGCGGCACCGAGTCCTCGGGGTTGGCGAGGACGCGCAGGTAGGCCAGGACGTCCCGGACCTCCTTGCGCTCGTAGAAGCGGACGCCGCCGACGACCTTGTAGGGCAGGCCGACGCGGATGAAGACCTCTTCGAAGACACGGGACTGGGCGTTCGTGCGGTAGAAGACGGCGACGTCCCCGGCCTTCGCCTCGCCCGCGTCCGTGAGGCGGTCTATCTCGTCGGAGACGAACTGGGCCTCGTCGTGCTCGGTGTCGGCGACGTAGCCGGTGATGCGCGCGCCCTGGCCGGCGTTGGTCCACAGGTTCTTCGGGCGGCGGGACTCGTTGCGCTCGATGACCGCGTTGGCGGCGGACAGGATGGTCTGCGTGGAGCGGTAGTTCTGCTCCAGCAGGATCGTCGTCGCGTTCGGGTAGTCCTCCTCGAACTGGAGGATGTTGCGGATGGTCGCGCCCCGGAAGGCGTAGATCGACTGGTCCGCGTCACCCACGACGCACAGTTCGGCGGGCGGCAGCTCGTGCTCGCGCGGGGGGACGTCGGCGTCTTCGGAGGCGCGGTCGCCCGTACCGACCAGCTCGCGCACGAGCGCGTACTGGGCGTGGTTGGTGTCCTGGTACTCGTCCACCAGGACGTGCCGGAAGCGGCGGCGGTAGTGCTCGGCGACGTCGGGGAAGGCGCGCAGCAGGTTGACCGTCGTCATGATCAGGTCGTCGAAGTCGAGCGCGTTCGCCTCGCGCAGCCGCGACTGGTACAGGGCGTAGGCCTGGGCGAGGGTCTTCTCGAAGCCGTCGGCGGCCTGGGCGGCGAAGTCCTCCTCGTCGATCAGCTCGTTCTTCAGGTTGCTGATCTTGGCGCTGAAGGACTTGGGCGGGAAGCGCTTGGGGTCGAGGTCCAGGTCACGGCAGACCAGGGCCATCAGGCGCTTGCTGTCGGCGGCGTCGTAGATCGAGAACGAGGACGTGAAGCCGAGCCTCTTCGACTCGCGGCGCAGGATACGCACGCACGCGCTGTGGAAGGTCATGACCCACATCGCGTTCGCGCGCGGGCCGACGAGCCGCTCGACGCGCTCCTTCATCTCGCCCGCGGCCTTGTTGGTGAAGGTGATCGCGAGGATCTGGCCCGGGTGCACGTCCCGCTCGGCGAGCAGGTGGGCGATGCGGTGGGTGAGCACGCGGGTCTTGCCGGAGCCGGCGCCGGCGACGATGAGCAGCGGGGAGCCGGCGTGCACGACCGCGGCGCGCTGGTTCTCGTTCAGCCCCTCCAGCAGGGCCGCTGCGTCGATCGCGGGGCGCGGGGCGCCGTCGCGGTAGTACGTGTCCCGGTCCGGCGGCACGTCGAACTTCCCGCCGAACAGATCGTCCGGAAGCGACTCCGGAGCGTGATCGTCCTCGGGCGGCGGCGGGGGCTCCTCCTCGCGCCCGCGAGGGGGCTGGAGGTCCGCCAGGAAGCTGTCGTCAAAGAGGCTGCTCATCGCTCTCCGAGTCTAGGGCGCCGGACTGACAACCGTGGGCCGCCCCGAGAACCCGGCCCCCCGCGGGAGGCTCCCCTCCCGGCACCTGCCGACCCCTTCCGCCCCTCACGCTGCGGAAGCGCCCGATGACCCAGCCGTGATTTCCCGCACCCTCACCCCCGAGGTCACGAAAATGTATCGGACATACTACGCACCAACCTTCACAGGGGTACCACGAGTTGGCTAGCGTGCGTGCGGGCCGTACGACCCCTACCGGCGAACCTCGCCGGGCCGCGCGGCCCCCGCCGAGTCCGGCGCGCCCTCGCGGCGACCGGAGCCGGGGACCCACCGACCTCTGGGGTGAATCGGCCGCCTCCCACCGGGAGGGGGCCGTAGGGCAACCCTTCCGAACGCACCGCCCGAACCCGACAGCTAACCCGGTAGGCGGCGCATGGAAGGAGTCGCCTCCCTTGGCGTCGCACCGCAAGCCGCGCCCCGTCGGGCCCCGTACAGCAGGCCTCCGCGCCCCCGTCCTCGCCACCGCCGCACTGACCTCCGTGGCCGTCCTCTCCCAGACGGCGAACGCCTCCCCCGCCGCCGACAAGGGGAAGCCGAGCGTGGAGGAGGTGCAGAAGAAGGTCGACGATCTCTACCGGCAGGCCGAGTCGGCGACCGAGAAGTACGACGCGGCCAAGGAGCGCGCCGGCAAGGAGCGCGTGCGCGCCGACAGCCTCCGTGACGATGTCGCGAAGCGCACGGAACGCCTCAACACGGCCCGCGAGGAACTGGGCACCATAGCCGCCGCCCAGTACCGCACCGGCACCACCGTGCCGGACACGGCCACCTTCCTGCTCGCGAGCAATCCGCAGGACTACTTCGACCAGAGCCAGCTGATGCACCGGCTGACCTCGCGTCAGAAGAGCGCGGTCGACGACTTCGTCACGGAACAGACGGCGACCATGAAGAAGCGCCGGGAGGCCGCGACGAGCCTCCAGACGCTGACCAAGACGCAGGACGACCTGCAGACGGCGAAGGCCACCGTCCAGAAGAAGCTCGCCACCGCGCGTGAGCTGCTGTCCAAGCTGACGGCCGAGGAGAAGGCGCGCCTGGCGGCGATCGAGAAGCAGAAGGCGGAGGAGGCGGCCCGCAAGGCGGCCGAGCTGGCGAAGCAGCAGGCGGCGCGCCAGCGGGCGGCACAGCAGAGCACCCCGTCGCCCTCGTCTTCGCCGTCCCCGTCGTCCTCGGGCTCGTCGGGCTCCTCGGACACCTCGGGCTCGTCCGGCGGATCCACCTCTTCCGGCGGTTCGACCACCTCCGGCTCCTACGACACCAAGGCCGCGGAGGCGATCGCCTTCGCCCGCGCCCAGATCGGCAAGCCGTACGTGTGGGGCGCCACGGGCCCCGGCTCCTACGACTGCTCCGGCCTCACCCAGGCCTCCTGGCGGGCCGCCGGCGTCAGCCTCCCGCGCACCACCTGGGACCAGGTCAAGGTGGGCACCACGGTCTCCCTCGCCGACGCCCGCCCCGGCGACCTGATCTTCTTCTACGACGACATCAGCCACGTCGGCCTCTACATAGGCAACGGCATGATGATCCACGCCCCCAAGCCGGGCGCGTACGTCCGCGAGGAGTCGGTCTACTACGGCGGCACGTCCATCATCCACAGCGTGGTGCGACCGGCGTAGGAGCGTGACCGGCACAGGAGCGTGGCACGACCGGCTCAGGGCGGGGCGTACGCCCGCGCGCCCCGCCCTGAACAGCCGCGTCCCTCTCTAGGCCCTGTCGTCAAATTCCCGTCGTCCGCCCGGAGGGCGGGCCGCGCGGCGTCTGGTGCGTGCAGCTGCAAGGCGGAGGAGGGAGTCGACGATGGGGGTCCCCCCGCGCGAGCGAAGCCGAGCGTGGGGGAGCGTCGGCGACTGACGACAACGCGGCAGATGCGCGTGCCAGGCGTCGCGCGGCAGGCGGGAATTTGACGACAGGGCCTAGCATCGGGCGCATGTCCCGCCTCTCCTCCCTGCGTGCCTGGTCGGCGCGGCGGTCGCCTGCGGCCGGGGCCGCGGTGATGGCGACCGGGATCGTGTCGGTGGGGCTGCAGCTCACGGGCGACGAGGGGCTGTCCCGGGTCTTCCTGGGGCTGACCTGCGTGGCCTGGCTGGGGCTGGGCGCGGAGTTCGTCGTACGGCTGGCGGGGCAGCGGCGGCGCTGGCTGGCCGAGGCCGGGAGTCCCGGGGCGCTCACCGCCGTGGCCGCGACGACCGTCCTGGGCACCCGGCTCTCCACGCTCGGCCGGCAGACCCTGGCCGAGGCGCTGCTCGCGCTGGCGGCGCTGCTCTGGCCCGTGCTGTTCGTTCTCGTCGTACGGCGCTGGGAGCGGCGCATGCCGGGAGCGGTGTTCCTGTGTTGTGTGGCCACACAGGGTCTCGCCGTACTGGGCGCCACGCTGGCCGCGGCCGAGGCGACGGCGTGGCTCGCGCACGCCGCGCTGGTGATGTTCTTCCTGGGGCTGGTGCTCTACTGCGTCGCCCTGGCCCGGTTCGAGTCGCGGCAGGTGCTGGAAGGGGCCGGGGACCACTGGATCGCGGGCGGGGCGCTCGCCATCTCGGCGCTGGCCGGGGCGAAGCTGCTCTCCGCCGACAGTGCCCGGCTGTACCTGTGGAACGTCGACGACCGGGGGACGCTGCGTACGCTGACGGTCGCCCTGCTCGTGCTGGATGTGGCCTGGTACCTCGTGCTGCTGGCGGCCGAACTGGTCCGGCCGCGCCCGGGCTACGACGTACGGCGGTGGGCGACCGTGTTCCCGATGGGAATGACGGCGGCGGCGACGCTGGCCGTCGCCGCCACGGTGGACGTTCCATGGCTGAAGGGGCCGGGGCGGGTCCTGACGTGGGTGGCGGTGGCCGCCTGGCTCGCGGTCGCCGCCGGCGCGGTGCCGACGGCTCGCGCCGCCGTCAGGTCAGGGCGCTGAACGTCAGGTCCACAGCACGGCGATGAAGATGTTCGTCGTGGTCAGCAGGCCGACCAGCCCGAAGACGCTCTTGTCGACCTTCTCCTCGTCACGCTTCACGTAGACCAGCCCGAGGATCACGACGAGCAGAGCGAGCTTCAAGCCGATCTTGAGGTAGTTGAGGTGGTGGTCGTCGTCGCCGGCCCGGTGGAGGCCGACCAGGATCACACCGGTGGCCAGCATCGTCAGCGCGCCGTGCAGCATCCCGGGCACGAACCGTGCCGTGCCCTGGCCCATGGCCTTGATCTGGGTGATGAATCCGCCCAGCAGCGCCGCGATGCCGATGATGTGCAGGCCGACGAAGATGTGGATGAGTACGTCCATGAGGCCGGAGCCTAATCAGGGCGCATCCGCGGGGCGTCCCCGGGGCGCCTGCCCGCATCCATGCTCTTGCATATATCCGCTCCATAGCACCCCACCAGTTCCGGAGGCCCGGCATTCCTCGCTTCGGTCACCACGCTGCGCGAAGGCGACGGCTCCGGACCGGGAACGCGGTCGCATACGGTCACATCCCGGCCCGTCAGGGCCAGTTCCGTACACCGCGTTACCAACCCGTCACCGTCCGGCCTAGCGTCCTCCCCCAGGTGACCGGCTTCCCACGCCGCCCGGCCAGGGGCGACAGTCGGCCACCCCCGCCGAGAAAAGTCCGGCGACGGCCCGATCCCCCGTGCGGGCCGCCGCCGGACGCGCCGATCGCTCCTCGGCCGCACAAGGCGTACGAAAGGACGTGACGGTCCAGGTGGCAGCGCACCGCAAGCCCCGACAGCGCTCACTCAGTGGCGGTACGGCCCGCACGGCCCTCACGCTCGCCATCGCGGGCGCGGCCACCGCGACGGGCTTCGACGGAACGGGACACGCCGCACCGCAGCTGACTCCCACGCAGGTGAAGGCCAAGGTGGACAAGCTGTACGAGGCGGCGGAGGCCGCCACCGAGAAGTACGACGGCACCAAGGAGAAGGCGGACGCGGCCCAGCGGCGGCTGAACACGCTGCGCGACGAGACCGCCCGCAAGCAGCAGAGGCTCAACGCGGCCCGGGACTCGCTCGGTTCGATCGCGGCGGCCCAGTACCGCGACGGCGGCATCGACCCCGCCTGGCAGCTGGCGCTGTCCAGCGACCCGGACCGGTATCTGGACGGGGCCGCGTTCGCGGAGCGGGCCGGCCACCGGCAGGCCACCGCCGTCTCCGGGGTGCGTGAACAACTGCGGGAGATCAAGCAGTTGCACAGCGCCGCCAGGACCGAGCTGACGTCGCTCCGCTCCCGGCAGGCGGAGCTGAAGCGGCAGAAGAAGACCATCACCGGCAAGCTGACCGAGGCACGGCGGCTACTGGCGCGGCTCACCCCGCGCGAGCGCGCGCAGGTCACCGGCGCCGAGGGCACCACCGGGCACGTCTCACGGTCGTCCCCGGGCACCCGGGAGGCGCCGGTGCGCACGGGCTCCGTCACGGCCCCCGACTCCCGCGCGGCGGCGGCCGTCGCGTACGCCTACGGCAAGCTCGGCAGCCCCTATGTGTGGGGCGCGACCGGCCCGAACGCCTTCGACTGCTCGGGCCTGGTCCAGGCCGCCTACCGCTCCGCCGGCGTCTCCCTGCCACGCACCACGTACGCCCAGATCAACGCCGGCCGACGCATCTCCCGCCCCCAACTCCAGCCCGGGGACCTGGTGTTCTTCTACTCCGGGATCAGCCACGTCGGCATCTACGTGGGCGATGGCCAGATGATCCACGCCCCGAACCCGTCGGCCCCGGTCCGGCTGGCCCCGGTCGACCTGATGCCGTTCGCGGGGGCGACGCGGGTGGCGTGAGCGCATATGGCTCAAGTTGCCGGTACGCCGATGAGGGTGCGGCGGATGCCGGCGGCGCGGGCACGGACGCCATCGGAGGTGAGGGTCACGCTCGGTGGAGTCGGTGAGCGGACGGGTTCCCGTACTGCGTCGCCGCTGCGGCACCCCTTGCAGAGCCCGCCGGGCAGCGCCTCCGGGCGTCCCGGTACGCCGCAGTCGGTGCATTCCATGAGGGTGCGGGGCGCGCGGGTTTCGGGGGCGGCGGGTAGGGGCGGCATCTTGTCGATGAGCCGGCGCTGGACGAAGGACCGAGGTGAGTACACGCGCTCTGGGAGTCCGGCGACCAGGACCTGCGCCAGGTGGTCAGGGTCCACGCCACGGGTGAGCC